>NZ_CAXTII010000026.1:0-32236 GCF_964244235.1 uncultured Sphingomonas sp.
CGCAGGCGTCGCGCAATTTGGTGAGGACCGCGCGCTCGTCTTCTGCAACCAGCCGTTCCGCCGCATGTTCGCGATGCGAAGCGAGTGGCTGTCCGACCGCCCGGCGTTCGAACGCATCCTGGAACGGATGCGCGAGGCGAACCGTCTGCCCGAAGTGCGCGATTTCCCCGGCTGGAAGGCGGAGCGGCGCGACTGGTTCCTGCCAGCGGACGAAGCGACGGAGGAGCAGTGGCACCTGCCGGGCGGTACGCATCTGCGGGTCGTCGCGCAGCCGCTGCCCGATGGCGGGTTGCTGCTGATCTTCGAGGACCGGACCGAGCAGGTGCAGCTCGCCAGCGCGCGCGATACGTTGCTCCGGGTTCGTACCGCGACGTTCGACAATCTGTTCGAGGCGTTGGGAGTCTTTGCGGCGGATGGCCGGCTGCAGCTGTGGAACAACCGGCTCCGCGCGATCTGGGGGTTCGAGGAGGAGTTCCTGGCCGGACACCCGCGCGTCGATGCCTTTGCGGAGGCTGCGGCGGCGAAACTCGCGACACCCAACCGCGCGCAGCTGATCCCGGAACTGGTCCGCTCCGCCACCACCGAGCGGCAGCAGCGCGGCGGCCGGGTCGCATTCGCCGACGGCCGCCATTTCGAATTCGCCGCGGTGCCGCTACCCGACGGCAACGCGCTGTTCACGATGCTCGACATCACCGACAGCCGGCGTGCGGAGCAGGCGCTGCGCGATCGCAACGCGGCGCTTGAGGCGACCGACCGGGTCAAGACGCAGTTCGTCGCCAACATGTCCTACGAATTGCGCACGCCGCTGACGTCGATCGGCGGGTTCGCGGAGATGCTGCATGGCGGCTATGCGGGCAAACTGACCAAACAGGCGGACGACTATGTCGAGGCGATCCTCGAGTCGGTGGAGCGGCTTGGCCTGCTGGTCGACGACGTGCTCGACCTGACCGAGGGCGTGGAGGGCGATGGCGCGATCGCGCGGGTCGATGTCGATATGGCCATGGTCGCGCAGGGTGCCGCGGACCGGGTGCGGCCGGCGGCGGAGCGGCGGCGGCTCGACTTCGCGATCGAGGTCGCGCGATCCGCCGGCCGCGTGCAGGGTGACGCGCGGCGGTTGCGCGAGGTTGTGGAGCATCTGCTTCGCCACGCGATCGAGGGGACGCCCGAGGGCGGGCGGATCCTCCTCCATGTCGACGGCAATGCGACGGGCGCGCGGATCGTCGTGTCGGACGACGGGCCGGGAATGGATGCCGAGAGCGCCGCCACCGCATTCGACCGTTTCGCCGAGCCGGGGATCAAGCCGACGGGGGGTCGAGCGTTGGGGCTTGGCCTGCCGCTGGCCAAGCAATTCGTCGAAGCGCATGGCGGGACGATCGGACTGGTCTCGGAGCCGGGGGAGGGAACGCTGGTGACGGTCGACCTGCCGCGGCGATGAGGGGGTGTCCTTCTGTCCTCACCCTCCCGCGGCTGCGCCGCTCCCTCCCTCTCCCAGCGGGAGAGGGAAAAGACGCCGAAGGCGGCGAAGGGTGAGGACAGTGCCATTGGTAGATGCTGAAGCCACTGAAGCCTTCGGCGCGTGGCTTGCCCCGCTCGTGCACCCCGGTGACATCATCACCCTCGAAGGCCCGCTCGGCGCGGGCAAGACCAGCATCGCGCGCGGTCTTCTTGCCGCGCTCGGCCTGATGGGCGAAGCACCGAGCCCAAGCTTCGCGATCGTCCAGCCCTATGCCCCGCCCGAGGTGCGTCTGCCGGTGCTTCACGTCGATCTCTACCGCGTCGAGGATCGCGGCGAGCTCGCGGAACTGGGGCTCGACGAGGCGCTGGACGACTCGTTGCTCCTCGTCGAATGGCCCGACCGCGCTGGTCCGGACGCATGGCCAGGCGCGCTCGCGCTGCGTCTCGATTTCACCCCCGACGGCGCTCGCATCCTGACTATCTCGGCTCCCCCGGCATGGCAGCGGCGATGGCCGACATGACCCCGCCGGCGGACACGCCTGCTTTTCTGGCCGTGCATGGCTGGGCGGGGGCGAGCATCGCGCCGCTCGCGGGCGATGCCTCGTTCCGGCGGTATTTCCGCGTGACCGACGGCACGCGCCGGGCGGTCCTGATGGATGCGCCGCCGCCGCATGAGAACCCGCGGCCGTTCCTGTCGGTCGGGACCTGGCTGTCGGAACGCGGTTTCCGGTCGCCCGCGATCCTGGCCGTGGATATCGAGCGCGGGCTGGTCCTGATCGAGGATTTCGGCGACGACCGGATGCGCGAAGCCGCGGATGCGTCGGTCGATGCGCAGATACCGCTCTATACCGCGGCGGTCGACATACTGGTCGCGCTCCGATCGCATCCCGCTGGGCCGTTCGCGCCCTACGACCGCGCGGTGCTGGCGCGCGAGGCGGCGTTGTTCGTCGAATGGTATTGCCCCGCTGTCGGGATCGCGCCGGACCGGGACGCGTATCGGGCCGCCTGGGATCAGGTCTTCGATCACGCGGCGGCACCCGACCCCGTGACCGTATTGCGCGACTATCATGCCGAAAACCTCATGCTCCTGGGGGCGGAGCGAGCGATGGGCCTGCTCGATTTTCAGGATGCACTGGCGGGGCATCCGGCCTATGATCTCGTATCGTTGCTGCAGGATGCGCGACGCGATGTCGATCCGTCGATCGAGGCGGCGATGATCGCGCGCTACCGCATGGCGACGGCCGCGGGGGAAGATTTCATGGCCGCGTATCATGTGCTGGGCGCGCAGCGGAACGCGAAGATCCTGGGCATCTTCACGCGACTGTGGAAGCGCGACGGCAAGCCGCGCTATGCTGCGCTCTGCCCGCGTGTCTGGGCGTATCTGGAGCGCGATCTGTCGCAGCCCGCGCTCGCCCCCGTCGCCGCCTGGTTCGATGCGCATATCCCGCCCGAATGGCGCGGCGATCCGGCGAGGCTGGCGGCATGACTCGCCTGCGAAGCATCCGGCCGACACCGGGCGGCACCGTGCCGAGGACCGCGATGGTGATGGCGGCCGGGATCGGCAAGCGGATGCGCCCGTTGACCGCGACCCGGCCCAAGCCGCTGGTGGAGGTCGCGGGCAAGGCGCTGATCGATCACGTCCTCGATCGGTTGCGCACGGCGGGAGTCGAGCGCGTGATCGTCAACGTGCATTATCTGGCGGATGCGCTCGAGGCGCATCTCGGGCGGCATGCGGACGGGTTGGAGATCGTGATATCGGACGAACGCGGCGCGTTGCTTGAGACGGGCGGCGGGTTGGCAAAGGCGCGCGACCTGTTCGCCGACGAGCCGCTGCTGGTCGTCAACAGCGACAATCTCTGGCTCGACGGGCCGGTCGACGCGATCCGGCTGCTCGCGTTGCGCTGGGACGATATGACGATGGATGCGCTGCTGCTCGTCGTACCGCTGGCGCGGGCGCACAATCACACCGGTTCGGGCGATTTCTACCTGGCGCCCGACGGCCGGATTACCGCGCGTCGCAAGCACGGGCGGGTCGCCCCGTTCACCTATACCGGCGTGCAGATCGTCCACCCGCGGCTGATCGCCGACTGGCCTGAAGGTGCGTTCTCGACCAACCTGTTCTGGGACCGCGCGGTCGCGGTCGGCCGCGCTTATGGGCAGGTCCACCAGGGGCTGTGGTTCGACGTCGGGACGCCGGCTGCGATCGCGAAGACCGAGGCGCTGCTCGCCGATGGCTGAGCCACGCTCGCCGCGTATCTATACGATCCCCGCGCACCGGTCGTTCGCCGATGCGCTCGTCGCCGGGTTGATGCGCGGGATCGATCGCGCCGACCCGACCGCGCTTGCCCGCGGCCTGATCCTGCTGCCCAACAATCGCGGTGTTCGTGCAGTGACCAATGCGTTCGTGCGCGCAAGCGGCGGCGCGCTGCTGTTGCCGCGGCTGGTGGCGCTTGGCGATCCGGATCTTGGCGAGGCGGTCGGGGTGGCGCTCGACCCCGTCGATGCACCGTCGCCGCCGCTGCCCGCCGTCGCGCCGTTCCGGCGGCGGATGATCCTGGCGCGGCTGATCGCTGAGGAGCGTGGGCGCACGGGCCGTCCTGTCGATGCGGGCGAGGCGGTGCGGCTGGCGGGCGAATTGGCGCGGACGCTGGACCAGTTGCTGATCGAGGATGTCGCGCCGGCCCGGCTGCGCGATATCGAACTCGGCCCCGAACTGGCAGTGCATTGGGAGCGTTCGCTCGATCTGTTCCGCGTGATCCTCGATCGCTGGCCGGCCGAGCTGGCCGCGCTCGGACGGATCGACGCGGCCGCGCGGCGGGGTGCCTTGCTCGATCGGCTGGCGGAGCGTTGGCGTGCCGATCCGCCGCAGACGTTCGTGTGTGCCGCTGCGATCACCGACACCGCGCCCGCGGTCGTGCGGCTGCTGCGCTGCGTCGCGCGACTGCCGCGTGGGCAGGTGGTATTCGCCGGGCTGGATACCGCGATGCCCGACACGGAGTGGGATGCACTCGGTCCGCATACGCCCGACCCCGTCACCGGCCGGCGACGGCGGTCGATCGAGACGCATCCGCAATATCGGGGCAAGCTGCTGCTCGACCGGATCGGCGTCGCGCGCACCGAAGTGCGGGGCTGGCGCGGCGCGTCGGACGGTCCCGACGCACCGCCGGCGCGCGCGCGCGCGATCGCCAATGCGCTGGCACCGGCCGAATTCACCGCCAAATGGACCGACCTGCGCGCCGAGGATCGGCGGTTGGCGGGGGTGTCGGTCGCCGAGTTCGCGACGCCGGCGGACGAAGCGCAGGGGATCGCGCTGGCGCTCCGCGAGGCGCTGGAGACGCCGGGGCGGACCGCGGCGCTGGTCACGCCCGATCGTGGATTGGCGAACCGGGTCGCCGCGCATCTGGGCCGCTGGGGGATCGCGATCGACGATTCCGCCGGGCGGCCGCTCGCATTGCTGCCGCCGGGGACGCTGCTGCTCGATATCGCCGAAGCGGCGGCACAGCGGTTCGCGCCGCTCGCGCTGCTCGCCTTGCTCAAGCATCCGCTGGTGACCGGCGGGGGTGAGCGGCTGGCGTGGCTCGACGGGGTACGCTCGCTCGACCGGGCACTGCGCGGACCGCGACCATCGCCGGGCCTGCCGGGGGTAAGCGCGCATCTGGAGGACGTACGCGCACCGGAGGCGCTGCGCGACTGGTGGCGCACCGCCGCCGCGCTGCTCGTGCCGATCGAGACAATGGCAGCGACCGGCCCGCAACCGCTCGCGCCGATGATCGCGGCACTTCGCGAAACGGCGGATGCCTTGTGCGGCGATGCGATCTGGTCGGGCGTCGCCGGGCGCGAGGCTTCGGCATTCCTCGCCGATCTGGAGGCGGAGGCACCGGCGGGACCGTCCTCGGCCGAACCGGAGGGATTGGCACCGCTGCTGCGGACGCTGCTCGACGAGACCGCGGTCCGTGTGCAGCGCGGCGGCCCGCCGCGGCTCGCGATCTACGGGCTGATCGAGGCGCGGTTGCAGGCGGCGGACCTGATGGTGCTTGGCGGCCTGAACGAGGGGACCTGGCCGAGCGCACCCGCGCCCGATCCGTGGCTCGCGCCGCGTATTCGCGACGTGCTCGGCCTGCCGGGGCTGGAGCGGCGGATCGGTGCGGCGGCGCATGATTTCGCGCAAGGGCTGGGGGCGCCGCAGGTCATGGTCACGCGCGCGCGGCGGAGCGGGAAGTCGCCAGCGATCGCGTCGCGCTTCTGGCTGCGGCTGGCGGCGATGGCCGGCGACCGGTTCGAGCGGGCGACGATGATTGAGGGCTGGACGCGGACGCTGGATGATCCACCCGGGCACGCGCCCGCGGATCGCCCCGCGCCGGTGCCGCCGGCCGCTCTTCGCCCGGCCGCCATCTCGGTGACCGAGGTCGATCGGCTGAAGGCCGACCCCTATGCCTTCTACGCGCGCCGGGTGCTGCGGCTGATGCCGCTCGACCCGGTCGATGCCGACCCGAGCGCGGCGTGGCGTGGCGTCGCGGTACACGACATTCTCGAGCAATGGTGGGCGAAGGATGGCTGCGCGGTGGACAAGCTCGCCGACCGCGCGCGCGCGATGCTGGCGGACGAGCGGACTCACCCGATGATGCGCGCGCTGTGGCAGCCGCGACTGATGGAGGCGATCGACTGGATCGCGGCCCGACTGACGCAGGACGCGCAGGACGGCCGCAGCGTCTTGTCCGCGGAAGGGAAGGGGAAGATCGGGATCGCCGGGGTGACCTTGTCGGGCCGGTACGACCGGATCGACCGGCTTGCCGACGGTGGCATCGGCATCGTCGACTACAAGACCGGCAAGCCGCCCTCCGCCACCGCGGTGCGCGCCGGGTTCAGCCTGCAATTGGGGCTGCTCGGCCTGATCGCGGAACGCGGCGGGTTCCCCGGGATCGCCGGCACCGCAGCGGCGTATGAATATTGGTCGTTGGCCAAGAAGAAGGAGGCGTTCGGCTATGTCGACAGCCCGGTCGACCCGACCGGCGCGCGGGACAAGATCCCGACCGCGGATTTCGCGGCCATCGCCGCGGCGAATTTCATTGCAGCGGCGGAGAAATGGTTGACCGGCAGCGAGCCTTTCACCGCCAAGCTGGTACCCGAGTATGCGCCCTATGCCGAATATGACCAACTGATGCGCCGCGACGAATGGTATGGGCGTGAGCGCTGATCCGCATCGCCCGCTGCCGCCGCTGAAGGGGGCGCAGGCCGCGGCCAGCGATCCGGGCACCCATGTCTGGCTGTCCGCTTCGGCCGGAACCGGCAAGACGCAGGTACTGGCGGCGCGGGTGTTCCGGCTGTTGCTGAAAGGGACCGATCCGGCGGCGATCCTGTGCCTGACCTTTACCAAGGCGGGTGCGGCGGAGATGACCGGGCGGATCGCCGGCCGGCTGGCGGCATGGGTGCGGATGCCCGGGCCGATGCTCGCGCGCGACCTGGACGCGCTGGGCGAACGGCCGACCTTCGAGCTTCAGGCCCGCGCGCGGACGTTGTTCGCGAAAGTGCTCGATGCGCCTGGCGGCGGGGTTCGTATCCAGACGATCCACGGTTTCTGCCAGGGGTTGCTCGCGGCATTTCCGCTCGAGGCGGGGATCGTCCCCGGCTTCCGCCCCCTGGAACCGCGCGAGGAGGCGTTGCTGGCGCGCGAGACGCTTGCCGGCATGCTGGCGGATGCGGAGCGGGAAGGTCGCGCAGGGTCGGTCCGGACGATCGGGCGACTGAGCGTCCGGCTTGGCGAGGGCGGCGCGGAAAGTTTCCTGCTCGACTGCGCGCGGGCCGGTCCTGCGCTGGAGGCCTTGCCAAGCGGTATCCAGCCATGGCTGCGCGGTGCGCTGGAATTGCCGTCAGGCGATATCGGCGAGGCGATGGCGGCGGGGTGCGGCGACGATTCGATCGACGCGGAGACGCTGCACGTCATCGCCGCTGTGAACCGCGAATGGGGAACCAAAAGCGGCATTCTGCGCGCGGACGCGATCGCGGCATGGATCGCCCGCCCGGTCGCCGACCGCGTCGCAACGCTCATCGATCTTCACGCCGTGTGGGCGCGGGCGGATGGCGGCTTGCGCTCGTTCAGCAAGGGGCAGGCTCCCGTCCATATCGACTATGCCGACATGGCGACCGCGATGCACGGGCATTGTGCGGCACTGCTGTCGCTTGCGATCCGTGCCGCTTATGCCGACCTTCTCGCCGACGCGCTGATCGTCGGGCGCGATTATGCGCGCGCCTATGCCGCGGCGAAGCGCCGATCCGGGGCGGTCGATTTCGACGACCTGATCGCGACCACCGTTGCGTTGCTCGCGCAGCCGGGGATCGGTGAATGGGTGCGCTTCAAACTCGATCAGGCCACCGAGCATGTCCTGATCGACGAGGCGCAGGACACGAACCTCAACCAATGGCGAATCGTGCAGGCGCTGTCGGAGGAATTCTTCGTCGGCCGCGGCATATACGCGCCATCGACACGGACGCTTTTCACCGTCGGCGACTATAAGCAGGCGATCTACGGGTTTCAGGGGACGGACCCGATCAATTTCGCCTGGGCGGAGCGGCGTTTCGCCGGGCGGGCGGCGCTTGCGCTCGGCGACGACGACACGCCGCCTGAGGATCGCGGGCTGCCGTTCCAGCAGCTCGCACTTACGCATTCGTTTCGCTCCACCCGCGCGGTCCTGGAATTCGTCGATGCCGCGATCGATGCGATCCCCGCGCCGGGATTGGGCGAGATCGCCGTCATCGACGCGCATGCCAGCGAAGTGCCGGGGCCGGGGACGGTGACGCTCTGGCCTCCCGTCGTGGTCGGCGGAAGCGATGGCGACGAGGAGGACTGGATCGACGACGCGGTGCGCAAGCTTGCGATCGATATCGCCCGCGCGATCAAGCGGTGGCTCGACGACGGGCTGATGCTGGAGAGCAAGGGGCGGCGGCTGCGGCCCGAGGATATCATGATTCTCGTCAAGCGGCGCGGCGATCTCGCTTCGCTCATCGTCGCAAGATTATATGCGGAAGGCGTGCCGGTCGCGGGCGTCGACCGGTTGCGGCTGAACGCGCCGCTGGCGGTGCAGGATCTGCTCGCCGCGATCCGGTTCGTGCTGCAGCCGGAGGACGATCTCAGCCTCGCGAGTTTGCTCGTATCGCCGTTGATCGGCTGGACGCAGGACGAACTGATGGCTGCGGCACCGCGCGCCGGGGGCAGCCTGTGGCGGCACCTGCGCGATACGCAGAGCAACGAACGGCTCGCGCCGCTGCGGGCGATGCTGGCGCGGGCGGACGTGACCACGCCCTACCGGTTCCTGGAGGAAATCCTGTCCGGCCCGCTCGACGGGCGGCGCAAGCTGGTCCACCGGCTTGGCGCGGAGGCGCGCGATCCGATCGAGGAATTGCTCGCCGCCGCGCTCGATTTCGAGGTCGCGACGACACCCTCGCTGCAACGCTTCCTCGACTGGTTCGACCGCGGCGATGTCGACATCGTCCGCGATCCGTCGCAGCCGCTCGATGCGGTGCGGGTGATGACCGCGCATGGCGCGAAGGGATTGCAGGCACCGTTGGTCATCCTGGCGGACGCGACCGTCGATCCCGCCAAATCGCCGCGATCGGTCCTGCGCTGGACGCCCGGCGGAATGGACGCCCCGATCCCCGTGTTCCGGCCGCGCGCGTCGGAGCGGGGCGGTCCGCTGGACGACGCCATGACGGCAGCCGAAGCGCGCGACCTGGCGGAGCATTGGCGGCTGTTCTACGTCGCGGCGACACGCGCGGAGGAGCGGCTGGTCATCGCCGGGTCGCTCGGGCCGAGTGCGGGAGGGGTACCGCCGGTGTCGAGCTGGTACGCCGCCGCGGATCGCGCGCTGACCGCATTGGGCGTGACGGGCGAGGGGGAGCGGGTGTTCGTCGGCCGGACGCCGCAACCACCGGTCCGGATCGACGACCGGCCAGCCACGGCCCCGGATGCGCGCGCGGTGCTTCCCGAATGGGTCCGGCGTGCACCGCCCGCGGACCCGCGCCCCTCGCGGCCGCTGACGCCGTCGTCGCTCGGGGACGACGCGACGTCGGATCCGCCGCCGACTGTCGCGATGCAGGCTTCGGCCGAGCGCGGCCGGCTGATCCACGCGCTGTTCGAACGCCTGCCTCCGGTTGCGCCCGATGCGCGCCGCGCCGCCGCCGATCGTTGGCTGCGGGAAACGGGGGGGGTCGACGATCGCGGCGCGCGCGCCGCGATCGTCGACGGGGTGCTGTCGGTGATCGAGGACGCACGCTTCGCCGCGATGTTCGCGCCGGATGCGCTTGCCGAGGTGCCGATCGCGGCGACCTTGCCGGATGGAACCGTCGTGTCGGGGACGGTCGACCGGCTGCTCGTCGCGCCCGATCTGGTGCACGTCGTCGATTTCAAGACCGGGCGGCGGGTTCCGGCTGGGCTGGCCGACGTGCCGGAATTCCATGTCCGGCAGATGGCGGCCTATGTTGCGGCGCTGGAAGTGATCTTCCCGGGGCGGCCGATCGAGGCGACGTTGGTCTACACCGCGGGGCCGATGCCGATCCTGCTGCCGCCCGATCTGCTGGCCGCGAACAAGCCCGCCTTGCGCGCGACCGAGCAAAGCTTGGCCGATGGCGCTTGAGGGCGGCTGTCGCACCCCCTAGATTGATCGGTGACAAGGAGAATTTATCATGGCCACCAAGCAGATCACCGACGCCAGCTTCGACGCCGACGTCCTCAAGGCCGATGGCCCTGTGCTCGTCGATTTCTGGGCCGAATGGTGCGGACCGTGCAAGATGATCGGGCCGAGCCTGGAGGAAATTTCCGAAGAACTCGGCGAACAGGTGACGATCGGGAAGCTGAACATCGACGAAAACCCCGATGCTCCGGGCAAATACGGCGTACGCGGCATTCCGACGATGATCCTGTTCAAGGACGGTGCACCCGCCGCGACGAAGGTCGGTGCGGAGCCCAAGGGTCGGTTGAAGGCCTGGCTTGAAGGTGAGCTGGCGCAGGTCTCCTATCCGTCGCCCCAGCGAAAGCTGGGGTGAGAGACCTGGAGAGTCAGCTACGATAATCCGCGTTGATCGCGATATAGCCGTGTGTCAGGTCGCAGGTCCAGACCGTCGCGCGGCCTTCGCCCAGGCCCAGATCGACCCCGATCTCGATTTCACGGTCTCTCAGATGGGCAGCCACCGGTGCCTCGTCATATCCCTCCACCGCCACGCCATCGCGTGCGACCTGGGTGTTACCGAAGCGGATCGATAGTCTGTCGCGCTCGGCGGGTTCGCCGGCCTTTCCGACCGCCATGACGATCCGGCCCCAATTGGCGTCCTCTCCCGCGATCGCGGTTTTGACCAGCGGCGAATTGGCGATGGACATCGCGATCCGGTGCGCGCTGCGGTCGCTTTCCGCGCCCTCGACCGTGATCTCGATAAGCTTCTGCGCACCCTCGCCGTCGCGCACCACCAGCATTGCGAGTTGGTGACACAGGTCGGCCAGCGCCGCGCGGAACGCGTCCGCGCCAATGCTGTCGTCGTCGGCCAGCACCGCGTTCGCCGCTGCGCCCGTCGCGAAGGCGAGCACGGTATCGCTGGTCGACGTGTCGCCGTCGACCGTGATGCACGAGAAGCTTGGTGCATTCGCTGCGGTCAGCGCGCGTTGCAGGAAATCGGGCGCGACCGCGGCGTCGGTAAAGATGAAGCCGAGCATCGTCGCCATGTCGGGCGCGATCATGCCCGACCCCTTGATGATCCCGGCCAGCATCACCGTCCGGTCGCCGATCACCGCGGTCGCCACCGCGCCCTTGGTGAAGGTGTCGGTCGTCCCGATGGTCGCGGCGGCGTCTTCCCATGTGCAGGAATCGGCTGCGAACGCGGCGTCGAGCCCGGTCTCGGCCTTGTCGATCGGCAGCGGCACGCCGATCACACCAGTTGAGGCGACGAACACGTCCGAGGGCTGGCAACCCAGATGCCCTGCGGACCGCGCGGCGATCGCCTCCACGGCGGCACGTCCGCGGTTGCCCGTGAAGGCGTTGGAATTGCCCGCATTGATGACGAGCGCGCGCGCCTGTCCAAGGGTCAGCGCACGGCGGCACCATTCGACCTCGGGCGAGGGGCATCGGCTGTTGGTCAAGACACCCGCGACGGTCGTGCCGGGCGCGAGAGTTGCGAAGGTGAGGTCGCAACGATCCCATTGCTTGTACCGCGCGCGCGCGACGTGAAGCGTTACGCCGGCTATGGAGGGGATCACAGGGAAAGGAAGCGCAAGGGGGGACAGTTCCATTCGTTGGCGATAGCGCCGGTGCTCATCCGGATAAAGGCATACGTTCAGCGCCGTCACCGCCCGGGAAATTCGCCGATCTCCACAACCGGGGTCGCCTGCCCGAAGCGGCTTCGTTTTCTTTCGTAGCATTGATCCTGAACTTCGCGTCGCTCGATTTGCCACCGACCTGTGGGCATTGGCGAGCGAACTGCCGGATTTCCGCGGGGACCCCGTCGATCGGATGCTGATCGCACACGCGATCCATGGCGATCCGACGCTGGTGACCGGCGATGAGACGATGCGCCGCTACCCGGTACGGACGATCTGGTAGCGCAAAACGCATGGACGACCCGGGCCGTAGTCCCTATGCCCGGCGCCGCATGAACCTCCTGCTCCTCCTTTCCGCCCTGCTTTCCGCGCTGACCGGCGTGGGGGTCGGCGCGCGGCGGCCGGAGGTCGCGCAGTCGGTTGCGGTGCAGGCGATCACGACGACTCCTGCACGCGTTGCAGCAACGACAATCGCCTCGCGGCCGATCGCCGCACTCCCGACATTGGCGGCGGCGGCCGGGTTCGATGTTTCCGCCATTCCCGTTCTGATCGGCATGACCCACCTCTGGGCAAGTCGTCGGCGCGAATAAGGCGTTTGCCTCGCCGGGTCGCGGACCGGCGCTTCTTCAATTTATCCAGGCGCCGCCGCTCATGCAGGCAGCGCATTTGCAGCATCAGGAAATCCCCATGTTCGGTGGCCTCGCCAAATCCATTTTCGGGTCGTCCAACGACCGATACGTCAAGTCGCTGAACCCTATCCTCGCGAACATCGCCACATTCGAACCGACGTTGAGCGCGATGTCGGACGAGCAACTTGCGCACCAGACGGTGCTATTCCGCGAGCGGCTCGCGGAAGGCACCAAGCTTGACGACCTGCTGCCCGAAGCCTTCGCGACGGTGCGCGAGGCTGCGAAACGCGCTCTCGGGCAGCGGCATTACGACGTGCAGATGGTTGGCGGGATCGTCCTGCACCGCGGCGAGATCGCGGAGATGCGCACCGGCGAGGGCAAGACGCTGGTCGCTACGCTCGCCACCTATCTCAACGCACTGCCGGGCAACGGCGTGCATGTCATCACCGTCAACGATTATCTCGCCGCGCGCGACTCGGAATGGATGGGGCAGGTCTACAAGTTCCTCGGCCTCACCGTCGGCGTCATCGTGCCCAACCTCACCGACGAGCAGCGTCGCGACGCGTACAACGCCGACATCACCTATGGCACGAACAACGAGTTCGGCTTCGATTATCTGCGCGACAACATGAAGTACGACCGCGCATCGATGGTGCAGCGGCCGTTCGCGATGGCGATCGTCGACGAGGTGGACTCGGTCCTGATCGACGAGGCACGCACCCCGCTGATCATTTCCGGTCCGACCGACGACAAGTCGGAACTGTACATCCAGGTCGACGCAGTCGTGCGGCTGCTCGACCCGATCGATTACGAGAAGGACGAAAAGCAGAAATCGATCATCCTGACCGAGGACGGCACCGAGAAGGTCGAGCGGATGCTGGAGACCGCCGGGTTGCTCGAAGGGCAGAACCTGTATGATTTCGAGAACACGCAGGTCGTCCACCATCTGAACCAGGCGCTGCGCGCGAACATGATGTTCAAGCGCGATACCGATTATATCGTGAAGGACGGCAAGGTCGTCATCATCGACGAATTCACCGGCCGCATGATGGACGGGCGGCGCTGGTCCGACGGACTCCATCAGGCGGTCGAGGCGAAGGAGGGTGTCACGATCGAGCCCGAGAACCAGACGATGGCGTCGATCACCTTCCAGAATTATTTCCGCATGTATCCCAAACTCAGCGGCATGACCGGCACCGCGGCGACCGAAGCGGCGGAATTCTACGACATCTATAAGATGAATGTCGTCAGCATCCCGACCAACGTGCCGGTCCGGCGCGAGGACGAGGAGGATGAATTCTACAAGGACACCGCGGACAAGTTCCGCGCGATCGCCAAGAAGATCCGCATCCATGCCGACAAGGGGCAGCCGGTGCTGGTCGGTACCGTGTCGATCGAGAAGTCCGAATTGCTGAGCGAGTTCCTCAGTCAGGAGAAGGTCGAGCACAAGGTGCTGAACGCGCGTTTCCACGAGATGGAGGCGCACATCGTGGCGCAGGCGGGTCGCAGGGGGGCCGTGACGATCGCGACCAATATGGCGGGCCGCGGGACCGACATCCAGCTTGGCGGCAATCTGGAATTTCGGATGCTGGACGAACACCCCCATCTCGCCGCCGGAACGCCCGAGTACGAGGCGCGCGCCGCGACGATCAACGCCGAGATCAAGGCTGAGAAGGCGGCGGTGCTCGACGCCGGCGGCCTGTTCGTGCTCGGCACCGAGCGGCACGAGAGCCGACGGATCGACAATCAGCTACGCGGCCGGTCCGGGCGGCAGGGCGATCCGGGACTGTCGCGCTTCTACCTCAGCCTCGACGACGATCTGCTGCGGATCTTCGGCCCCGACACGCTGTTCGCGCGCATGATGCGATCGAATATCGAGGATGGCGAGGCGATCGGCAGCAAGTGGCTGAGCAAGGCGATCGAGACCGCGCAGAAGAAGGTCGAGGCACGCAATTACGACATTCGCAAGCAGGTCGTCGAATATGATGACGTGATGAACGACCAGCGCAAGGTCATCTACGAACAGCGTAGCGACATCATGGACGCAGACGGCGTCGGCGAGATGGTCGAGGATATGCGCACGGAAACGGTCAACACGATCGTCGGCGATGCGTGCCCCCCGAACAGCTATCCCGAGCAGTGGAACGTCGAGGGGATGAAGACCAGCCTCGCCGAGGTGCTGAACCTGACCCCGCCGATCGACGATTGGCTGACGGAAGAGGCGATCGATCCCGAACTGGTCGAGGAGCGGGTCCGCGAACTGGCCGATGCGAGCGTGAAGCAGAAGGCTGAAGCGTTTTCGCCGGAAACGTGGACGTCAGTCGAAAAATCGATCCTGCTTGAAAAGCTGGATCACCAGTGGAAGGAACATCTGTCGACGCTCGACGCACTGCGTCAGGTCGTCCATCTGCGGGCGTACGCGCAGAAGACCCCGATCAACGAATATAAGCAGGAGGCGTTCTCGTTGTTCCAGCGGATGCTCGACAATATCCGTACCGACGTGACGAAGACGATCGCCTTCGCGGAATTTCATACGCAGATGCCGCCGGCTTTGCCCGAGTTGCCCGATTTCATCACGACGCATTTCGATCCGTTCACGGGGATGGACGATTCGGCGGATATCGACGGCGGCACGTTCGGTCGGGTGACCGCGCAATTGCCGCCATTGCAGATCCCACAACCCGATCCCGCGGCTTTCGGGCAGGATCCTGCGGAATGGCAGGGTCTGGTCAGTCGCAATGCGCCGTGCCCGTGCGGGTCGGGGAACAAGTACAAGCATTGCCACGGGGCGGTGACGGCTTAGGATTGGGCTTACGTAACGTCCACACCACACTCCGTCACCCCGGGCTTGTCCCGGGGTCCATCGCGCCGCGCATTTTCCCGCTTGTGGTTCGCGGCACGATGGATGCCGGGACGAGCCCGGCATGACGATGGATGGTGCCGGATGGTGGGTGACGTCGCGCGCAAATTCGCTTATCAATACCGCCGAATGCCCAGCCTCCACGCCCTCGCAAATCCAGCCCGGTTCCTGCGCCTCGCCAAGCCGCTGACGCCGCTGCTGAGCTGGGGCGGGATCGTGCTGATCGCGGTCGGCTGCTGGGCGGGTCTTACGCGAACGCCGCCCGATTATCTGCAGGGCGAGACGGTGCGGATCCTCTACGTCCATGTCCCCGCCGCCTGGCTCGGTATGGGCGGATGGAGCGGGATCGCGGTCGCCAGCATCGTGCTGCTCGTCTGGCGGCATCCGCTCGCCGGGATCGCGGCGCGCGCGATCGCGGTGCCGGGGGCGGTGTTCGCCGCGATCTGCCTTGCGTCGGGATCGATCTGGGGGCGACCGACCTGGGGCACATGGTGGGAATGGGACGGGCGGCTGACGTCGATGCTGCTGCTGTTCTTCGTCTACCTCGCCTATATCGCACTGGCGAAGGCGGATGCGGACGGCCGCGGCGACGGACGCATACCGGCGATCTTCGGCATTGCGGGAACGGTCCTGCTCCCCATCATCCGCTATTCGGTGGTGTGGTGGAACACGCTGCACCAGGGGCAAAGCATCGGGTTGACTCGCTCGACGATCGATCCGTCGATCCTGTGGCCGCTATGGTTCATGCTGGCGGGGTTCACGGCCCTGTTTGCCGGCATCGTCCTGATGCGGATGCGCGCGATGCTGGCGACCGCAAAGACCGAGGCGCGGATGCAGCGGATGGCGCGGATATGAGCCAATGGCCGTTCGTCGTCGCGGCCTATGCCGTGACGCTCGGCGGTGCGGCGGTGTTGCTGACCGTCAGTTATCTGGCGATGGCGAGGGCCGAGAAGTGAAGGCGAAGCATCAGCGGCTGACGCTGGCGCTGCTCGCGGTCGGCGCGGTGGCGGGGGCCGGGGTGTTGGCGCTGTCGGCGCTGAAAGACCAGGCGTCCTTCTTCTATGCGCCGTCCGACGTGGCGAAGGCCGGACTGCCGCTCGGCCGTGCGGTGCGGCTTGGCGGGATGGTCGCGGGCGGATCGGTCAAGCGCGCTGCCGACGGCGTGACGGTGCATTTCATCGTGACCGACGGCCGCGCGACGACGCCGGTGGTGTTTGCCGGGATCGTGCCGGACCTGTTCCGCGAACGATCCGGCGTGGTCGCGGAAGGCGCGTTCCAGCCGAGCGGCCTGTTCGTCGCGTCGAACCTGCTCGCCAAGCACGACGAGAAATACATGCCGCCGCAGGTGGCGGGGGCGATGCACGAGACGAGGTCGCTGGTGCGATGACCGCCGAAGCAGGACTTGGCGCGCTGTGGTTCGCCGGCGCAATGGCAGCGCTGCAGCTGATCGTCGCGGTGCTGGCACTCGCCCGGCCGAACGGAGCGACCGAGGACGATCTTATCGCGTCGGTGCGGCCGGTCGCGATCCTGCAGGGGGCGCTGGCGCTGGTTGCGATGGCGTGCCTGATCGCGGTGTTCCTGGATTCAGACATGACGGTCCGGCTGGTTGTCGAAAACAGTCATTCGGCAAAACCATGGATTTATAAATTCGCCGGCGTCTGGGGCAATCACGAGGGATCGATGCTCCTGTGGGTCACGATCCTGGGCATCGCGGGCGGGGCGGTCGCAATCCTCGAACGTCGGTTACCGCCGCGGACATCGGTCGCGACGCTTGGCGCGCAGGCGGCGATCGCTCTGGGATTTTACGCCTTCCTGCTCTTCGCCTCCAACCCGTTTGCAAGGGTGTGGCCGGGGCCGGCCGACGGGCGGGGGCTGAACCCGCTGTTGCAGGATCCCGGCTTGGCGCTCCACCCGCCGACGCTGTATGTTGGCTATGTCGGGCTGTCGGTGGCGTTCTCCTTCGCCGTCGGTGCGCTGGTGACGCGCGACGTCGGTCCTGCGTTTGCGCGGGCGATGCGGCCCTGGGTGCTGGGAGCGTGGATATTCCTGACGCTGGGCATCACGGCGGGGTCGTATTGGGCCTATTACGACCTGGGCTGGGGCGGATGGTGGTTCTGGGACCCGGTCGAGAACGCGTCGCTGATGCCGTGGCTGGCGGCGACCGCGCTGCTACATTCGGTGACGGTATTGGCGACACGCGACGGCCTTCGCGCCTGGACCGTGATGCTCGCGGTCGTCGCGTTTTCGATGTCGATGATCGGGACGTTCCTCGTCCGATCCGGCATTCTGACCAGCGTCCATGCCTTTGCGGTCGATCCGAGGCGCGGCGCGTTGATCCTCGCGCTGCTGGCTGTATATATCGGCGGGGCGCTGCTGCTGTTCGCGCTTCGCGTGGGGACGGTGCGGCAGGGTAACGTCTTCGAACCGGTAAGCCGGGAAGGCGCGCTGGTCGCGAACAACCTGCTGCTGACGGTGATATTGGGGATCGTCCTGATCGGCACGCTCTATCCGCTCGTCGCCGCCGCGTACGGGGTGCAGCTGTCGGTCGGGCCGCCCTTCTTCGACAAGACGGTGGGACCGATCGCGCTGATCCTGCTGTGCATCATGGCGGTCGGGCCGATGCTTCGCTGGCGGCGTGACGACGCGCAGGTCGTGTTGGGGCGGACGATGTGGCCGATCGCGGTGGCGTGCTTCGTCGCAGTGGCGTTCGCGTTGTTCGGCGGCGGGATCGGCATCCTGCCGCTCGCCGGTCTGGCGATCGCGGCGGGGGTGGCGGTGGCGAGCGTCTCGCCGCTGTGGAAGCGCAACCTCGCCCGCACGCCGCTGTTCACCTACGGCATGGTGCTGGCGCATCTGGGCATCGCGGTCAGCCTTGCCGGGATGGCGAGCGACAGCGCGTTCACGCAGGAGACCCTGGTAGCGGTCCGTATCGGCGAGCCGCACCGCGTCGGGCCGTACAGCGTCGTCCTCACGGGTATCACCCCGGTGATCGGCCAGAACTGGTCGGCGCTCCAGGCCGAACTGACCGCCAGCCGCGGCGACGATGTCATCCGGCTGCAGCCCCAGGCGCGCTATTTCGCCGATCCGCCGACGGGTACCAGCGAAAGCGCCATCGCGACGGTCTGGGACGGGCAGCTTTATACCGTGCTCGGCGCACCGGACGGGCAGGGGCGCTGGCAGTTGCGGCTGTGGTGGAAGCCGTTCGTAACGGCGATCTGGGCCGGCGGCGCGTTGGTCGCGGTGGGCGGGGCGCTGTCCTTGCTCGGCCGGTTGCGGCGCGAGCGGGCGGCGGCGGCGCGGGCGGTATGGGCGTGAGACATTGGCTGCGGTGGCTACCGCTCGCGGCGTTCCTGGCGGTCGTCGCGGTCGTCGCGGTCCAGCTCTACCGGCCCGCCGACCGGACGGTCCGTTCTGCGCTGGTCGGCAAGGCAATGCCCGGCTTCGCACTCAAGCCGATCGCCCCGGACCGGCCCGGCGTCGCCAGCGCGATGTTCGCGGACGGTCATCCGCGACTGGTGAACATTTTCGCCAGCTGGTGCGTGCCCTGCATCGCCGAGGCACCGCAGCTGTTGCGACTGAAGGCTATGGGGATCGAGATCGACGGCGTCGCGGTCCATGACAGGCCTGCCGATGTCGCCGATTTTCTCGTGGCGGGCGGCAATCCCTATGCACGGATCGGCGACGACAGGATGGGCCGGGTGCAATTATCGCTCGGGTCGTCCGGCGTACCCGAAAGCTTCGTGATCGACGGCGAGGGGCGGATCGTCCTGCAGCATGTCGGCGGCATCCGCGACGACGATATCGCCGAAATCGCCGCCGCGGTCCGCGGCGCATGAAGCACGCGTCCAGCCAGTTGGTGCCGATCCTGCTGGCTTTGGTCCCCGCTGCGCTCGCCGCGGAGCCGCCGAGCAACGCGCCCTATGCCAATGTGCAGCTGCGCGATCCCGCGGCGGAGGCGCGGGCGAAGGCGCTCATGCTGTCGCTTCGCTGTGTCGTCTGCCAGGGCCAGTCGATCGTCGACAGCGACGCGTCGATGGCCGGGGACATGCGGTCGCTGGTGCGTACGCGGATCGCCGCAGGGGAAAGCGCGGAATCGATCCGCGGGTGGCTCGTCGCGCGTTACGGTAATTATGTGAGCTATGATCCGCCGTTCGCGGCGTCATGGCCGTTGTGGCTCGCGCCGATCGCGCTGCTGGCGGCGGGCGCGCTGATCGCACGCGGCAGCTTTCGGCGGCGGCGCTGATGGGTTGGGTCTGTCTCGCGGTGATCGGGGCGGGGACGCTCGGCGCGATGCTGCTGCTGCGGGTGCCGCGGCTGTTGTGGACGATGGTCGGTGCCGCACTGATGCTCGGCGCGGCCGGCTATGCGTTGCAAGGCCGGCCGACCATGGCCGCCCGCGGCGCCACGCCCAATGCCATCGCGATCCCGGACGACCCGATGATCGCCGACCTGCGCGACCGGCTGTTCGGACGCTTCACGGGCGACGGCGCGTACATGATCGCCGCGGACGCGATGGAGCGGGTGGGCGAAAGACGAGCGGCGGTACAGGCGGTGCTGGGCGGGATTCGTCATTATCCGCAAAGCGCCGCATTATGGACGCAACTGGGCACCACTTATGCCATGCACGATGGCGGCCGCGTCTCGCCCCCGGCGTTGTTCGCATTCCGGCAGGCGATGCGTCTGGCACCGCTTCATCCGGGTCCGCCCTTCTTTGCCGGTCTGGCCTATATCCGGACCGGCGATTTTGCGGAGGCGGACATTTATTGGTTGCGTGCGTTGCGCCTGTCGCCCGCTGGAACTTCGTATCGCCGCGATATCGCGGTGCGACTGATGTTGCTGGACCGGTTCCTGTCGTTCCAGCGGCGCGGGGGGCGGTAAACACCGCTCTCCCCGACGGGAGAGGGATTGTCGCTCTACACCCCCCGCCCGGTCTTCGCCTGTAGCGCATCTATCCGCTTCGACGCCTCGGCCTTGGTCAGGCTATCATCGAATTCTTCCCCGGCTTCCTCGGACAGCGTCTTGAGGTAACTGGCCTGCGCGCCGGTCATCGCCTCGTCGCCGGTCGTCCAGTCGTCGGGGTTTTTTTCGGCATTGCCGGTCGGGTGACCCTTGGGGTTGGCATGGCTGTCGGTCATCGGTGATTCCTTTCGCCCGTACCAACCCCATTGTTCCGCCTTCGTTCCGCGTCAGGCGGCCCATGCCTCGAACGGTAAACCCAGATCATCCGCGACCGCCTTATAGGCGATCTTGCCCTTGTAGACGTTCAGCCCGGCGGCGAGGTGCGGGTCGGCCTGCATTGCGGCTTCCGCGCCCAGATTGGCGAGTTTCAGCGCGAACGGCAGCGTCGCGTTGTTGAGCGCGAACGCCGAGGTGCGGGCGACCGCGCCGGGCATGTTGGCGACGCAGTAATGGATGACGCCATCGACCTCGAACACCGGGTCCTCGTGCGTCGTCGCGTGGCTCGTTTCGAAACAGCCGCCCTGGTCGATCGCGATGTCAACCAGCACGGAGCCGCGCTTCATCGTCTTCAGCATCTCGCGCGTGACGAGCTTGGGCGCCGCCGCGCCCGGCACCAGCACCGCGCCGATGACCAGATGCGCCTGCTTCACCGCCGCCGCGATCGCCGCCTTGGACGCATAGGCGGTCTTGATCTGGCTGGAGAAGAACATGTCGAGTTCGGCCAGCCGGTCGTTCGAAATGTCGTAGATGGTGACATCCGCGCGCATCCCGACCGCCATCTGCGCGGCGTTGACGCCCGAGACGCCGCCGCCGAGGATCGCGACCTTCGCCGGCGCAACGCCGGGCACGCCGCCCAGCAGGACGCCGCGACCACCCTGTTCCTTCTCCAGATAATGGGCCCCCACCTGCACCGACATCCGCCCCGCGACCTCGGACATCGGCTTCAGCAGCGGCAGTCCGCGGCGACCATCGGTGACGGTCTCATAGGCGATGCACGTCGCGCCCGACGCCATCAGCCCCTCCGCCTGCGGCTTGTCGGCGGCGAGGTGGAGATAGGTGAACAACAGATGCTGCGGCTCAAGCATCGCGATCTCGCCGGCTTGCGGTTCCTTGACCTTCACGATCATGTCGGCGGCGGTGAACACCGCTTGCGGATCGGGCAGGATCGTCGCACCCGCCGCGACATAGTCCGCGTCCTCGAAATCGATCCCCGCGCCCGCCATCGTCTCGACGACGACCTCATGTCCCGCGGCGACCAGTTCGGCCACCGACGGCGGGGTCAGTCCCACGCGATATTCGTGGTTCTTGATTTCCCTGGGTACTCCGACTCGCATCGCTTCGCTCCGAATGATCTGTCGCCGCCGCCTATAACGATGCCGCACCGGCATGTCCCCGTTGCAGTGCCTTGGGGGCCTGTTATGGAGAGCGAAACCGGGCTAGGGGGCTGGTCAGTCAACGCCATGATATCGCACGCCAAACTTCGCGGCCAGCCGCACCGCCGGTGACCGACTCGCCATCCCCGGCCACGCCGGACCTGCCCGCGGGCCCGTCGCAGGGTCGCAGCGGGCTGACGAAGCTGGCGGTCGGCGCGGTCGGCGTCGTGTTCGGCGATATCGGCACCAGCCCGTTATACGCATTCCGCGAAACCTTTGCCGGGCACCATGCGCTCGCGGTCGATCCGCTGCACATCATGGGCGTCATCAGCCTGATCTTCTGGTCGATGATGATCGTGGTGACGTTCAAATATGTCGCCATCATCATGCGCGCGGACAATCGCGGCGAGGGCGGCAGCTTGGCGCTGCTGGCGCTGGTGTCGGGGCGCACGAAGACCCGCCGCTGGAGCCAGGGCATCGCGATGCTCGCCGTCTTCGCGACGGCGTTGTTCTTCGGCGACAGCATGATCACGCCTGCGGTGTCGGTGGTATCGGCGGTCGAGGGGCTGAGCGTCGTCTCGCCGACGTTCGGCGCGCTCGTGCTGCCGGCCGCGGTCGTCGTCCTGCTGTGCCTGTTCTCGATCCAGCGGAACGGGACCGCGCGGGTCGGTTATTATTTCGGGCCGGTCATGCTCCTCTATTTCGCGACGATCGCGGTGCTCGGCGTATCCAGCATCGTGAAGACGCCGTTCGTCCTCCTGGCGCTGTCGCCGCATTATGCCGTCGCGTTCTTCGTTCGCGATCCGGCGCGGGCGTTCCTGGCATTGGGATCGGTGGTGCTGGCGGTCGCGGGGGCGGAGGCGCTGTATTCGGACATGGGGCATTTCGGACGGCGGCCGATCGGGATTTCCTGGCTGTTCTTCGTCCTGCCGGCGCTGATGATGAATTATATGGGGCAGGGTGCGCTGCTGCTTCGCGAGGGGATGTCGGCGCTCCACAACCCCTTCTACGAACTGGCGCCGGACAGGCTGCAGCTGCCGCTCGTCCTGCTCGCCACCGCCGCAGCGGTCATCGCCAGCCAGGCGGTGATCTCGGGCGTGTTCTCCGTCACGCAGCAGGCGATCCAGCTCGGCTTCATGCCGCGGCTTCGCATCGAACATACCAGTGCGGTGACGGTGGGGCAGATCTACATCCCGGTCGTCAACTGGCTGCTGGTGACCATGGTGATCCTGCTCGTCATCTTCTTCCGGACGTCGTCGAACCTGACCAATGCCTACGGGATCGCCGTGACCGGGGCGATGTTGATCGACACCTGCATGCTCGGCATCGTGCTGACGCGGCTGTGGCACTGGCCGAAGATCGCCGCGCTGCCGCTGCTCGCGCTGTTCTTCGTGGTCGACGGTGCGTATTTCACCGCGAACCTGACCAAGGTTCCGTCGGGCGGCTGGTTCCCGCTGCTCGTCGGCCTCGTCATGTTCACGATCCTGACGACCTGGTCGAAGGGTCGCGAGCTGATGATCGACCGGATGCGCGAGGCCGCGATGCCGATGAAGGTCTTCATCGGTTCCGCCGCCGGCTCCGCGTCGCGCGTGCCCGGCACCGCGGTCTTCATGACGTCGAGCGCGGACGGCGTGCCGCACGCGCTGCTGCATAACCTGAAGCACAACAAGATTTTGCACGAACGGGTCATCCTGCTGACGGTGAAGATCGTCGACCGGCCCTATTGGCCCGAGGACGATCGATCGACTCTGGAAAGTCTTGGCGAGGGCTTCCATCGTATGGTCCTGCGCTACGGGTTCATGGAGGAGCCCGACGTGCCCGCCGCGCTGCGCCTGGTCAGCGAATGCGGCGCGGCGTTCAAGATGATGGACACCAGTTTCTTCCTGTCGCGTCAGACGCTGCTCGCGGCGGATCGCCCTGGCATGATGATCTGGCGCGAGAAGCTGTTTGCCTGGATGCTGCGCAACGCGGAAAGCGCGATGGAGTTCTTCCGCCTGCCGACCAACCGGGTCGTCGAACTTGGCAGCCAGGTCGAGATTTGAACGACGTCGTCCCGGCCCCCGTCATCGTCACCGCGCTGTTCGGTCGTGCGGACACCGCCTTCTTCGACACGATGCGGCGGACACATTTTCCGCCCGAGCGCAATCGGCTCGATGCGCATCTGACGCTGTTTCACCATCTGCCGCCGTCGATGGTGCAGGAACTGAAGCAACGGCTGACCGGCGAGACGCGGGGCGTGCGCGCGCCGGTGGCGAGCGCGAGCGGGCTGATGTCGCTCGGTCGTGGCGTCGCCTACCGGATCGACTC
This sequence comes from uncultured Sphingomonas sp., assembly GCF_964244235.1. Classification (GTDB taxonomy): domain Bacteria; phylum Pseudomonadota; class Alphaproteobacteria; order Sphingomonadales; family Sphingomonadaceae; genus Sphingomonas. The sequence goes on from NZ_CAXTII010000026.1 coordinate 23,881, forward strand.
GCCGGACCTGGTGGGCATCCGCGCGCGGTTGGCGGACGCCTTCACCGGTATGCTGACGCCGCAGGACGCGGGCGGGTGGCGTCCACACGTCACCATCCAGAACAAGGTCGCGCCGCCGGTCGCCAAGGTCCTGCTCGCCACGCTGTCGCAGGGGTTCGTGGCGCGGGAGATCGAGATCGCGGGGCTGGGCGCGTGGTGGTATCGCGGCGGGCCGTGGGAGCCGCTGTCGCGCCACATGTTCGCTTGACCGGTTACGGCACCGTTCCTATAGCCCGCGCCTCGCGAGTGCGGGCCCGTGTCGGGGCGAAGTAGCTCAGCTGGTTAGAGCACGGGAATCATAATCCTGGGGTCGGGGGTTCAAGTCCCTCCTTCGCTACCACTCGCGAGCCGATCGGATCGCGTCGAACGCGTGCGTCAGGCCAGGTCGTTCAGCTGTTCGACGCCCAGGGCTTTGACCCGGTCGACATATTTGCGCATCGCGTCGATCGCCGTCGCCGTCATGCGCAGATCGTCCATTGCCAGCGTCGATTCGACCTGATCCGCCATCACGAGATGTTCGATCCAACGCCGACCCGCCGTCTCCGAGGTTCCCGCGCGGTCGCTGATCGTGGCGACCGATACCGCCTCGTTCAGCGCATGGGCATAGAATAGATGGAGAAGGATGTTCCATGCGAACTCGTCGAACAGTTCGTGGGGGAACTCATCGCAACGGGCCTGCCGCAATGCCAGCAACGTGCGGACGATTTGGCGGCGGTCGCGGTCCCCGATCATGATAACAGATTATGCGTTTGCCACCCGTATGCAAGAGGATAGTTGCCAAGCAGCCTCCGTCGGCCCAAAGGCCGGTTTGTGCTATACTTGATCGAAGTTAGAAAAACGAAGACTGTAAATGATTCGGCCGCGTGGATCGAAACCTTTCGTCGATCGCTATACTCGCTCGACAAACGGAGGTCACGATGCCGAACCGCCTTTACGATCAACCCTCCGACGTTACTGCGGAAGAGGGGGAGGTGCAGGTCGACGGTCCTGACGGCGTGGCGGTGTCGATGACGCCGGAAGCGGCGGCGGAGACGTCCGATCGGCTGCTGAAAGGCGCGACGGACGCCGCCGGGCAGACGATCATGAAGCAGTCGCGGAACGAACGACCGGCCCATTGACCCTTGCGCATCGCTGGGTGCGGCGTATCGTGGTGGACAGTTGTCGATCATCGGCCTTATTCAGGCTTCTCGCCGGAACTGGCGAATAGGCCGGTCGGATCGACGACCGCCAGGATCGCGTCCGGACGTGCCAGCGCTACCACCGTCAGTCGGTGCGCGCGTGCGTGATCGATCGCCATCGTGGTCGGCGCGGAGATGCCGACCAGCATCGGTGCGCGTGCGACCAGTGCCTTGTCGACCATCTCGAAGCTCAGCCGCGAGGTGACGAGGAGAAACCCGTCGGCCGCGCGGCGCTCGATCGCCAGCCAGCCGATCAACTTGTCGAGCGCGTTGTGCCGGCCGACATCCTCGAAGGTCGCGATGATGGTGCCGGTCGGATCGCATGCGGCGGCACCATGGACCGCGCCCGTGGCGGCGTTCAGCGGTTGGCGCGCGCGAAGGTGGGCAAGCGCGGCGAAGATCGCGCCCTGGTCCGCGACCGGCGGCGGCGCGGGGGCGGCGACCGGGCGCTGGACCTGCTCGAGGCCGGCGATCCCGCATAGCCCGCAGGCGGTATCGCTGGTCCGGTGGCGGACCCGGTCGTGGATCCGCCCCTTGCACCGATCGTGCAGCGTCACGCGGACGACCCACCCTGCCTTGGCTTCGAACGGTTCGATATCGGCGACATCGTCGATCGTGTCGGCCAGCCGCTCGGTCAGTGCGAAGCCGGTCGCGAACGCTTCGAGGTCGGCGGGCGTCGCCATCATGACGGCATAGCCGATGCCGTCGACCTCGATCGCGACCGGTGCCTCGACCGCCACCGTGCGGTTTGCCTGATCGGTTCGATCATGGCGGATGATCCGTACCGGTTCGTCGCGCCAGGTCACAGCGCGAGCAAGTCAGCGGGGGTGTTTATATTGGCAATGGACTGCGGCGACTCGATCGGGATCGCCCCGATTGTGCTGGCCCATGACCGAATGGAAGGGCCGAGCTTGAAGTTGATGGGCGTACGTCTCCCGCCGTTCGTATCGAGCGAAGTCGGGATACGCCTGATCCCCGCCGGGCTAGGTTTCTCGACTTCGCTCAAAACGAACGGTGTCAGGATCATCGTTTCGGTGAGCAGCGCGAGCAGTTGATCCAGTGCCGATACCGGCCAGTGCCCCAGCACCGGTGCCCCCGTGCAGTACGCCGGTGCTTGTACCAGCAGCGCTTCGACCAAGCCGCCCGGCAAGCGCGGCATGTCGCAAGCAATTGTCAGCACGCTATCGAACCCCGACCGCGCGGCATGATCCAGCGCCGCCGCGATCCCGCCCGGCGGCCCCAGCCCCGACGCAGGCACATCCGCGATCCCGCCAGCGCCACCGACCCGGATCACTGCTTCCACGAACTGTGCGATCGCTGCACCCGCGTGGTCTGCCAGCGTTATGCCGTCGAACAGCGCCGCACCCTTGTCGGATCCGAAGCGGGAGGATCGCCCGCCAGCCAACACCGCGCCCAACACCTTGCCCATTTTCCATCTCCGTCGGCACGCCATTCAAATCCGCCCGCCAAGCGCCTAGATCAAGTACCAAGACCAACAGGAAGCGATCGATGACCACCCACACCACCCGCATGCTCGTCCTCGGTTCCGGGCCGGCGGGGCTGTCCGCCGCGATCTATGGCGCACGGGCGGGCATGGTGCCGATCGTCGTGCAGGGGATCCAGCCCGGCGGGCAGCTGACGACCACCACCGATGTCGAGAATTACCCCGGCTTCGCGGACGTCATCCAGGGCCCGTGGCTGATGGAGCAGATGCAGAAACAGGCGGAGCATGTCGGCACGCGGATGATGTGGGATACGATCGTCTCGGTCGACCTGACGCGGCGGCCGTTCCGCCTGATCGGCGATGGCAGTGACATATACGACGGCGATGTCCTGGTCATTGCGACGGGCGCGCAGGCGAAATGGCTCGGCATCGACAGCGAGGAGCCGATGAAGGGCAAGGGCGTCAGCGCCTGCGCGACCTGCGACGGCTTTTTCTTTCGCGGCAAGAAGGTCGCGGTGATCGGCGGCGGTAATACCGCGGTCGAAGAGGCGTTGTACCTCACCAACCATTCCCCCGACGTGACGTTGATCCATCGTCGCGACACGCTGCGCGCGGAGCGGATCCTTCAGGACCGGCTGTTCGCGCACAAGGGCGTGCGGGTGCTGTGGAACAAGGAAGTCCGCGGCTTCGTCGATGGCGGCGGCACTGCGGGGCTGGTCGCGCTGGACCTGGAGGACACGGTCACGGGCGAACATAGCCGGCTGCCGGTCGATGGCGGCTTCGTCGCGATCGGGCATCATCCGGCGACCGAGCTGTTCCGCGGGCATCTCGATCTGGATGCCGACGGCTATGTCGCGGTCGAGACCGGGTCGACCAGGACCAGCGTACCCGGCGTGTTCGCGTGCGGCGACGTGGCGGACAAGGTCTATCGCCAGGCAGTGACCGCGGCGGGCACCGGCTGCATGGCCGCGCTCGACGCCGAACGCTTCCTGGCAGCGGCGGAATTCGTGGAGATGCGGGAAGCGGCGGAGTAGTTACAGCGCCGCGACGATCGCAGCTCCCAGCGCCGCGGCGTCGCCTTCGCGTGCGAAGCTGTGCGAAGCGCTCGCCACGACCGTCATATGGGTATCGAGCCGGCGCTGGCGGGCCGCACCCACGAAGGCGATCGCAGTCGCGTCACCCTTGGCCAGGACGATTCGCGCGTCGACACCCCAGCCGCGGATCGCGGCGACGACCGCGTCTGCCAGCGTCTGCGGTTCGGGCGGCGCGGCTGCAATCTTGCGCAAGCCGCGGAACGCTTTGCCGATATCGACCCCGCCGCGAAGCGCGCGCCACCACGTCGCCGGATCGCGCAACCGCTGCGCATAGTGCGCCCGGATCGCCGCGACCGGGGGCAGCTGATCGTCCTGCTCGACGAGCCAGGGGTTGGCCAGGACGATCGCATCGATCCCCGCGGCACGACCGAACAGCGCGAGCGTGGTCGCGGCGTCGCAATTGCCGAAGCCGATGATCCGGGTCATGTGAGGCGCGTGGGCGCGAAAGGCGACGACGGCGGCGATCAGATCGTCCTGTGCGCCGGTATAGCCGGTATTGGCGCCGCCTGAATCGCCAACGCCGCGGCGGTCGTATCGAAAGACGGGGTTCCCCGCCTGCGCCAGCCTGCCCGCGAGCACCGCCATACCGCGATGAGCGCCGCAGCGAATTTCATTGCCGCCCGACACGATCAGCAACCCCGTCGTACCGGCCGCCGCGTCGATCGTCCCGATCAGCGTTTCGCCCTGACAAGGGAACGCAATCAGGCTTCGCATGCTGCGATCCAGTCCGCGATATCGCTGGCAAGTATCTGCGATAGCGCGTCGTCGGTATCCGGTTCGCTGCGTCGCCACGGCGGTGCACCATTGATATGTCGATCCGCCGGCGCAGGGTCGGTCGACAGCCGAACGATCCGGCCCCTACCATGCAACGCGCTCGTTGCCAGATCGGCGAGCAGCGCCGGCACCAGCAGGTTGCCCGCGACCCGGACCGGCGACGAGCCATCGTTGTGCAGTCCGGACCCGCTTTCCCCGCGCTTCATCCGCGACAATTCGCGCAGCAACGCTGGCCCATCCTGCGGCGCGAGGTGCCAGCATCCGCCAAGATCGACGGTATCGGCCAGCAGCGCCCCGCTCCGCACCGTGACGACATAGCAGCGGCGTCCGTCGCGACCGATTCGAGCGACGGCGGCGGCGAACGCCGTCTGCATATCGAGCAGCGACACCGTTTCCAGCAACACCAAACTCTCACTCTGCCCCGGCAGATCGGGCAGGGCGCTGCCGATGCCATGCACCGCCAGCATTCGCAGGATCGCGGCCACGAACGCCCGTGTCCGGTTTGCCTCCTCGAACAGCGGCAGCACTGCGATGACGACCGGACCGACATCCGGCCCGAACCGAAGCATCGCCTCGCGCCCGCGCGCCCAGTCATAGCCGTCGATGCGTGGATCGCCGGTCATGCCGGCGGTCGTCAGGCCAGCGCCCTGGACGCGGCGAATTCGGTTAGCGCGCCGAACGTCTCGAGCATCTCTCCGTCCACTTCGTCGTCGTCGATCACGATCCCCAACCGATCCTCGAGTTCGGTCAGCACGCCGGCCACCGCCATCGAGTCGAGTTCGGGCAGCGCGCCGAACAACGGCGTTTCCGGACGAAAGGCGGCGACTCGCTCGGGCGACAAGCCGAGAATATCCGCGAGCACCGCGCGTACCGTTTCGTCGATCGGTGTCTTGCCTTCGGGGATCACGCCGCCTCGCTTCGCATCTTCGATCCCGCCCGTTAGAGGGCGGGGGTGAATTCGGCAACGGCCTGGCGCTATGAGGGGTTTATGATCGCGCTCGATCCCTTGCCCCGACCCATCGACCATCTGCCGCTGCGCGGCGCACCGCGCGATATCGCCCTTGTCGATCGGGCGGGGGCCATGACCTTCGCCGAGCTCGCGGACTTGGTGGGGGCGGTCGCGTACTGGCTGTCGGGGCAGGGACTGACGGTCGGCGACCGCGTTGCGACATGGCTGCCGAAGACTCGCGCGGCGTGCGTGATGCCGCTCGCGACCGCGCGTGCGGGGCTGGTGCACGTACCCATCAACCCGCTGCTCCGCCGCGCGCAAGTCGCGCATATCCTCTCCGACAGCGGGGCGCGGCTGCTGGTGACGCAGGCCGCCCGGGCCGGGACGCTGGAGGCGGAGGATGTGCCGGGCGGGTGTTCGGTGATCGAGGAACCTTCGTTCCCCCGCGAAAGCGGGGGTCCAGGGGCCACCAGCGACATTGCCCGTAACCCCGGGGGCCCGCTTTCGAAGGGGAAAGGGGAATACCTCCCCCCCTCGAACGCCGCACCCGATACGCTCGCCGCGATCCTCTACACCTCCGGTTCCACCGGGCGGCCCAAAGGCGTGATGCTCGGCCACGCGAACCTCTGGCTCGGTGCCATATCGGTCGCGCATTATCTTCGGCTGGCACCGGCCGACCGGGTTCTCGGCGTCCTCCCGCTCAGCTTCGACTATGGCCAGAACCAGTTGTTCTCGACCTGGGCGGCGGGGGCGTCGGTTGCGCCGATCGACTATCTGGTGCCGCGCGACGTGGTGAAGGCGGTCGAGCGGTTCGAGGCGACGACGCTCGCCGGCGTGCCACCGCTGTGGACGCAGTTGCTGGAGGTCGATTGGCCAGCGGAAACAGCGGCGCGGCTACAGCGGCTGACCAATTCGGGCGGTGCGCTGACGCCGCAGCTGGTGCGCGGGTTGCGGGCGCGGTTCCCGGGCGCGGACATCGTCGCGATGTACGGGCTGACCGAGGCGTTCCGGTCGACATGGCTGGACCCGGCGCTGATCGACGCGCATCCCGATGCGATGGGCAGAGCGATCCCCTTCGCCGAGGTGATGGTCGTCGCCCCGGACGGTACGCGCGCCGCGCCGGGCGTGGCGGGTGAACTCGTCCATGCCGGGCCGCTCGTCGCGCAGGGTTATTGGCGCGATGCCGAACGGACCGCGCTGCGTTTCCGCGCCGCTCCCGTCTTCGCCGACGCCACCGGCCTGGCAGTGTGGTCCGGTGATACGGTCGTGGAGGGGGCGGACGGGCTGTTGCGCTTCGTCGGCCGAGACGACGAGATGATCAAATCCGCGGGCAACCGGATCAGCCCCGGGGAGATCGAGGAGGCGGTGATGGCGGGAGGCGAAGCGCGCGAGGCGGTGGCGATCGGCGTGCCGGATGCGCGGCTGGGGCAGGCGATCGCCGTCGTCATGGCCGGCGATGCGGCGAACGAACCGGCGCTGCGTACCCGGCTGAAGGCGCTGCTGCCCAGTTTCATGCAACCCGCACGCTATGAATGGCGTGCCGAACTGCCGCGCAACGCGAACGGGAAGCTCGATCGCGCGGGCGTTCGGGCAGCGGTGACGTCATGAAGCCGATGGGCCCCTTGCCGCCCGAATTCGCGGGACAGGCCGGCGCGCTGACGATCGGCGAACGCCGTGCCGAGGATTGGGTGGCGGAGGCGGGCGACACGCCGCTGTTTGTCTACGACGCCGCGATCGTTGCCGCGCGGGTCGCGCGGTTTCGCGCCGCGATGCCAGCGGTCGATCTGCATTACGCGATCAAGGCCAATCCTCACCCCCCGCTGATCGCGGTGATCGCGCCGCTGGTGGACGGGCTGGACGTCGCATCGGCGGGGGAATTGCGTCTCGCGCTGGCGGCCAAGCCCGCCGCCGCGATCAGCTTCGCGGGGCCAGGCAAGCGTGACGACGAACTGGCGATCGCGATCGGCGCAGGCGCGACGCTGAACGTCGAGTCCGAAGGAGAAGGCGCGCGGGCGCTGGCGATCGGCGATCGGCTCGGCATCGCGCCGCGGCTGGCGGTTCGGGTCAATCCGGACGTCGAACTGCGCGGTTCGGGAATGAAGATGGGCGGTCGCGCATCGCCGTTCGGGATCGACGCCGATCAGGCCGCGGCGCTGGTCCGGAAACTGATCGACGGCGGTGCGGACTGGCGGGGTTTCCATTTCTACGCCGGGTCGCAGGCGCTCGATGCCGCGGCGATCGCCGACACGCAGGATGCGACGCTGGCGTTGGCCGCGCGGCTGGCGGAGGCGGTCGGGGCCGCGCCGCCGCTGGTCAATCTGGGCGGCGGGTTCGGCGTGCCGTATTTCGCGAACGACCGCGCGCTCGATGTCGAGGCGGTCGGCGCTCGACTGGCCGACGCGCTGGGCGCGCGCACGGCGATCCTGGCGGACAGCCGCTTCGCGATCGAACTCGGCCGCTGGCTGGTGGCGGAGGCGGGCGTGTATCTCACGCGTATCGTCGACCGGAAGCTTAGTCACGGAGAGATTTTCCTGGTCGTCGACGGCGGCCTGAACCACCAACTGGCGGCGAGCGGCAATTTCGGCACCGTCGTCCGACGCAACTACGCTCTTGCGGTGGCGTCGGCGATGGGTGCGGAGCCGGTGGAGACCGTGTCCGTCGTCGGTCCGCTCTGCACCCCGCTCGACCGGCTCGGTGATCGCATCGCATTGCCGCAGGCCATGGCCGGCGACCTGATCGCGATCTTCCTCGCCGGGGCTTACGGTGCCAGCGCCAGCCCCACCGGATTTCTTGGCCATCCCCCTGCCGCGGAACGGCTTTCCAGCTAGAGTCGTTTCCATTTAGGTTGAAGCATATCCTGAGTTCCTCAGATAGTTGG
>NZ_CAXTII010000027.1:0-30722 GCF_964244235.1 uncultured Sphingomonas sp.
TCTCAAGCCGATTGGGAATCCCCCAGGCGATTCAAATAAATAGAAAGCGACTCTAATGACGACTACGGATTGGATGTATTCACTGTTATTAATACATACGCGCAAAAGACATCGGCCATGAAATTTGTTGCGCGAAAGATCACGCTTGAATAGCTTCGGTCATCGGCGCTGCTTGTCCCTCGAAAGCGGAGGCGACGTCAACGCGCGAACCTCCTCATCAAGGCCAGCGGCTGACCTTGCCTCACCGAACCTTGGTCACACAACTGCAAAGCAACTGGCTCGCCGCCACGATTTTAGCGTACAAGTCGCGTAAGTCGATACATTACAGCACCTTAGGCGTCCTGGGTCATTCTTCCGGAGCAATTGTCACCTGCATACCGCTCATCTCGTCCGATACTGGGATTTGACATGAAAGCCGGCTCATTGGCCGACGGTGGTCGGAGTTTTCGAGAATGTCGTCCTCTTCCTCGGTAATTTGCGGTATAAAAGCGCTATAGCGTTCGTCCACGTACACATGGCAAGTCGCGCAGGATCGGCATCCTCCGCAGATAGCTTCGATTTCACCGACGGTTGCTCGGATTGCCTCCATAAGAGATATTCCAAGATCGGCCGCGATCTGATGATCGTTGCCTTGGCGATCGGTTACCAACAAGTTTGTCATCTACGTCCCCTTATGTCCGCATTTCCGAGACCGAGGTGCATGTCGCTCGATAATAAGCCTCCATTCCATGTCAGTCGGCAGTGGGATCGACCAGGCGGGCAAGGTGTGAGAAATCTGGAACTGGAGTATCGGCGGCGCTGTTGGGATCGAGCAACGGTTCGGAAATACCGTTCTTGACGGGGATGACGCCCGCCCAGACAGGAAGATGAAAATCTTCCGGATAGGGGTTTGGAAAACCTTCGCGGATTTTGGCGGACGCTTCCTCGATCGGCAGCTTCATGACGCAAACCATCTGAAGCTCTTCCTCGGACGGTTGCCGGATGTGTGGCCAGCGGCCGGGATAGAACTTTTCGATCAATTGTTCGAGCGCCGCCAGCTTCTCCACTCGCTCGGCGGCCTCCACCGGTTCCCCGTAAATGATGACCGAGCGATAGTTCACCGAGTGGTGCAGAGCAGCGCGGGCAGCCACGAAGGCGTCCAGAATCGTTGCGACGAAACAACATTGCCCATCTGGGCGCACCGAACCGAACAGGCGGTTCTTTTGCGATCCATGGAAATAGACGTGATCGTCGATGCGCCAGAAGGCCATCGGCAACACCGACGGCGATCCATTGTCGAACCCCAGATGACCCAATACCGCCTTGTCGAGAATGGCGTTGATACTGGCACGATCGAATTTGCCGCGTCCCGGAAATCGCTTGAGTTTCGTACGACTGGTCCGCTCCAGCTTTGCCGTGGCAGTCGCTTCCATCTTCAGGCTCCTCGACGGGTCATCGCTTTTGATCGAAGCAGTGTTATGAAACTGGTCCTTCTTGCGGAAGGACCAGTAAACGCGGCGTCGTGGGGCCAGTCAAATGCGCAGGAAGCAGCTGCAGATTTCTATCACGCTTCGGGAAGGAGCGACAATCGGGCGGCAGATCGCCGATGCGATCCGCGATGCGATCCGCGCCGGTCGCCTGGCCGCCGGCGAAACCCTGCCCTCGTCACGTGATCTTGCCAGCCAGCTCGGTGTGGGGCGCAACTCGGTCCTGGACGCGATCACGCTTTTGTCGGACGAGGGCTACGTCGTGACCATACCGGCGGTCGGGACATCGGTAGCCGCCGCAGGGCAGCCGCCGCCGCAGCTGCAAGCGACACCGCTGGAAGACGTGAAGCTGAGCGACTGGGCCAGTCAACTTCCGGTGCTTGATATGTCGGCCCGCCGGGCGGGGTGCCAGTTCGACCTCCGTCCCGGTCTACCTGACCTGCGTCTCATACCCTTCGACGAATGGCGGCTCAGTGCGGCGCGAAAGCTCAAGACGCTTCGCAGCATGATCGGGCCTTATGGCGATCCCCAGGGCGATGCGGAACTCCGAGCGCAGATCGCCCAGTACGTGGCCAGGTCACGCGGCATCGCGGGAAATGGCGACAACGTAATCGTAACCTCGGGCGCTCAGCAGGCGTTTGATCTGATCGCGCGCGTCTTGATTGCACCCGGTCAAAAGGTTGCGGTGGAGGATCCCGGCTACCTTCCCGCCATTCTGACCTTCAAGGCTGCCGGGGCAGCGCTGTGCCCGGTGACGGTCGGTCGCGAAGGACTGGAGGTGGCGGAGATTCCGGATGGGACGGCCATCGCCTACGTCACGCCGTCACATCAATATCCTCTCGCGGGGACGATGACGATCCAGCGACGCCGCGAGCTTCTTAGCTGGGCAAATTGCCATAGGGCGTTCATCATCGAAGATGATTACGATAGCGAGTATAATTACTCGCGCGAAAGACTGCCCGCATTAAAAGCGTCGGATGCGATGGGCCGGGTCATTTATGTGGGCACGTTCTCCAAGAACCTGATGCCCGGGATCCGACTGGGCTATCTCATCGTACCCGCCGAGCTGCGCGATGTACTTGTCCGTGCGAGGTGGCTGTCGGACCGACATTCCGACACGACGTCGCAATCGGTCCTGGCGGAATTCATGAGCAGCGGTCTGTTCAGCCGTCATATCGTAAAAATGGCTGCGATCTATCGCGAGCGCCATGCGATGCTGCATGGGTTCACGGACGCATTGGCTGACGCGGGTGCGGAGCTTCTACCCAGCAGCGCTGGACTGCACAGTTGCATACTCCTTTCCCCGCACGAAAACGAAGATCAGCTGATCCAAGCGGCGGAGGCTGCCGATCTGGGCCTCTATGGCTTGCGGCAAAACTACCTCGGCCAACCAGAAGCCGCCGGCTTGATTCTCGGGTTTGGCAACGCGAGTGTCGATACTATAGAAGTGGCATTGACCCGTCTCGTTGATCTTTTGAACAAGCGGACGATCGCCCGCAATTCCCACTAGTCTGCCGACAGGAGCCTGCGGTGAACCTAGGGGCTTGCCGGTTGAGATCGCCGCCCAAAGGCCAATCAGAAGTCCGTCTTGAGGGTCACCATGGCTATAAACTTAGCGTTCTCGTAATAGGTCGGTTGTGATGCAGCAATCACGGTTCCGTTTCTGCCAACCGTGGCTACGGCGTTGCCCGTTGGACTGGCGATAGAACCCAGATAAGCGCCATCGAAGAGGTTGACGAGGTTGAGCTGAATCGTCGGGCGCTTTACAAGTGAGAAACTGGGGAAGCGGTATCCAATGCTGAAGTCCGTCTGTTTATATGACGGCATTTTCTGGTCGTTCATGAAGGTAGAATACTGCGAACCATTGTATTTTTCCGACAAGGTTACAAAGAGCGCTCCGTTGTCATATGTCAAGTTAGCTGACGCCTGGAACTCTGGAATGCGGACGGCGGTCTTACCTCGCGTGGGAAGGTAGTCGGCCCCGACCTGAAAGTCATCTTTTGTCTCGGCATGCAGATATTGTGCAGAAACATACGGGCTGAAGTTGTGCAGTGGCCGCAGACCGAACTCGGCATCCACGCCATAAATCTCTTCCTTGCCGGCCGAGATTGATGATTGAAAGAGCGCGCCATTGGCTATCACGATGGTATTGACCTGATGGTTGCGCAGCAGGTTATGGAAAGCCGCCACGGATAGGTTGAACACTCCCTGGTAGCGATAACCGATTTCCTGCTGAAAGGAGAATTCCGCCGGAGTGCCAGGTGCACCGAAATACGTTCGGCCACCGGTTGAGACGTTGAAGCTATCGAAATATGTCGGGCCAGGCGTCGGTGGCCGCGCATTGGTTACCAGGTCCGCAAATATCTGTCCATGTTGACCAATCTTGAACGTCGCCCCGATGCGGGGAGTAACGAGATGATAAGACACGTCCACTGGCGGGCTTGATCCCGGAAGGTAGCTTTGGCCCTTCACGGTGTTCACAATGTATTTCACTCCGCCGGAAATCTTCAGCCGGTCTCCCATCAGCGTCAAATCATCCGACAGGTATCCGGCGATAATGTCGCGGTTGAAGGCGTAGTTCTGGGCAGCGACCGTAAGGCTGTTTCCGACCGCAACCGAAGGGCCGCCCCGCCCGTTCAGGAGGCTGTCCTGGTTGATGGCGACGCCATTTTGATCAACGGCAGCGAATGGCGAAACGGTGACCTGGTGAAGGCGGTCATACCAGATGCCCGCAGTAAAGACGTTAAGGCCCGCCGTCGCAGTGACATATGCGTTTACGCCGGGTTCATATTGCTTTTGATTCACTACCGCCAGAGCGTTAAACTTGCCGGCGACGGTGTAGGGAACGTTGGCAGCAGATGTGTAGAGTTGATTGCCGTAGTATAGTGACGCGGTATTCAGAAACGACTCGCCGCCGCTGCCGATAAATCCGTACCTGTAATACGGAGTTACATTCAGGCTAACGGCGTTGCCGAGACGGATGGTAGATGGTGCGGCCACCACATAGAGCTTCCGTCCGAACGGCATGAAGGCGTAATAATTGGTCTGCCCGAAGATGTATGTATCGGCGTAATTCGAATTGTCGCCAAGGGCCTGAAACTGAGCTAACGTAGGAATGCTAGACCGCTGATCGAAGAGCGAGTTATACTGAAAAAGAAGCTCGGACTTCGAATCATCGTTCCAGTCCTTGACCAGCTTTAGATCGACATGCTTGCGTCTGCTGTCGCCAGTCCCGCGCCAGTTGTCCGCTTTGTTATACGAAAAGGAAGCCATTCCCCGGAGGCCGCTTGATCCAATATCACCGGTCTCGAGCCGGATGAACCCTCGGTACGAGGCATAACTGCCGCGGCTCAGCGAAACGGTTCCGCCCGCCTCCTTGCTGGGATCACGCATCTGAACGTCGACGAGGCCGCCGGATGCGCTGATGACGGGAGAGGACAAATCGCTGGTGCCCTGCGTGATGGCAACGGCCCTGATATTTTCGTTGTCGATCCATTCGTTCGTATCGGGAAGGTAGCTGTTGGGATCGCCAGCCGGAACGCCTTCTACCACGAAACCCATCTGGGTCTGGCCGATGCCGCGCACCGACAGGTCGCTGCGCTCCGACAATCCGAAAGGATTGTCCTGACCGACATCGACACCCGGCGCGAAGCGAATGGACGCCAACGAATTTTGAAGAGGACTTTGCTTGGCTATGAAGCCTTGGCCGACGGTCGTGCGAACGACCGGCACGGTCTGGATGGCGATCATGCCGCCGCCGGCCATCGACGTCTGCCCCGTGTGGGCGGTTACGACGATATCGGCGTCAGTTGCCGATTGCGATACATCCTTGACGGGAGCCGCAGACGGAGCGGAAATAGGTTTGGCAGTCGAATCCCCAGCGTCGGTCGTCTGGGCTTGAGCAAAGGCTGGAGTCTGGACGCCGAGTACGAATGCAAATACTGCGACGGATCCTGCGTTTAGCAACACATGCTTCATGACTGCCCCCTTTAAGTTAATATTCATTACGAAGTCCGCCGCCGCAGTCGATGTTGTTCCATCTTTATGATCGGGCGGCGTATATCATCTTCGCCTAGTATATAGCTTTTCACGCTACCTGCCGACATACCGCTCGTAATACGATCTAGCCGGCATAGTCTGACACACCAAACAGAGCATGGCGCGCTAGCTAATGCTCGAATTCATATCCCGACACCTGTGGAAACGATTTTGACCACGCGTCCAATCACCGTCCAATCGCGTTTCTCAATTCTGCAATAAAAGATTATTTTATGACATTTAGGCTTCGCACCGCAGGATCGCCCCGTGGGCGAGTGATCGATCCGAGGTCGAGCGAACACATCGCTTTCTGGTCGTCGAAAGCTCGGGGCAACGCCTGGAGGGCCAATCAATCTTCTTTGCCGACCACACGAAGAGCTGGAGACGCCGCCTTCAGGCGGAACGCCGGCTCCGCGCGACGCTGGGGCTGCAGATCACCGCGTGGCAGGCACTGCGATGGGCTTGCTGCGTCTGGGCCAAGCATCGCCGATCTCAGCCTGAACAAAAGGATCGTCGCCATCAGCGCCGCCGCCGAGGCCGTGACGCAAACGGCTGTGCGCAGGGGGTGCGGCGATCCGGCCCCCAGACCCGAGAGCCAACCGATCATGACCGGTCCTATGCCGGTGCCGAAGGCGTTGCAGCACAGGACATAAACGGCTGAGGTCCTGCTGCGCCTGTCGACCGGGGTGATGCGCTGGATCAGCGCAGGGGCGACCCCCAGCGGCAATCCCAGCACGTAATGGAGACACCCCGCCGACACTAGCAGTTGCGCGCCGCCGCTCGCAAACTCGAACAATGCGAACAGTGGAATGGAGAGGCAGGCCGTTGCCAACGGTACGATGACGTGCGAGTCCTGCCTGCCGCGCTTGTGCAGAGCGTCGGCGATGAAACCGCCGGACAGCACACCGGCCGGCGCGACCACCAGCAGCGTGAGGCCATACAGCAGGCCGATCCTTTTTGGCGACCAGTGCAGCTCTCGGGATAGGATGGCCGGAAACCAACTCATCATCGCGTAACTGCATGCGATGAGGCCTGCCATCCCGACGAACAGCAGCGCATAGACGCCGATGCGCGCGAGCGGATCGTTGGCAATAGCGACACCGTCGTCGGATCGTGCGCCGGAAAGTCGTCTGGTCTCCTTCATCACGAGGAAGGCGATCACGAAGAGGACGCCTGGGAGCGCCGCCACGACAAAGGTCTGCTGCCACGGCCGCAGGTCCGCGACGAACGGAATCCAGGCGCCGCCTCCGGCCACGAAATACGCGTAGACGATGCCGGCCGTCAGCATTGCGAGACCAGCACCAACCAAGCCGCCGATCTGGAAAACGGCAAAGGCAAGGTTTAGGCGGCCCCTGGAAAAGCGGTCGTGAATGATGGCGTAGCTCGACGGGACCAGTGCCGCTTCCCCCGCGCCCACACCGATCCTCCCAATCATCAACTGGGTAAAATTCGCCGCGAAGCCGCAAAGGGCGGTGGCTGCGCTCCAGATGGCGATCCCCCCGACGATCGTGCCTTTCCGCGACCATCGATCCGCCAGCCAGCCAAGCGGCAAGCCCAAGGTGGCGTAGAACAAGCCGAACCCGACGCCCGACAACAATCCGAGCTGAACGTCGCTGAGCCCGAGATCATGCTTGATCGGTTCCGTCAGCAGGGAAAGGACAAAGCGGTCGACAAATGAGAAGATCGCTGCGCCGGCGAGTAAAAAGACGATCAGCCAATCCGCCAAACCCGGTCCTTCGCGACGATTCTTTTCAGGCATTCGATGACTCTCCGTCCGGAAGGCAGCGCGCCGGTCTCCCTCATCGGCGGTCATGCCGCCGCGTGGATCGATGGCGAACGACATATCAACAGAGCGCCGACACGAGGTCGAATGGCGAGTTCTTATGATCCTGCATCAGAAAAAGTGATCGTTCGAGATTGCCTGACCCCTCACGTCGGGCGCAGATGGGCGGGATCGCAAGTCTCGGCATAGGTAGCAACGGCCTGGCAGGCGAGTTCGGTCAGATGTTCCACAAGCGGCTTTTTTAACGGTCGTTTCCAGCAGGCGACGATGTTGACCGACGGCAGCGCCTGGCGGACGTTCATCGGCGAAAGATCGCCGCGGGCCAGGTGATCGCGGATCAACGCCGGGGGCAGCGGCATGATCGCCAGCCCGGCCTTTACCAATTCGATCGCCGTCACCATGGAATAGGCGCAATCGATGGTCAGCCGCCCCTCACGGACCGGCATGTTGAGGATGCCGTAGCTCTTGAAATACTCCATCATCATATCATAGCCGGAACTGCCCGTTCTTTGCAGAATCACCTGGAGCCGCGACAATTCGACCACGTCGATCGGCGATTCGCAATCGAAGGCGCGCGGATTGGCCGTCCAGTCCTGGCCCAGGATGCAGACCGGCCGGGTCGCGACGTGCGGCTCGTCCAGCGGCCCGACAACGAAGATCAGGTCCATCCGGTCGTCCCGCAGCTCCTGGATCAATTGCCGGCTGGTTCCGGTGCCGAAGTACAGCGTCGCGGTCGGCATCGCGGCGGTCACCTCGCCGATGAAGAGCGGCAGCCATGACATCGTGACCATCTCGATCACGCCGATCGACACGGGCGTATCGAAGACGTTCTCGGTCCGCGCCAGATCGCTCAGCTCGGCCGACAGCGTGACGATCTCCTCGGCATGGCGCAGGATCCGCCGGCCGGCCTGGGTCAGCTCGAAACGTCGCTCGCCGCGATCGTAGAGCTGGACGCCCAGCAGCTCCTCGAGCTTGTTGATCCGGCTCGATACCGCAGGCTGCGTGGTGTTCAGTTTCTCCGCGGTGCGACTGAAGCTGCGCAGCCGGGTCAGCCAGACCAATGTTTCGAGGAAGCGGATGTTCATTCAACGCTACCTTCGCATGACCCACGCTGCCCGCCAAGATCCGTGCGGGGGCCGGTCAACCCGCCACAACTGAGTGACGCAGCGTGCCGATGTGCTCCACTCCCGCCTCGATCACGTCACCTGGCCAGAGCCACTCCTGCGGCGTGCGACCCGCACCGACGCCTTCGGGCGTGCCGGTGGCGATGATGTCGCCGGGTTCCAGCGTGATCCCCTGCGAGATGTCGGCGATCAGTTCGTCGACCTTGAACAGCATGTGGCTGGTGTTCGACCGCTGCTTCTCGACGCCGTTTACACTCAGCCACAGGTCCAGCGTCTGCGGATCGGGGATCTCGTCCGCCGTCACGATGCACGGGCCGATCGGCGCGTAGCTGTCCTGCCCCTTCGAATAGACCCACTGGCCGGCGCGGCGGCAGTCGCGCGCGCTCATGTCGATCACGACGGTATAGCCGAACACATGAGCGAGCGCGTCGGCGACCGACACGCGTTTCGCGGTGCGGCCAATGATCGCGCCAAGTTCCACCTCCCAGTCGAGTTGCTGGGTGATGTCGGCGCGGTGGACGATCGGGTCGTCGGGACCGATCACGCTGGTCGGCGGCTTGGTGAAGATGACCGGCTGCTTCGGCAGCTCGGGCGAGGTTTCGAGCGCCTGGGCGGATTCGGCGACATGGTCGATATAGTTGAGGCCGATGCCGAAGAGGTTCTTGGCCGGGCGCGGGATCGGCGCGAGCAGGCGGACGCCGGCGAGCGGCAGCGCCACGCCGATCGGCCATTGCCCCGCCGTCTTCGCGAACAGCGCGTTCACTGCCGCCACCGCCTGCGGTCCCAGCCGGATGAAGTCCAGCATTCGCGAAGGCAGCATCACCCCCACGCTCCGGCCATATTCTTCGAGGTCGACCACGAGATCGTCGACGAGCGCGCCGAGCCGTGCGGCCGCCTCGATCGTGGCGCGATAGGTCACCAGGCGCATTGTCGTCGTTTACCTTTCAGGAGGGACGTCACGCGGTCAGGACAGGACCGGCTGGTGCCCGTCGTTCTCGCCATACGCTTCCTCGCGATAGAGGCCGAGCGCGCGGATCACGGGCAGATCGTGGAACGAGAACAGGCACAGATCTTCGCTCTGCGATCCGTTGGCGAATTCGTGGAAGGTCCAGGACGGCACGCAGAAGATATCGCGCTCGCCGAACGCATAATGCCGCCCGCCGATCACCGCCGAACCCGAACCCCTGGCGCATTGGAAGACGAAGCTGCCGACCTGGCGGTGCGCCTGCGTCCGCTCGCCGGGGCGCAGCATCTGCATGCTCGCGCCCATCGTCGGCATCACCGCGCCGCCGGTCACCGGGTTGACGAAGTCGAAGTGGATGCCGTCGAAGCGCGAGCCGTCGCTGACCCGCGCATAATCGTTGAGCGCCTCATAGGTCCGCGCCCATTCGTAGCGCAGCAGCGGGGAATAGCGGCGCGACCATTCCTGCCCGGCGGGGCGCAGGCCGGGATGGCCCCAAATCGAGGTCGAGGCATCGACCGGCTCGGTGCGGGCCTGCGCGAGCTCGGGATGCACCTCGTAGAAATTGGCGTCGAGCGCGTTCATCAGCGGGATATCGAGCCCGTCCTGCCAGATGCAGGCGGTGCCGCCCTCGCGCACGCCATGCTCGTGCCAGGTGCCGTTCGGGGTCAGTACGAAGTCGTTCGCGCCGAGCGTGATCTCGGTGCCATCGACGACGGTATAGGCGCCCTCGCCCTCCATGATGAAGCGTAGCGCCGAGGCGGAATGGCGGTGGCTCGACGCGACCTCGCCGGCGTTCATCACCTGCAGCCCGGTATAGAGGAAGCCGACCGCGGCATCGATCTCGCGCCGGCCGGGGTTGAGCAGATACACGACGCGGCGCCCGGCCTTTTCCGGCGTGACGAGCTCCAGCGCGCGCAGCACATGCGGGCGCAGGTCCGCATAGCGCCACAGCATGGGCACGCTCGGCGGCGCGGGCTGCCATGGCTCGATCTTGTTCGCAACGGTCCACAACGCGCCCGCGCTCAGCCTATCTAGGTCTTCGTAGAAGTCGACCAGCGCGGGCGTGTCCGCGACGTTGGCGCGGCCGATCCGGTCTTCGCGATATTGGTCGTAGCCGGCCTCAGCCATTTGCGCGCGCCTTTCGATTGGCGGAGGGTATGCGGAGGCGTATCAAGGGTGTCAACGGATTTTCGAAAGAATGGGCTATTGTATATAAATATGCCTACGGTAGACTTGCGCCAAAGGTGAAGGACTGCAAACGTGACCAGCTACAGGGCCGCCGTCGTGCAGGCGGCATCGGTGCCGTTCGACATCGACGCCAGCGTTGCCAAGGCCGCGCGCCTGGTGCGCGAGGCCGCCGCGAACGGCGCGCGGCTCGCGGTCTTTCCCGAGGCGCTGCTCGGCGGATATCCCAAGGGTGCGTCGTTCGGCACGCCGGTCGGCCTGCGCAAGCCGGAGGGGCGCGCGGCGTTCGCGGCCTATCATGCGGCGGCGCTCGACCTGGCGGGACCGGCGCTCGACACGTTGCTGGCGGCGGCGGCCGAGACCGGCGTGTTCGTGGTGATCGGATGTATCGAGCGCGACGGCGCCACGCTCTATTGCACCGCTTTGTTGGTCGATGGCGCGAACGGACTGGTCGGCAAGCATCGCAAGCTGATGCCGACCGCCGCGGAACGCCTGATCTGGGGCTTCGGCGACGGATCGACGATGCCGGTGTTCGAGACCGGGCTCGGCCGGATCGGCGCGGTGATCTGCTGGGAGAATTACATGCCGATGCTGCGCATGGCGATGTACGACAAGGGCATCACCATCTACTGCGCGCCCACCGCCGATGATCGCGACGGCTGGGCGGCGACGATGCGGCACATCGCACTGGAGGGGCGGTGCTTCGTGCTCAGCGCCTGTCAGCACATCCGGCGCGGCGCCTATCCGGCGGATTATGACTGCGCGCTCGGCGACGATCCGGAGACGGTGCTGATGCGCGGCGGCAGCATGATCGTCGGGCCGCTTGGCGAAGTCCTGGCCGGGCCGGATCATGGCGGTGAAACGATCCTCTATGCCGATATCGACCTGGGCGAGATCGTCCGCGCCCGCTACGATTTCGATGTCGCCGGCCATTATGCGCGGCCCGACGTCTTCCAACTGACGGTAGACGAGCGCGCCCGTCCGCCGGTCGCGCGCATCACCGGCGGCTGACATGGAGTTCGACTTCCGCACCCTGCCTCAGGCCGCGCGCTACAAGCTGATGGGCAGTTCGATCACGCCGCGGCCGATCGCGTGGGTGACCAGCGTGTCGGCCGCGGGCGTCGTCAATGCCGCGCCGTACAGCTTCTTCAACATGATGGGCGACGATCCGCCGACAATCGCGCTCGGTCTGTTGCGCGGGGCCGGCGGCGGCTTCAAGGATACCGCGACCAACATCCGCAACAACGGCGAATTCATCGTCAACCTCGTCTGCGAGGATCAAGCCGAGGCGATGAACGTCACCTGCATGGACGCGCCGCCCGACGTCGACGAACTCGCCTGCGCCGGGCTTGCCGCGCTGCACTCCACCGCGGTCGCGCCGCCGCGCATCGCCGGCGCGCCGGTCAGCTTCGAATGCCGGACGCTGCACCTGCTGGAGACTGGCCCGGGCCAGTCGGTGGTGATCGGCGAAGTGCTCGTCGCGCATGTTGCGGATGCGTTCGTGCTCGACGCGGAGCGCCACCATCTCGACACGCCGGCGATGAAGCTGATCGCGCGGATGCACGGCAGCGGCTGGTACGCGCGCTCGACCGACCTGTTCCAGATGGCGCGGCCGAATTATGCCGATTGGCTGGCGCGGGCGGATGGCGGAACCGGGTAAGTCTACGCCGGCGGGCGCTGCCGCAGCTTGTACCGCTCGATCTTGCCGGTCGCGGTCTTGGGCAGCGCGTCGACGAACTCGAACCAGCGCGGATATTTGTACGGCGCCAGACGGCTCTTCACATGCGCCTTCAGCTCGGCCGCCATGTCGCGCCCGGCGGTTGCGCCGGCCAGCACCACGAACGCCTTGGGCTTGACCAGGTCGGCATCGTCGCGCCAACCGACCACCGCCGCCTCGGCGACGTCGGGATGGCCGATCAGCGCGCTTTCCACCTCGAACGGCGAAACGTAGATGCCACCGACTTTCAGCATGTCGTCCGATCGCCCGCAATAGACGTAGCGGCCGTCAGCGTCCTGCCGGAACTTGTCGCCGCTGCGTGTCCAGGCGCCTAGGAAGGTCTCGCGGCTCTTCTCCTGCCTCGCCCAATAGGCGGAGGCGGCGGTCGGCCCCTTGATATGCAATTCTCCCACCTCCCCGTGCGGCACCGGCTGGCCGGTCTCGTCGAGCAGCGCCAGCTCGAACCCGTCGAGCGGGCGGCCGGTCGTGCCGTGGCGGACGTCGCCGGGGCGGTTGGAGAGGAAGATGTGGAACATCTCGGTCGATCCGATGCCGTCGAGGATGTCGACCCCGAAGCGGGCGCGCCAGCGCTCGCCCAAATCGGCCGGCAAGGCCTCTCCGGCCGAAGTGCAGACGCGCAGCGCCGACATTTCCGCGATCGGTGCCTCGGGCGACGCCAGCATCGTGGCGTAGAGCGTCGGCACCCCGTAGAACACGCTCGGCCGATGCGCGCGCAGCCGCGCGAACACCGCCGCCGGGGTCGGCCGCTCCGCCATCAGGATCGCGGTCGCCCCGGTCGCCAGGGGGAAGATCAGTCCGTTGCCGAAGCCATAGCCGAAGAATAGTTTCGCCGCCGAGAACGTCACGTCGGCCTCGTTCAGCGCGAGGATCTGGCGCGGGTACAGTTCGGTCAGCGCCGCGATGCTGCCGTGCAGGTGGATCGTCCCCTTGGGCCGGCCGGTCGATCCCGACGAATATTGCCATAGGCACGGTTCGTCCGCCCGGGTCGGCGCGGCGTGGCGTCGGGGCGGGGCGGCGGCAAGTGCCTCGGCCATCGGCGTCGCACCGGGCGGAGCGCCCTCGCCGGCGAACACGACATGCTTCAGAAACGTCCGGTCGGCGCGGATCGGCGACAGCGCTATCCATGGCGCCGCCGACACGACCAGCGCCACGGCGCGGCAATCGTCGAGCAGATACGCATAGTCGTCCGAGGTCAGCAGCGGATTGACCATCACC
Source organism: uncultured Sphingomonas sp. (assembly GCF_964244235.1). GTDB lineage: Bacteria > Pseudomonadota > Alphaproteobacteria > Sphingomonadales > Sphingomonadaceae > Sphingomonas. Next base: position 13,514 of record NZ_CAXTII010000027.1, read on the forward strand.
GGCACCACCCCGGCCTTGATCGCGCCCAGCGCCGCGGTGACGAAGTCGATCCCGTCCTCCAGGCACAGCAAGATCCGCGCTTCCTGACCGATGCCGAGCACGCCGAGATGCCCGGCGAACCGGTCCACGCGCTCCGACAGTTCGGCGAACGTGTAGCTGCCCGCGTCGTCGACGAACGCGACCTTGTCCGCGCGGCGCGGCAGGTTGCGGTCGATCAGGTCGCTGGCGGCATTGTAGGTTTCGAACATCGCTGCCTGGATCCCCGCTTCTTCGCTGAACATCGGAGAATAAGGATCGCGGCGCAATCTTTTTCGAAAATAATTGCTATTGTCGCAAACATGCCGCAGCAGCCCGGTAGCAAGGAGGAGCGGATCGATGCGGGTGGCGTGTCTGGGCGGCGGGCCCGCGGGGCTCTACCTCGCCATCTCGATGAAGGTCCGCGATCCCGCGCACCGGATTACGGTGATCGAGCGCAATCGCGCCAGCGACACGTTCGGCTGGGGGGTCGTGTTCTCCGATCAGACGCTGCAGAACCTACGCGCCAACGATCCCGTCAGCGCGGCGACGATCGCCGACAGCTTCGCGCATTGGGACAATATCGACGTCGCGATCGGGGGCGAGACGATCCGCTCGTCGGGCCATGGCTTCATCGGCATCGGCCGCAAGCGCCTGCTCAACATCCTGCAGGACCGCGCCCGCGATCTCGATATCGACCTGCGGTTCGAAACCGATTTCGGCGACGATCTGTCCGGTTTCGACGATTATGACCTTATCGTCGCGGCGGACGGGGTGAACAGCCGCATCCGCGCCGCCCGCGCCGAGACGTTCGGCGCGCAAATCGACGTGCGCGCGAACAAATTCGTATGGCTCGGCACGCGCAAGATCTTCGATGCCTTCGCCTTCCTATTCGAACGGACCGAGGCGGGGTGGATCTGGGCGCACGCTTACCGCTTCGATGCCGATACCTCGACCTTCATCGCCGAATGTTCGGAGGAAACGTGGCGCGGCCTGGGCTTCGACACGATGGCGGCGGACGAGGCGCGGCGCGCGCTGGAGCGCATCTTCGCGCGCCATCTGGAGGGCGCGCCGCTGATCAGCAACATGGCGCATCTGCGTGGGCCCGATGCGTGGATCAACTTCCGGCGCGTGACGTGCGAGCGCTGGTCGGACGGCAATGTCGTGCTGCTCGGCGACGCCGCGCACACCGCGCATTTCTCGATCGGCTCGGGCACCAAGCTGGCGCTGGAGGATGCGATCAAGCTGGCCGAGGTGCTCGAACGGCCCGGTCTCGACGACCCCGCTCTGCTCCGCGCCGCGCTCCTCGACTATCAGGAGGTCCGCAAGATCGAGGTGCTGCGGATCCAGAACAGCGCGCGCAACTCGACCGAATGGTTCGAGACGCTCGACCGCTATACCGGCTTCGCGCCGCTCCAGTTCGCTTATGCGCTGCTCACCCGCAGCCAGCGCGTCAGCCACGAAAATCTGCGGCTGCGCGATCCGGCGTGGCTCGAAGGCGTCGAGGGCTGGTTCGCGGCGCGCGTGGGGCTGGACAAGGCGGTGCCGCCGATGTTCGCGCCTTATCGGCTGCGCGGCATGACGCTGGCGAACCGCGTCGTCGTCTCGCCGGTGCTGACCTATCGTGCGGTCGACGGCCTGCCCGGCGATTTCCACCTCGTCCATTATGGCGCGCGCGCGCAGGGCGGCGCGGGACTGGTGATGACCGAGATGACCGCGATCCTGCCCGAAGGCCGCAACACCATCCGCTGCCCGGGCATCTACACCGCCGATCAGGTCGCGGCGTGGCGGCGGATCGTCGATTTCGCGCATTTGAATGGTGGCGCGAAGATCGGCATCCAGCTCGGTCATGCCGGGCCGAAGGCGGGGATGGCGTCGCCGGGCGAGGCCAACGCGGTGGCCGATTGGGCGCGGCTCGCGGCCTCCGCCCAGCCCTGGGGGCCGGACGACGCGGTGCCGGCGGCGATGGACCGCACGGATATGGACCGGGTGCGCGATGCCTTCGTCGCCGCCGCGCGGCACGCCGATGCGGCGGGCTTCGATCTGATCGAGGTGCAGGCCGGGCATGGCTATCTGCTGTCGAGCTTCATCACCCCGGTGATGAACGCCCGCACCGACGATTATGGGGGCACGCTCGCTAATCGACTGCGCTATCCGTTGGAGGTCGTCCGCGCGGTGCGCGCCGCCTGGCCGCATGACAAGCCGCTGGCGGTTCGCATCTCGGCGCAGGACTGGGTCGGCCCGGGCGGCATCGAGGCGGTCGACGCGGTCGAGATCGCGCGCGCGCTCGCCGCTGCCGGGGTCGATCTGGTCGATGTCTCGTCGGGCGAGACCACGCCGGACGCCAGGCCCGTCTATGGCCGCATGTATCAGGCGCCGCTGTCGGACCGCATCCGCAACGAGGCCGGGGTGGCGACGATGGCGGTGGGCAACATCTACGAACCCGATCACGTCAATTCGATCCTCGCCGCGGGCCGCGCGGACCTGGTCGCACTTGGCCGGCCCCATCTCGCCGACCCGATGTGGACGTTGCGGGCGGCGGCAGCTTCGGGCTATCGCGGCGTGCATGTCCCGGACGCTTATGCGCTCGGCGTGTCGCAGCTCGCTCGTACCCTGTCGGCGCGCGCCGACGCTCCGGCAGGCTGAGGGCGTGCGATGAGCTTCACCACCACCAGCCTGGTCCGCTTCGCGCACGTCGATGCCGCGGGGATCGTCTTCTATCCGCGCTATTTCGAGATGCTGAACGCGGCGATCGAGGATTTCTTCGCCCAAGCCGTCGGCGCGGACTTTGCCAGCCTCCACCTGGATCGTGGAATTGGCCTGCCGACTGCCAGCCTGCACACCGAGTTCACCGCACCCTCCCGGCTCGGCACGTTGCTGGAGATCGAAGTGACCCCGACGCGGCTCGGCCGCAGCAGCTTGGCGCTCGACGTGCTGTTCGCCGCGGAAGGTACGACCCGCCTGACCGTCAAGCTTGTAATCGTCTGTATTGCGCTTGCCAGCGGCACGTCGCTCGCGTGGCCCGACGATCTGCGCGGCGCGCTGGAGCCGATGGTCGGGCCCTGAATATCAGGCGGCGCGCTTTGCCTTGAGGTCGATCGGCGGCAGGCTGGCCGCCTTGCGGCGATGCGCGGCTTCGATGAACTGGCCGGTACTCGTGAGATGGCGTCGCAACAGGGCGACGGCGGTCTCCGCATCGCGATCGAGCGCCGCCGCCGTCATCGCACGGTGCTCGTCGTCCGGCCCCATCGCGCCGACGGTCTCCGGCGCGGAAGTCGACAGCAGAGGCCGGCGGTAGCGCTCGGTCTGCGCATACAGCGTCGCGCTGAGCTGAATCAGCAACACCGACGGGCAGGCGCCGAGCAGGCCGCCGTGGAACTGCTGGTGCCGCGCTTCCAGCGTCTCGAGATCCTTGGGCGTTGGCGGTTCGTTTTGGTCGGCCAGCCGCCGCCGGCATTTGTCGAGCGCATGCAGGCTGCTGACGAGATCGCCCTCCCAATCGTCGTCGCCATGCGCGAGCGATTGCCGCAACGCCTCGGTCTCGATGAGGATGCGCGTATCGATCGCATCCCACATCTCCTTGAGCGACACGGTCGCCACGCGGAACCCGCGGTTCGACGTCGACGACACCAGCCGTTCGACCTGCAGCTGGTTCAACGCCTCGCGCAGCGGCGAGAAGCTCAACCCATAGCGCTCGCGCAGAAACTCCAGGCGAAGGGGCTGATCGGGCTCCAACGCGTTGGAAAGAATGTCCTCCCGCAGGCGGGTGTAAGCCACCCGCGACAAAGATGGGCTATCTTCCGGGATCGCACGCTTCGGGACGCCACTTTCCATTTGCCGCATCCGCTCCGCCTTCCCCCTTTCGAAATTCTATATATGCAGCGGGGGATTGTCCATCAAAGACCAGATCATCGGGTTTTCGAAAAAAACGGTGGCTGAATTTCGGGTGCACCGCGCTTCGAGGCGGATCACCGTTGCCTTACGCATGAACGAGGATTCCATGACATCATCTGAGATCGCCGGGCCGCTGCGTGACGAACGCGACATTCCGGCAGGACGAGCGCAGGCGTTCGACCTGACGCCCGCGCTTGCCGCCATCTGCTACCCGCTCCTGCTCGACGCCTTTCATTCCGTCGTCGGGCCGCCGGAGACCCGCTTGGCGGCATCGGCCGTCGTCGCCGCGGCGGCCATGCTCGCCTGCATCCTGGCCGTGCCGGCGCTGGGCCTGGTCTTCGCCACCCGCGAGCATGTTGGTACGAGCGCGCGGCGGCTCGCTTATGCCTGCGTGGTCGCGCCCACGGTCTATGTGTTCCTGGGCGTGGTGCAGGCGATGGCGGGGAGCATCCTGCCCGACGAGCTGGTCTGGTGCGTGTTCTGGTCTGGCGCGGCCTTGTGGGTGTGGTCGAGACCGTACGGTTCGGCCGCACGCCCGGCTCCGGCCATCGGTCGCTGGCGGGTCGTCCATGGGATCACCGGTGCAATCGTCCTGCTCTATGTCGGTTTCCATATCATCAACCATCTGTTCGGCCTGATCGGGCCGGACGCGCATGCGGCGGTGATGGACCTGGGCCGCAAGGTCTACCGCGCACCTTTTATCGAACCGCTGCTGGTCGCCCTGATGCTCTTCCAGGTCGCCAGCGGCCTGTACCTCGCCTGGCGGTGGAGCGTGACGGCGCTGGATTTTCAGAAGACCTTCCAGGTCGCTTCGGGCGTCTACCTTTCGGTCTTCATCCTCGGCCACATGAACTCGGTCTTCCTCTATGCGCGGACGTATCTCGGCATCCCTACCGGCTGGGCCTTCGCGACCGGCGCGCCGACCGGACTGATCCACGACGCCTGGAACATCCGGCTGCTGCCGCACTATCTGCTCGGCATATTCTTCGTCCTCGCGCATCTGAGCTCGGGCCTCAGGGGCGTTCTGATCGCGCACGGCACCAATCGGCGGACGGCGGATCGTCTATGGCTCGCCTGCGCGTCCGCCAGCGCGGTAATCGCCACTGCCATCATCGTCGGGATGTGCGGCGGCCGCATTGCTGCCCCGTAAGCTGGTCGATTCGCTCCGCCTATTGGGCATATCGAACGCTACCCTCATCGACCTCACCAACGCCGATCGGCAAGCATCGGCGTTGATGTGCGACACAAGCACCACGGCTGTCAGCAAAAGCGTTATTTCGTCATTGGCAATTACGTACTAACGCTGTCGTCTATCTGATGCACAGGCTTTCAAATAGCAGACTGGACTGGCACTGTAGAACGCGCTTTCTGCTAAAGTAGTTACATCATCAAGAGGCATATGGCTTTATCGTTTGCTACGTAGCGGCAGTGAATGCTGGTAACTATAACCGGATGTCGTCACAATAAATGTCTAAGTCGGCATCATATACACCGAACTGGATTCATTTATGCAATCAGAATGTGGATAAGCATCGAAGCGGGACCCGTCCATTCGCGGTACAACCATCTGAAACGGGAAAGAATACGATTTTTTAGGGGTTAAGATCGGCGCCGATCAGGACTACCTTTAATCTCATCTCTATTAGCTTTTACAATTGCTTAGATCGATTATAGCGGGGTCCTGCTTCGATGCTATCCAAGTCAGCGGCCCACCTTACGGACTTTAGCTCGAAATTATCACCCTCGCCGATCGCCTGATACTTCGCACGGTCGGTGGCCCCAAGCGCGTAGGTTGGCCGGAGCGTCCACACGCCCTTGGGCCAATTGGTGGTGTCTTTGGGGTTTGCGGCTACTGCCGATGTCCCCACGAGCTTGAACGCGGCACGCTCGATCACGGCGATCGCATAATCCTGGCGGACGTAACCACTCTTTGCGACCGATTCCTGTGGGGTAGCGAGCTTGCTCCGGTGATCTTCAACGCCGAGAATGCCGCCGGGCTTCATCCGCGCTAATCCCGAGAGCCGCATGGAGAAAACGAAAGTCACTCATCTCGCGCATCCTGGCACGATCCCGGCGTGCTTCACGACGAGCGTGTTGCCCGCCATAAGGTGCGGACCGGCGATCCGGGCGAGCTGGTAATAGGGGAAATTCCACGGCTCGACGCAGAAGACGACGCCGATCGGGCTGCTTTCCATATGAGCTTCGCCGACGGTCGGGTCGAGCTAGGTCGGTGCGAGGAAACGTTCTGCATTCTTCGCATAATAGCGCAGGATGCGCGCGCTGAAAGCGACTTCGCCGCGCGCTTCGCCGATCCGCTTGCCCATCTCCAGCGTCATCGTCCGAGCGAACGCCTCGGCCTGTCGTCGAGCAGATCGGCTGCCCGAGCGATGATGGCGGCGCGATCGGCGTAGCTCGTGTGCCGCCATGTCTCGAAACATATCTGGGCCGCAGCCAGCTTCACTTCGAAATCCACGTCCGACAGATCGGCGAAGTTTTCGATGAGCGTGCCATCGAACGGATTGAAGCTCTGGTAGGTCACCTGGCTGGTCCTTTCGGGATCCGGATCGTTTTAAAGGTGCGAGACCTCGGTGCCGGGACCGCCCGCGATGTATCGCGGGCGGTCCCGGCCGGTCACATCACGCGATGATGAGGTCGTTCTCGACCTCGGTCGCGCCCACCGCGCCCCAGGCGGTCGCGCCGGCAACCATGCGGTCGCCCGGGGTGTCGACGGTGCCGGTCAGCTTGACCTTGCCGCCCTGGGTCGTGACGGTGATGGTCTTGGGATCGAACCAGGAGCGATGCAGTGCCCGGTCGATGTTGTGGCCGATATTGACCGCATCGGCGCGCGGCTTGATCGTCGTCTGGTTGAAAACCCCGATTACGCCCATCAGCCCGCGGACGCTGCGCTCGGCCGCTTCCTGCTGAAAATGCCAGTCGACCTGGCCGGTCAGCGTCACCAGGCCGCCCTCGACCTTCACCTTGACCGCGTCGCGCGGCACTGTGACCTCCCAGGCCAGACGATCGACCGCGGCTTTCGCGATCTCTTCGTCCGTCCGGTGCATGCTCGAATGCAGCTCGACCTTGATCTCCTCGGCCACGCCCTTGACACCCTTGACCCGAGCAGCCGCTTTTTCTGCGGCGCGCTTCTCGAGATAGTGCTCGACATGCCCGGTGAGGGTCACGATTCCATCCTTGGCGGTGACGCCGATATGGCCACCGTTGACGCTGGGCTCCCAGATGAACTCGGCGAGGACGGCTTCCTGTAGTTGACGATCCTGCGACATAAATGCTCCTGAAATGCGGCTGATGCCGCTCCGGACCTTTTACCGGTCGCCAATATGCGCGGCACCATCGGAAACTACGCAGCCTCTTGGATCAGGCGCGCAAACGACCGCGAAACTCGGCCATAGCATCCGATAAAATGATAAAACCTAAGCGCTGGACCCACAGTATGCGGTACTCCCAAGCACACGTCTTCGGCCTTCTGCGGTCGATTCCAGCCCGTCCTGGAGCCGGACGGTGTGGTGGCCAGATCCTTCATCCGCCGGTCAAGCGACGGCGAGGTTGTTCTCGACCTCGGTGGTGCCTCTGGATTTCCACGCGGTCTGGCACGCGACGTAGCGGTCGGCAAGCGTCGGAACGGTCCCGCTCAGCGTCACCTTCCCAGCGTCCGCACTGACAGTGATCGTCCGCGGATCGAACCTGGAGCGATGCAGGGCAGCGTCGATCTCGGCGGTGACGTCCTGGACGACCGGATGCGCCTTGGTGACGATCTCGTTCTGAATGCCGACCACCCCGGCCAATCCGCGCAAAACGCGCTCGGCGGCCTCCCGCTGGAAATGCCATTCGACCCTTCCGGTCAACGTCACCCAGCCACTCTCGACCCGGATCGTCACGACGTCCTTCGGCACGTCGACTTCCCAGTCGAGCCGGTTGAGGGCCGCCTTCGCGATCTCCTCGTCGCCATGCTTCAGCGGGAAAGGAAGCCGGACTTCCAGCTCCTCGACGACCGCCTTGACGCCGCGGACCCTGGCCGTGGCCTTTTCGGCATTTCGCTTTTGCAGGAAATTCTCGACATGCCCGGTAAGGGTGACGATGCCGTGATCGGCGGTGACGCCGATATGGGCGACATTCACGCTTGGCTCCCAAACGAGTTCGGTGAGTACCGACTCCTGCAGCGCACGGTCCTGGGGCATAAGTTCTCCTGGGTTCTTGCCGGGGGCGGCAGACATCACCGGTCGTAACGGCGTTCGCGATGCCTGAAAGGGTCGGTTACTACGCAGTCCTGCGAGGGAGGACTACGTGTTTCCCGACGCTGCACCCCGTGCGTCACTGCGCCTAATTGGTCAGTGCCCCTTCGCAACGTGCCGGCGGGCCCACTTGCTGAGGGAATTCATGATGGCCGAACTCGTGAGCGAGCGTGTGAACGCCGCCGAACAGCGGCCGGTCGCACCGGTCGAGGCCTGGAGCGCCGACCTCGTGACGCGGAGCGGCTACGCCTTCCATGTGCGGCCCGCCTCACCGAATGACGAGGCCGCGCTCGCGGAATTCTTCACGCATGTGGACAAGGAAGACCTGCGGTTCCGGTTTCTGAGCGCGATCCAGAAGGTCGGTCACGACCAGCTCAAGGCGCTCGTCATGGTCGATCACCAGCGCACCGAGAATTTCCTCGCGATCGAGCCCGAGACCGGGCTGATCGTCGCCACCGCCATGCTCGCCGCCGACGAGACGCTGACCAATGCGGAGGTCGCGGTCGCGATCCGGGCAGATTTCAAGCGCGGCGGCATCAGCTGGACGTTGCTCGATCATGTCGCCCGCTTCGCCGTCTCGAAGGGGATCAGGACAGTAGAATCCATGGAGAGCCGTGACAATCACGAAGCGATCGAACTCGAGCGGGAGCGCGGCTGGACCGCATCGGCCTGCCCCGGCGATCCGACCGTCATGGTGCTGCGCAAGAAGATCGACGCCACGCACGCCTGACTCATATTTTCCAAAGGACATCTCATGGCCAATTCCATCCTCCGTCCGGATGCGCGCGCACTCGCCGACGAACGCGCCGCGGAACCCGTCGTCCATCACCAGCCCAAAGGCTTCTCCGACCGGTTCGCGCTGGGCTTCACCAAGCTGCTCCGCTATTGTGCCGATACCTTCTTCGCCAAGCGCTACGGCCACCGCGCGATCGTGCTCGAGACGGTCGCGGCGGTGCCCGGCATGGTCGGCGCGATGTTCACGCATCTCAAATGCCTCCGCTGGATGCGCGATGACAACGGATGGATCCGCACCCTGATGGAAGAGGCCGAGAACGAGCGGATGCACTTGATGACCTTCATCGAGATCGCCAAGCCCACCTGGTTCGAGCGGACAGTGATCCTGCTGGTCCAGGGCGTGTTCCTGATCGGTTTCTCGATCCTCTATCTCCTTTCCTCGAAGACCGCGCATCGCGTGGTCGGTTATTTCGAGGAGGAGGCGGTGACAAGCTACACGCTCTATTTGGAGGAAATCGATGAAGGTCGCTCGCCTAACGTCCCGGCACCGGCGATCGCGCGCCACTATTGGAAGATGGCCGACGATGCGACCTTGCGCGATGTGGTGCTGATCGTCCGGGACGACGAAGCGCACCACCGCGACGTGAACCACGGCTTCGCCAGCACGCTTGGTGGCACGCCTCAGGCCGTCGCTCCGGTCGCGCCATATCCGAGCCATGCGACCGAACTTAGCCTCGGCGTCTAAGCGGGTGACCAACGCCGCGTTCGTCGATCGCCTCTCGATCGTCCTGCGACCGGATCCTTCGCGCGTCGTCATCCGCCCCTACGTCCCGGGGGCGGACGGCGATCATGCGCGGGCAAGGCGGATTGCCTCGCGTGTCATGGCGATCGCAGACGCTACCGTCGCGGACGAACTGAGCAAGCTGATGCGGGACTTTGCCGGTCACCATGAGCAGGTCGAGGCGGTGTTCAGGCAGCGCTACGCCGAGGTTGAGGGCCTTATCGGCAACCAGGTTCCGGTGGTCGGCGACCGCGCGCTGCTGATCGGTGCCTTTTCTGCCAGGAATATGGCCACCAGGCCGCCGCGCTGTTCAACCCGAGCATCGTGGCCCCGACCAGTCGGCCCTGCCCGCAGGCGCGGTACGTTTCGTCCTGTCGCTGCGAGCAGTCGGTGAGGGCCACGTCTCCTCGATCGCGTTCAGGACGGGTGTCCGCGATCAGTCCGGTAATATCGCCATGGACCCGCAAGGCGTCCGGGCGATCGTGCCGCAGATCGAAGACGCGGCGCTCGGCGGTTCGGCTCCCGCCGGGGTCCGGATGCGCTGCGAAGACGGGTACGGCCTCTCAGAGATCGTCATCTTCCCGTCGACGCCAAGTCAGCGTAATGGGATCGAAGATCTCCGCCTTGTTCGCCTTGCGGATGACGACGGCACGATGACCTGGATCGGCACCTATACCGCCTATAGCGGCGACGGTATCCGCCAGGAGCTGCTACGCACGGGCGACTTCTGCTCATTCGCGCTGGATCCGATCCGAGGCCCAGCAGAGGCGGGCGAGCGCTCTTCCCGCGCCGCATCGACGGTCGCTACGCGATGCTCGGTCGCGAGGACAATGAGAACATTTCGCTCTCGTTCTCCACCGACCTGTACGAATGACCGACCGGAACGACGATTATCGAGCCGAAATGGCCCTGGGAGTTCGTCCAGATCGGCTATTGCGGCTCACCGATCGAACTCGATGAAGGCTGGCTCGTCCTGACCCATGGAGTCGGAGCGATGCGCAACTATGCGCTGGGCGCGTGCCTGCTCGACCGGGACGACCCGTCGAAGCTGCTCGGGCGCATGACCCAACCGCTGGTCCGCCCCGACGCGACCGAGCGCAAGGGCTATGTCCCCAATGTCGCCTACAGCTGCGGCGCCCTGCTGCACGGCCGGACGCTTGTGCTGCCATATGCGGTCGCTGACAGCTTCACGACCTTCGCGACGATGCCGGTCGATCGGCTGCTGCGGCGGTGCGATAGCGACATAGTGCCGAGGCCGATCTGAGCCATGAAGCCGGCATTGCGACCGCCTACATCCCGGTCGACGGAGTTCGTGGTCAGGCGAAGCGAAAGGCGGAGATCGCCGTCTCGAGCACCAGCTCGTTGTAGACCCGCTCGCCGCTAGCGTCGGACGCACCTGCTGCGACCATGAGCGGCAGCAGATGCTCTTCCCGCGGGTGCGCGAAGCGGCCACCGGGCGACGTCGCCCAGGACGCCAGCGCCTCGGCGCGCCGTGGACCGGGCAATCCCACCGCCTCGGTCAGCCACCGGTCGAACGCCTGCGAGGGCGCTGGCGATCGCGGATCGCCATAGGCGCGCATGTTGTGGAAGCTCATGCCGGAGCCGACAATCAGAATGCCCTCGCCCCGAAGCGGCGCCAGCGCACGCCCGGCCGCGAGGTGAAGGGCAGGATCGAGATCCTTCTCGACGGACATTTCGATGACCGGGATATCCGCATCGGGGAAGGCGACTTTCAGAGGCACGAAGACGCCGTGGTCGAGACCACGGGAAGGATCGACCTTTGCCGCCAGGCCGGCGTCCTTCAGCATGTCGGCGGCACGGCTCGCCAGCGGCGGATCGCCCGGCACATCGTAGCGTAGCGCATAGGTCTCGGCAGGAAAGCCGGAATAATCGTAGATCAGGTCCGGACGTCCAGCGCCGGTAAAGGCAAAGCCGTCGGTTTCCCAATGGCCGGATACCACGATGATCGCCCTGGGCGGTTCAGGCAACCGGTCGACAAGGCCCTTCAGGAAGCTCGCTATGCCGGACCAGACATGACCGGGATCGGGCATGAAGAAGCACGGGCCACCCCCGTGGGGTATGAAGAGGCTGGGCTGAGCCATCGCGGTGCCGGCCGCTGCGGCGATCGATGTTATCATTCCTGTGAAACCTCTTTCAAATACGCAGGCTGCACTTACCATTCGCGCTGGCGATGGCCTGCGCATAGGTCGCCGTTCTGATAAAAAGATCATCGTGGTCGCCGACATGCGCGCGGTCGAGCATCGCGATCACCTCCGGTCGCGCGGCACAGATGATCACGCGCGTTCCCGCCAGCCCGGCTCGCCTGACCAGTTCGCCGATCGCCGCCGCGCCGCTGGCATCGAGCACCGGCACGCGTTCCAGGCGGATGATGAGCATGCGCGGGATGGTTCCCAGGCTCCGATAGGCATCCATCAGACCCGCCGCCACGCCGAAGAAGAATGGCCCGTCGATCCGAAACACCTCGACGTCGTCGGGGAGCCCGTCCCGCTGGTCGGTGTCTTCATCATCGCCTTCGCTACCGCGATCGATGCTGACGGTATCGCTCATCCGCGCCATGAACAGCAGCGCGGCCAGCGTCACGCCGACCCCGATCGCCACCGTGAGGTCGACGAGGACGGTCAGCGCGAACGTCAGCAGCAGCACCATCCGGTCGCCGTTCGGCATCCGCAACAAGCCCAGGAAACGCTCGTGCTCGCTCATGCCCCAGGCGACAACGAACAGGATCGCGGCGAGCGCCGCCATCGGCACGAACCGCATCAGGTTCGCGCCGAACAGCAGGAACAGCAGGACGAACACGGCGTGCAGCATGCCGGCGACGGGCGTCTGCGCGCCAGCCTTGATCGCGGTGGCCGTCCGCGCGATCGCGCCGGTGGCGGGGAGGCCGCCGAACAGCGCGGATGCAATGTTGGCGACGCCCTGGCCGACCAGTTCCTGGTTCGATCGATGCCGCGATCCGATCATCCCGTCCGCCACAACAGCCGACAACAAAGCCTCCACCCCCGCGAGGAAGGCGATGGTGAACGCCGAGGGGAGCACCGCCTGCACCTTGGCGATCGTCCAGACCGGTAGCGCCGGCATCGCGATGCCGCTCGGCATGTGGGGGAAGCGCGAGCCGATCGTCTCGACGTGCAGGCCGATCGCGACGACTGCGAGCGACGCCACCACGATCGCGACGAGGAAACCCGGTATTCGCGGTGAAACCCGCCGCAGGACAAGGATCACCGTCAGCGCGCCGACACCGATCGCCACCGTCGCTGCGTCGACCGTTCGCAGCGCTCCGAAATAGGCGCTCCACTTCGGCAGGAAATCAGCCGGGACGGCGGACATCCTCAACCCTAGGAAATCCCTGACCTGGCTCGATGCGATGATGACGGCGATCCCGGCGGTGAACCCGGTCACGACCGTATAGGGAATGAAGCGGATCAGATCGCCGAGCCGGGCGTAGCCGGCAACGATCAGGATCAGCCCGGCGAGCAGCGTCGCCAGCACCAGCCCGTCATAGCCATGTTGTGCGATGACGTTGAACACGACGACCACGAAGGCTCCGGTCGGCCCGCCGATCTGCACGCGAGAACCGCCGAGCGCCGACACCAGGAAACCCGCGACGATCGCGGTGATCAGGCCCTTGTCGGGCGGCGCGCCACTCGCGATGCCCAACGCCATCGCAAGCGGCAGCGCGACGACCGCGACCGTCGCGCCGGCGATGGCATCCGCGCGAAACCGGCCAAGCGTGTAGCCTTCCCGCATCGTCGTCACGATCTTGGGGACGAAGGCGCTCGCGGTCCGATCAGCCACGATGGACGCTTCGCCGCTGGCGTACGTCGTTGGGCTTGTTCGCCTCGGCGATGACGAGGGTCGCGGTCATCGCCCGTCGGTCTCGATGATCGTGACCGCCGTGCCGGTGCCGGCACTTGCCAGTGTTTCGCGCGTCACCAGCAGTGTCGCGCCCGGGGTCAGGACGGTGGCCAGCGCAGTTCGGAAGCCTTCGGGCAGATGCCCCTTGGCACGGTCCTCCACGCTCAGTTCGCCGGTTCGGGTCTCGCCCGGCAAGGGCAGTCGCAGCCAGTGTTCGCCGCTCGCGTCGATCGACTGGAGCGTGAAGGCGGCGGTGCGTTCCACGGGCGCATCGAGCACGACCGGGCTCGATCCGATCTCGACGCCGTTGCGCAGGACGACGACCTTCCTGTCGCGGCCGCTGATGACGATCGACACGGGACCGGTCGGCGAGCGAGCCGGGCGCCAGACGAATGCCCCATCCGGCAGCGGCGCGGCATCGTCCGGCTTCAGCATGCCGGGGGTCGTGACGACGACCGGCATCAAGGCATCCTGCGTGATGACAACCGTGACGCCCATTCGGGTGATGCCGAACAGCAGCTTCGCAAAGGCGAGCGGTAGTCTGATACAGCCATGCGACGCGGGATAGCCCGGCAGATTGCCGGCATGCATCGCGATCCCGCCCCAGGTCAGCCGCTGCATGAACGGCATAGCGGCGCCCTTGTATTGGTTGGACACGTGATCGGCGTACTTCTGAAGCACCGTGAAGACGCCCGTCGGCGTGGCATGGCCCCTCGTTCCCGTGGATACCGTCGACACGCCGATCGCGACGCCGTTGCGATAGGCATAGGCTTTCTGGGTCTTCAGGCTGACGATGACCGTAACCGGACCGGCCGGCGCGATCTCCGGCGCCCAGAGATACTCCCCCGGTTTGAGCCGCTCGATCCTGCCATCGGCGGTGGCAACCGGCGGGGTCTGTGCGAACGCGGCGAGCGGCAGCGCTGCACCAAGCAGGGCCAGCGTCATCGCCGACGTCATCATGCGATCGATCTTCATGGGCGATGCTGTCCGATCCCGGTGCGCCGAGTTCCGTAGCCGGAAACCGAATATCGCCAGTGCTGTAGCGACCGGTCGAACCCGGCATCACCGTCGGGAACTACGCATGGGCATACCGATGCACCGCCGATCAGACCGCGGATCCGAGCACTCGCCCGATGACCGCGGTCGCCGCCATCGCGAAGGCCCCCCAGAAGGTGACCCGCAGCATGCCGCGCCACACGATCGCGTTGCCGGTCCGCGCACCCAGGGCGCCGAGAATCGCGAGAAACGCCAGCGACGAGACGGCCACCGCCGGGATGAGCAGACCGGCGGGCGCGGCAAAGACCGCGAGCAGCGGCATCGCCGCGCCCACCGTGAAGCTGGCGGCGGAGGCGAACGCCGCCTGGACTGGCCGGGCGCGCGTGCCGACCGCGATATCGAGTTCGTCGCGCGTATGCGCACCGATCGCGTCCCGCGCCATCAACTGCGTCGCCACGGCAAGCGCGGTAACGTCATCGACGCCGCGCGCCGCATAGATGCCGGCGAGTTCGGCCAGCTCGCCGGCCGGGTCGTCCGCAAGCTCGCGACGCTCGCGCGCGATCTCGGCCTTCTCGGTATCGGCCTGCGCGCTGACCGATACATATTCGCCGGCAGCCATCGACATGGCGCCGGCCACCAGGCCGGCCGTCCCGGCGATGACGATATCCGTCGCTCGGGCAGCATTGGTCTGCACAGCTGCAGCAGCGACGCCGATGATCAGGCTCGCCGTGGACACGATCCCGTCATTGGCGCCCAGGACGCCTGCGCGCAGCCAGCCGATACGATCGCCGACATGGCGTTCCCTGTGAACCACGGCGGGCGTCCTTTCGAGAGTCCGGCCCGACACGTCCGGGCCGGTGATGGATCTGGCGATAGGGTCTGAAACAGCTTTCAACAGCATCGGGAACTACGCGGGAGGCATCACGACGCCGACATGTCGGTCGCCTTGCGTAGATTCCGAGTCCTGCCCCGCCCGACAAAGTCGCGCAGAGCGCCGAATGGACGTGCTCGCAATTGCGACGATTTTGGAGACAGGCGTGACCTATTCGACCTTGATGGTTCATCTCGATGGCGCGAGATCGAATGCAGCCGTGCTCGACGCCACGGCAACACTCGCGCAGCAATATCATTCCCGGGTGATCGGGATCGCCGCCTGCATGCCCGTGCAGCTCGGCAGCTGCGACGGATATATGGACGGTGCACTCGCCGTGGTCGAACGCGATATCGTGACCGACGAACTGGCGCGTGCGAAGGTCGAGTTCCACGCCCATGCCGGCCTGCGGTCCCATGTGCTCGAATGGCGATCGATCCCGACGCTCGAGAATATCGCCCATGTCGTCGCGGTAGACGCTCGCTGCGCCGACCTCGTCATCACCAGTGTCGGGCCGTCCCCGGGCGATCGATCGACCCACGCCGATACCGGCGATCTGGTCCTGCGCGCCGGCCGCCCCGTGCTGGTCGTTCCCGATGCCAACGTGACCGCCGATTTCCGGAACGTCGTGGTGGCCTGGACCGACACGCGGGAATGCCGGCGGGCGATCATGGATGCGCTGCCGATCCTCCACGGTGCCGACCGGGTGACGCTGGTCGAAGCCGGCAACGACCCCGTCGCCGCGCGCGGCGGCCTCGAAGATATCGCAGGCTGGCTCGACCGGCACGGCGTCGGCACGAATCGGGTCGTTTCCCGGATACGGGGATCTGCCGCGGAAACGCTGGCCGGAATCGCGACCGACGTCGAAGCGGATCTCGTCGTCGCGGGCGCCTATGGGCATAGCCGCATCCGGGAATGGGCATTCGGCGGCGTCACCCGAGACCTGCTGTTGCACGAACGGCACTGCACTCTGCTGTCGCATTGAGCCGCCCGTCCTGACCCGTAATCCGTTGGGGCAGAGGTTGGCCGAAACCACGCGGAATGTGTAAAACCACAATATTTAGCCGCGAGTAGAGAGCGTAATATCTCCTCGATGAGCGAGGAACGGCAACGATGACCCAAGCAATCCACAAATATTTGGACCCGCTAGTCGCCATGAACCGCAGGGTTTCGATCGGTGGCAGCGTGCTCGCCCTGATATTGCTCGGCGAGAGCGCATTGGCCTTCCTCAGGCCATTCGCCTGACATGGGCCGAACACACGCGTTGAACGTTGACCCTTCGCAGGTTGCCGACACTTCGGGAGCTTCCGGAGTGAGAGGTCGCCGTTTCAATGCGCTATCGTCATGCAGCCGGGTCGACCGCGCCACCCGTATGAGCGTCACGTTTCCCGTCGACGGCGCTTCGGGCACCGACGCCATCGCGCGCCAGAATGCGGCGATGGCGGAGGAGCTCGGACTGCTGATCGATGGTGCGACCAACTATGCGATCTACATGCTCGACGCCGAGGGCCGGGTAACGATTTGGAATCGCGGCGCGGAGCGCATCAAGGGCTGGACCGAAGCCGAGATCATCGGCTCCGACTTCGCAAGATTCTATCCGCCCGAAGATGTCGCTGCCGGCAAGCCAGGCGACGATCTGGCGCGGGCGAGCGCGCTCGGCCGGATCGAAGAGGAAAGCTGGCGGCTGCGCAAGGACGGGTCGGAGTTTCTCGCCAGCATCACGATCACGGCCCTGCGGGACGACGCCGGCGCGCTACGCGGATTCGGCAAGGTCGTGCGCGACATCACCGA
>NZ_CAXTII010000028.1:0-30498 GCF_964244235.1 uncultured Sphingomonas sp.
GTCCGCGCCGGCTTTTCCGGTGATCAGCGAACCGTCCGCGCGCACCGCGATGGAGGACATGGGGCATCAGTCGGTCGCGGCGATGAACGGCCATGCGCGCGCCATCGGCGAGGGTTCGCGCGACCGGCTGTCCGCGGACATGATCCGGCTGCTCGAGGCCCCCTTCCCCACCCACCGCGGGATGCTCGACCGGGCGGGGTCGCTCCAGCGCCGCTACGTCGCGATCGCGGGGCTGTCGGCGGAACATATGTGCCGGACGGCGGCATGGCGTTTTCACGATCTCGGCCGCCGCGTGGAACGCGCCGCGACCATCTCACGCGCGATCCGGCTGTTCGGCATGGCGGGCGCGTCGGCGGACGACCTGTCGACCTTGCTGGACCTTGCCGACAGCCAGATCAGCTATCGCCAGCGGTATCTGACGGGTATCGCGCGCGTACCCGTCGTCGATCTGGTCGCACTCGATCCGGGCAACCCGCGCGCGCTTGCCTATCAGTCGCAGCGGATCGTCGCGTGCTTGCGCGAACTGCCCGTGCTGGCGGACGACGGCATGGCGGAGGCGCAGCAGTCCGAAGGCGTCGCGCTAGAGGCGATGCTGGCGACCGCGACCGCCGTCGCGCTGAATGCCGACCTGCTCGGCGATGTCGAACGTCGGCTGGGATCGCTGTCCGACGCGATCGCGCGGCGGTATTTCCTGCAAGGCTCCGAACCCTTGCGCGCCGGCGGGCTGACGCTGGCATGAACATCCGGGCATGATCTACGACATCCGGCACATCACCCGTTTCGACTATGGCGGCACGGTCGAGTTCGCACGCTGCAACCTGCGGCTCAAGCCCATCGATTGGCCCGGCCAGCGGCTCGGGCGTTATACGCTGACCGTCGCGCCCGCGGGCCGGCTCCGGTCGGCGCGCGCGGAAGCGGGGGTGGCGAACGTCACGCGGCTGGTGATCGACACGCCCGTCCGCACGCTGACGATCGAGAGCAGCGCGCGCGTGGTCGTCGACCGGCTGGTGCCGGTTCCCGTCGCGGACGATCCCACGCTGGCCGAGATCGCCGCAATGGCGCGTGCCGGCCGCGACCTGTCGGCGGCGGGACCGGCGGCGTATCTCTACCCCTCGCCGCTGATCCCGCTCGACCCCGCGATCCGCGATTATTGCCTGCCCGATCTCGACCCCGGCCGCGGCGCGCTGGAGGCCGGGATCGCGCTTGCCCGGCGGATCCAGCGCGATTTCACCTTCGACGGGTCGGCCACGATCGTCACCACCACCCCCGCCGAAGCGTTCGCGCAGCGGCGCGGGGTCTGCCAGGACTTCGCGCAGATCATGATCGCCGGGCTTCGCGCTGCCGGCCTGCCCGCCGCCTATGCTTCGGGCTATATCCGCACCATCCCGCCGCCCGGCCAGCCGCGGCTCGTCGGTGCGGACGCGACGCATGCCTGGGTATTGCTGTGGTGCGGCCCCGCACGCGGCTGGGTAGGACTCGACCCGACCAACGGCATCTGGATGGCGCAGGATCATGTCGTGATGGCGGTGGGCCGCGATTATGCCGAGATCGCACCCGTCGACGGCGTCGTCCTGGGCGCGAGCGCGCAGGACATGGATGTCAGCGTGGACGTCGCGCCGGTCGACGAATACGCCACCTGATTGCCTTGGGGGAGCGCCTGCCCCACATAGGCGGGTAATACACGCGAACGGGGATAGAATGGCCGATCCGTACAAGACGCTCGGGGTGGCGCGCGACGCGTCCGAGGCCGACATCAAGAAGGCCTATCGCAAGCTCGCCAAGGAGCTGCACCCGGATCGCAACAAGGACAATCCGAAGGCCTCCGAACGGTTCAGCACGGTTACCGGCGCGTACGACCTGCTGACCGACAAGGAAAAGCGCGGACGGTTCGACCGCGGCGAGATCGACGGGGACGGCAATCCCGCCGCACCGTTCGGCCATGGCGGGGGCGGCGGCGGTCGGCCGCAGCCGGGCGGCGCGGGGTTTCGGAGCCAGGGGTTCGGCGGCGGCGAGCCCGACATGAGCGATATTTTCGAAGGGCTGTTCGGCGGTGCGCAGCGTGGCGGCGGCGGCGGCGGCGGGTTCGCGAGCGGCTTCGGCCGCCGCCCGCAGCCAAAGGGTGCCGATATCGCCTATTCGCTGCAAGTGCCGTTCGTCGATGCGGCGATGCTGAGCGCGCAGCGCGTGACGCTCGGCGACGGCAGGACGATCGACCTGAAACTGCCCGCCGGCGTCGAAACGGGCACCCAGATGAGGCTCGCGGGCAAGGGCGAGCCCGCTCCCGGCGGCGCGGGCGACGCGATCGTCACGATCGAGATCCTGCCGCACCGTTTCTTCGTACGCGATGGCGACGACGTCCGGATCGACCTGCCGATCACGCTCGGCGAGGCGGTGCTGGGCGCTTCGGTCAAGGTACCGACGGTCGAGAAACCGGTGATGCTGACGGTCCCCAGGGGCACGAGTTCGGGCCGGACGTTGCGGCTGAAGGGCAAGGGTTTCCACAAGAAGGGCGGCGGGCGCGGCGATCAGATGATCACGCTGATGGTGAACGTGCCGGCCGATGACGCGGCGCTGACCGCGTTCGTCGAGAACTGGGCGGTCGAACATGCCGGGAACCCACGGGCGGCGATGGGTCTGACATCATAATGACCGATGCGATCACCTTGACCCCGGAAGATCGCGGCCGTCATGGCGGCACCGCACGCGCACGGTTCGACCGGCAGCTGGCGAAGGTCCGGCCCGGCTCCTACGCCTTCGAGATTCTGAAACGAACCGTCTTCGGCGTCTTCACCGACGGGTTCATCCATGCCGGGAACCTGGCCTATCTTGCTATCATGACCTTGTTCCCGTTCTTCATCGTCGCCGCCGCGATCCTGTCGCTGCTGGGGCAAAGCTACGATACGCACCGCGCGGTCGAGAGTTTTCTCCACGTCGTGCCCGACAAGGTCGCGGGTATCCTGCGCGCGCCGATCGCCACCGTCCTCGCCGCGCGCACGGGCTCGCTGCTGTGGCTGGGCGGGCTGGTCGGGCTCTGGACGGTGGGCGGTTTCGTCGAGACGATCCGCGACATCTTCCGCCGCGCCTACGGGGTCACGTCCACATCGCCGTTCTGGCGGGCGCGGCTGGGATCGACACTGGCGATCGTCGCCTCGGTCGTGATCGCGATGCTGTCGTTCCTGGCGCAGGGCGTCCTGACCGCGGTCGAGCAGTTCATCTACCGCCTGCTGCCTTTCGCCGCGGATGCCGTGACCTGGATCGGCGTGTCGCGCGCGATCCCGGGGGTCGTCATGTTCTTCGCGCTGTACGCGCTGTTCTATTCGGTGACGCCGTCCAGATATCGCTACACCGGCAGCCGCAAATGGCCGGGCGCGCTGTTCACGACGGTCTGGTGGGTGTCGATCACCGCGCTCCTGCCGATCGTGCTCGCGCAGCTGGGCGGCTACGACATGACCTATGGCAGCCTGGCGGGCGTGATCGTCGCGCTGCTGTTCTTCTACCTCGTCGGGCTGGGGCTGGTTTTCGGGGCGCATCTGAACGCGGCGCTGGCAGAACCCGCCGCGGTGGCGCTACAGGACGAAGCAACGGAAATACCGGAGGGGCGGACGGCGTGAATGGACTGATGGCGGGCAAGCGCGGGCTGATCATGGGGCTCGCCAACGACAAGTCGCTCGCATGGGGCATCGCGCGCAAGCTCGGCGAAGCGGGTGCGGAACTGGCCTTCAGCTACCAGGGTGCGGCGATGGAGAAGCGTGTCCGCCCCCTCGCCGAACAACTGGGCGTCGCGCGCCTGTTCGATTGCGACGTCGCGGACATGGACGCGCTCGACCGGACGTTCGCCGCGCTGGCGAAGGAATGGGAGACGATCGATTTCGTCGTCCATGCGATCGGCTTTTCCGACAAGACCCAGCTGCGCGGCCGGTTCATGGACACGACGCTCGACAATTTCCTGATGACGATGAACATCAGCGTCTATTCGTTCGTCGCGGTCGCGCAGCGCGCGGCCAAGATGATGCCCGATGGCGGCAGCCTGCTGACGCTGACCTATTACGGCGCGGAAAAGGTTATCCCGCATTACAACGTCATGGGCCTCGCCAAGTCGGCGCTGGAGACGAGCGTCAAATATCTCGCGGTCGACCTCGGCCGCGACGACATCCGCGTCAACGCGATCTCGGCCGGGCCGATCCAGACGCTCGCGGCCCGCGGCATCGGCGATTTCAACTACATCATGAAATGGAACGAGCTGAACAGCCCGCTGAAGCGCAACGTGACGATCGACGATGTCGGCGGCGCGGGATTGTACCTGCTGAGCGATCTGGCCAGCGGCGTGACGGGCGAAATCCACCATGTCGATGCGGGCTACAACGTGATCGGCATGAAGGCCGAGGACGCACCGGATATCGCTTTGGCGTGACGGTGGCGTCTGTGCCCGGTGATGGTAAGCAGAGATCGTCTTCTTAGCCCTCTCCCGCCTTCGCGGGCGGGAGAGGGCTAAGAAGAGAATTCTGCAATTGGGGGCGAGCTGCCATCCTTGCTCGCGTACAATCAGCTGCTCGCCTTCGTTTTCTGCAGGCCGACGATCCAAGTTTCAAGGCCAGCGGTGTCGGTCATGTCTCCATCGAAATGGTAGACCGGGACGACCGGCTCGTTCGATCCTCGCGGTCGTCCACGGTAGACCTTCATCGGCATGCCGCCACCCGAGAGCCCGCTCGGCAGCTTGAACGACCGCACTTCCATATAGAGCGTGTCGGCGCTGGTGGTGCGACCGACATGGATCGCTCCCATGGAGCGCCACAGGTCGACCGCGTCGAGGCAGGCCGACCCGCAGCTCGCGTCCGTGATGAAGTACACCGGCGCATGCAGGGGCGTGACTGCCGGGGTCGGTAGCGCTGTCGCCGTCGTCTCGGCGTTGGAGGTATCGCCCTCGCGCCACAGGGCGGCATTCCGGGCGAGTGCGCCCTTCAGACCGGCAATGACGGCTTCGTACCATCGCCGACTTTCGGCTGACATGTCCTTGCCGCCTCGTCTGGCGTAGCCGTCATCGATAGTCTTGAGGTTCGCTGCGGATACCCGCCAATCGACGTCGATCCTGGTTTCGGGACGCCGGCTAAGCGCCTGTTCGCCCCAGAGGATTTTAGCGATCTGATAGGACCAGTCCGAGGAGCCGCCGCCATTCCCGCGCAGATCGAAGACGATCCCCGGCCCTGTCGCAAGCGCCTCTCGGTCCTGTTGCAATGCGGCGATCATCGGAGGGAGCGCCTTGCCCGCCGCCGATCCGGGGTCACCATTAAAGGACGGTATGCCGAACCAGCGCATGCCGTTTGCTAGGGTCCGGTTCGCGAACGCGTAGGAAACGACATGCCGCGCCGCATCTTCCTGCGCTGATGCTTCCTTGTCCCCGATGACCCGCCAGGCCAGCGTCACCGTTTGGTGACGTCCGTTGAACGAAAAGTCGCATTTGGACGGGCGAGGCACATATGGATCGCCCCAGCTCATGAAGAGCAAATTACCGAAGCTCTCCCGCTGGGACTGGAGCATCCACCGCCCCCATTGCGCACCGAGTATCTCGGCCCCCAACCGTTCGGCGGTTCGGCCGTCGCAGCCGATCAGCTACGCCGCAAGCGGCACCGGCGCGTCGTCGGCGCGGACGACGACACGCGGTATGCCACGCCCGTCGTAGTTTGTCAGAAAGCCGGGCCAGGCGAGGTGGGCGTAGGGCGTCGCCACCGACCCCCAGGAACCGAAACCGAAGTGCCCGTCGTTGAATGACGCCGTATATTCCCTGAGTGCGTAGAAATAGTCTTCATACGTTCGAGCGGTGCGTGCCCGCTTCAACGCGCGCTTCAGCTGAGCGTCGTTGCGCTCGGCGAAGCCCGGATCGGAGGTGTTGACTGGCCCTGGATGATTGGCGACGACCTCATCGTGCAGGGCCTGTGCGTCCTGCCTCAAGGTTGCGCTCCAGTCGCGCTCGGCCGGCAGTTGAAAGCGACCTGACTGACTTGCGGAAGGCACCGAAACAGCCGCTGCCAACGCGATCCACATTGCTTTCCTCATCGACGCGACCCCACCAACTGCAATTTGTCGATGATGACAGCTCTGCTACCAAGCTCAATGCCTGCTTCCGGGATCGCTGTGCTGGTGGGCTTCCACAACGGGGCGAAACTCCCAGAATACGCTTCTGTCCTACAAACTCATCGATATGCAATGCTCGCACGATGCGATGCTGCGGTAATCTCCTGTCTGCCTCCAGGGCCTCCCTTGCCGTAAGCCGTTGTTTTTACGCGAAGTGGAGAAGCGAATGGCATGCCTCCACTTCCTCCACTTCCGCGACCGATCAGGTAGGCGATATCAGGCTTGATCGGCCGTCCGACCCCGCTCGCGATCACGCCGCGATGGCGCGGTCCGTCCTGTCCTACACGGACGCGCTGTGGCATGGCCGTGACATGGATCGCCTCCGCCTCACGACTTTTCCTCGTTCGCTCTCGGCAGCGGGGGGCGTGAATTGCGCGCACTATCGTAAACTTTGTAAACTTAGCCGCGGTCCCTTCGCATGAGCGTCAACACCTTCGGTCGCCTGTTCCGTTTCACCACCTGGGGTGAATCGCACGGGCCCGCGATCGGCGCGGTCGTCGATGGCTGTCCGCCCGGCATCGCGCTTGCCGAAACCGACATCCAGCCCTGGCTCGACAAGCGCCGCCCGGGCACGTCGCGCTTCACCACGCAGCGGCGCGAGCCCGATCTGGTGCGGATCCTGTCGGGCGTGTTCGAGGGGCGGACGACGGGCACGCCGATCAGCCTCATGATCGAGAATGTCGACCAGCGATCGAAGGATTACAGCGAGGTCGCGCGCGCCTATCGCCCAGGCCATGCCGATTACGCCTATGACGCCAAATACGGCTTTCGCGATCCGCGCGGCGGCGGCCGGTCGTCGGCGCGCGAAACCGCGAGCCGGGTCGCCGCGGGTGCGGTCGCGCGGCTCGTCATACCGCAGGTGCGCATCCGCGCCTGGGTCGAGGCGATCGGCGGCGATGCGGTCGACCCGGCGAATTTCGACGATGTGCAGATCGACGGTAACCCCTTCTTCTGCCCCGACGCCGCCGCCGCTGGGCGCTGGGAGGTGCTGGTCGACAGCGCGCGCAAGGCGGGATCGTCGCTTGGCGCAGTCGTCATGTGCGAGGCGACCGGGGTGCCCGCCGGGTGGGGCACGCCGCTCTACGCCAAGCTGGACGCCGAACTCGCCGCCGCCTGCATGTCGATCAACGCCGTCAAGGGCGTCGAGATCGGCGACGGGTTCGCCGCCGCTACCTTGTCGGGCGAAACCAACGCGGACGCGATGCGTCCCGGTGCCGACGGCCCCGAATTCCTGTCCAATCATGCCGGCGGGATCGCCGGCGGGATCGCGACCGGTCAGCCGATTCGCGTGCGGGTCGCATTCAAGCCGACCAGCTCGATCCTGACGCCGGTCGCCACGATCACGCGGAGCGGCGAAGCAACGGACATCGCCACCAGAGGTCGCCACGATCCGTGCGTCGGTATTCGCGGCGTTCCGGTCGTGGAAGCGATGATGGCGCTCGTACTGGCCGACCAGTCGTTGCTCCATCGCGGTCAGATCGGCTAAATCACGGAACGGACATGCTAAACGATCGTTCATCCCCTGCTACATCCAGGAGAGAAAAGATGCGTATTGCAATCACGATCGCCGCCGCCGCCATGATGCTGCCGACCCTGGCCATCGCCCAGACGACGGGTGGTACCGGTTCGAGCGCGGGCGGGTCGATGGGTTCGACGGGCTCGGGATCGACCGCCGGATCGACGATGTCGATGGGTACCAGTGGCCAGGCGACGACCGGTACCAAGACGACGCGCGGCAAGTCGACCCGCGGCAAGTCGGGCACCAGCTCGACGACCGGCACGAGCACCGACGGGTCGATGTCGACCTCGATGCCGGGCACCAGCACCGACGGGTCGATGTCGACCGGCAGCAGCACTGGCGGATCGACGGGTACCGGTTCGTCGTCCGGGACGACCGGATCGGCCACGGGTGGCTCGACCACGGGTACGATGGGCGGCGGAACCAGCACCGGCACCACGACGACCCCGCCGCAGCGCTGATCGCCGACTGGCTTGATGCTGCAGAAAGCCGGGTGGCCTCGAGGTCGCCCGGTTTTCATGTTTGCGTCAGTCGGCGAAGGGGTCGCGGACCAGGATCGTATCCTCGCGTTCCGGGCTCGTCGATACGAGCGATACGGGACAGCGGATCAGTTCCTCGACGCGGCGGATGTACTTGATCGCCTGTGCAGGCAGGTCGGCCCAACTTCTCGCGCCGGCCGTCGATTCCTGCCAGCCGTCCATCGTCTCGTAAACCGGCACGACCGCCGCCTGGTCCGCGGCGTGTGCGGGAAAATAGTCGAGCGTCCGGTCGCCGAGCCGATAGCCGATGCAGATCGCGATCCGTTCCATCCCGTCGAGCACGTCGATCTTGGTAAGCGCAATTCCCGTGACGCCGCCGACCGCCGCCGATTGCCGTACCAGCACCGCATCGAACCAGCCACACCGCCGCTTGCGCCCGGTGACCGTACCGAATTCATGCCCGCGCTGCCCCAGTCGTTCGCCGGTCTCGTCATCCAGTTCGGTCGGAAACGGCCCGGAGCCGACGCGCGTCGTATACGCCTTCGCAATCCCGAGCACGAAGCCGACGCCGGATGGGCCGATCCCCGATCCCGCAGCCGCGGCCCCGGCGACGGTGTTCGACGAGGTGACGAACGGATAGGTTCCGTGGTCGTTGTCGAGCAGCACCCCCTGCGCGCCCTCGAACAGGATACGCTTGCCCGCCGACCGCGCCTCATTGAGATCGCGCCAGACCGGCTTGGCGAAGGGCAGCACGAAACCCGCAATCTCGTGCAGGTCGGCGATCAGACGGTGGCGATCGACCGGCGGCTGGCCGAACCCCGCACGCAGCGCGTCGTGATGCGCGGTCAGGCGGTCGAACTGCGCGCCCAGATCGTCCAGATGCGCCAGATCGCACACCCGGATCGCGCGGCGGCCGACCTTGTCCTCATAGGCCGGCCCGATCCCGCGCCGCGTCGTGCCGATCTTTCCCGCCCCGCTCGCATCCTCGCGCAGGCCGTCGAGATCACGGTGGAACGGCAGGATCAGCGCGCAATTGTCGGCGATGCGCAGCACGTCGGGCGTCGCGACCACCCCCTGCTCGCTCAGCCGTGCGATCTCGTCGCGCAGCGCCCAGGGATCGAGCACGACGCCGTTGCCGATCACCGACGGCGTCCCACGCACCAGCCCCGATGGCAGCAGCGACAGCTTGTAAGTCTTGTCGCCGACGACCAGCGTATGGCCCGCATTGTGCCCGCCCTGGAAGCGGACGACCATGTCGGCGCGGCTTGCAAGCCAATCGACGATCTTGCCCTTGCCCTCGTCGCCCCATTGCGCGCCGATGACCGCTACGTTCGCCATGATATGATTCTCCGCCTGCCGGACGGACCCGCACGCCCTTCGACAGGGCTCGACGCGCGGATGGTTCAGTTATGCGAAGGCGCGCTAGCGGGTGCGCCCCGCAAGTGTCAATCGCCGAGCGGCCGGGCCATCCCATCCGTCAGCACATGCGTGCACAATTGCGCCCCGGGCGTGTCGTTCGGCTCAAGCGCGGCGACGGTCACCCAGCCAGTACGGCGCATGGCCGCGCTATCCGGCGGCGCGGTGCCGAACGGCACGAATAGCCGCCGTCGCTCGACCGACTGCGCACCGCCCGTCAGCAGATCGGCGAATAGCGAGAACCCGGTCGCGGGTTCCTCGCCGCCATCCGCATGGACGATCGTATAGGTGCCCCCACGCCCGACCTCGCGCGACGCGCCGTCCGCGAACAACGAAAAGCCCAGCCAGGTCTGGTATTCGAAGCCGTGTCGCTCGGTCGGGTCGAGCGTCAACGTTACGCGGTCGCCGATCCCGGTCGCGATCGCAACCAGAGCGTCGAGCCGACTACGCAGCACGCCGCCGGTATCGAACCGCCGCAACCGATCGATCGCGGCATCGAACGGTCCCGCCGCCTCGATCAGCGGCAGATAGACGGACGCGATGCTAGCGACGCCGCCCGCATCCTTCGCATCGAGGCGTTCGCGCAAAGGACCGATCCACGCCGGGTCGACCGGCAGCGGCCCGGCGGCGAGCGTGTCCACCAGGTCGGGCAGCGTGAAGTCGATCGACAGGCCCTTTGCCCCGGCGGCGACCAGCGCATCGACCGCGACGCCGACGACCTCCTGCGCGGCCGCCACCGAGTCGAGCCCGATCAACTCCGCCCCGATCTGCCGCGTTTCGCGCGCCGGCGACAATTCGCTCGCACGCAATTTCAGCACCGTACCTGCATAGGATAGCCGCACCGGTCGCGGATGATGTCCCAACCGCGCACTGGCGATCCGCGCGACCTGCGCGGTCAGGTCGGGGCGGATCGCAAGGGTCGCCTGGCTGACCGGATCGACGAACCGGACCGCATCCGCCAGCCCCCCCGCCTTCAGCCGCGCGCCGAGTCCCTCCGCGAATTCCGCCAGCGGCGGATCGACGCGTTCATAACCATAGAGCCGCGCCGCCTCCAACACTCGCGCCTCGACCCCCGCCGCGGCGTCGGCAAAGGGCGGCAGGCGGTCGTGGAAACCCTGGGGAAGCAGCGCGGTCATGCCCGGGGCTTGATAGCGTGGTAGGAGCACAACGCAAATTCCTCCCTGTTTACGGGGAGGATTAGGTTCAAAACACCAGACCGGTCGCGGTCTTCACCCCCGGCAATGCGCGGACCTTCGTCAGCAGTTCCCCCGTCACCGCCTCATCCACCGACAAAAGCAGCACCGCTTCGCCCCCGGCCGAACGCCGTCCGAGGTGGAAAGTGCCGATGTTCACCCCCGCCTCGCCGAGCGTCGTACCAAGCCGGCCGATGAACCCCGGCGCATCGACGTTGACCACATACAGCATCGGCCCCGCCAGATCGGCCTCGACCTTGATCCCGAACAGCTCGACCAGCCGCGGTGCCTGGTCGCCGAACAGGGTTCCTGCGACCGAGCGCTCGCCGTCTTCGGTCCGCACGGCGACTCTTAGCAGCGTGTGGTAATCGCCTTCGCGCTCGGTACGCACTTCGCGCACCTCGAGCCCGCGGTCGCGTGCCAGCAGCGGCGCGTTGACCATGTTGACCGTCGCGGTCTGGGTGCGCAGGAAACCGGCAAGGACCGCGCTCGTAATCGGCTTGGCGTTCAGCTCGGCGGCCGCGCCCTCGCTATGCACCGAGATACGGTCGATCGCCCCACGCGCCAGCTGGCCGACGAGCGAGCCGAGCTTTTCCGCCAGCGCCATATATGGCTTCAGCTTTGGCGCTTCCTCCGCGGACAGGCTCGGCATGTTGAGCGCGTTGGTGACGCCGCCGTTAACGAGGAAATCCGCCATCTGTTCGGCGACCTGGATCGCGACATTGACTTGCGCCTCCGTCGTCGATGCGCCCAGATGCGGTGTGCTGACGAAATTCGGCGTGCCGAACAGCGGCGACGCCTCGGCAGGTTCGCTGACGAAAACGTCGAGCGCCGCACCGCCGATCTGCCCCGAGTCCAGCCCCGCCTTCAGCGCGACCTCGTCGATCAGGCCACCGCGCGCGCAATTGACGATCCGAACGCCCTTCTTCGTCTTCGCGAGATTTTCCGCCGACAGGATGTTGCGCGTCTGATCGGTCAGCGGCGTATGCAGCGTGATGAAATCGGCACGTGCGAGCAGGTCGTCGAGCGTCACCTTCTCCACCCCGATCTCGATCGCCCGTTCGGGTGTCAGGAACGGGTCGAACGCGACGACCTTCATCTTCAGGCCGCGTGCGCGGTCTGCGACGATCGATCCGATATTGCCGGCACCGATCAGACCCAGCGTCTTCGACGTCAGCTCGACGCCCATGAAGCGGTTCTTCTCCCACTTGCCGGCCTGCGTGCTGGCATCCGCCTCGGGCAGTTGGCGGGCGAGCGCGAACATCAGCGCGATGGCGTGTTCGGCGGTGGTGATCGAGTTGCCGAACGGCGTGTTCATGACGACGACGCCCTTTGCCGACGCCGCAGGGATGTCGACATTGTCGACACCGATCCCGGCGCGGCCGACGACTTTCAGATTGGTCGCGGCAGCGAGGATCGCCTTGGTGACCTTGGTAGAACTTCGGATCGCGAGCCCGTCATAATCGCCGATGATCGCGATGACCTCTTCGGGGGTCTTGCCGGTGATCTCGTCGACCGCGACCCCGCGTTCGCGGAAGATCTGCGCGGCGCGGGGATCCATTTTGTCGGAGATGAGGACTTTTGGCATTGTTGAGCTACTTTCGAATGGTAGCCCGTGCTCCTGAAAGCATGAGCCCGGGGTTACAAAGGTTAAGCGTGCAGCCCCGGCTCCTGATCGCGCCGCAGCATGGAAGATCAGCCGGCCCTCGCCACCGCATAGGCCCAGTCGAGCCAAGGCCCGAGCGCGACGATGTCCGCGGTGTCGACCGTCGCGCCGCACCAGATACGGAGCCCCGGCGGCGCGTCGCGGTAGCCGGCGATGTCGTAGGCCGCGTCTTCCTTCTCTAGCGCCGATGCCATCGCCTTGATGAAAGCCTCGTCCGCACCCGCGACCGTCAGGCAGACGCTGGTCTTAGACCGCGATGCGGGGTCCGCCGCGAGGTGTCCGAGCCAATCGCGCTCGGCCACGATCGCATCCAGCGCGGCCGCATTGGCGTCCGAGCGCGCGATGAGCCCGCCCTCACCGAGCCCCTTGCCCCATTCCAGCGCGAAGATCGCATCCTCGACCGCGAGCATCGACGGCGTGTTGATCGTCTCTCCCTTGAATACGCCCTCGGTCAGCTTGCCCTTGGACACCAGCCGGAAGACCTTTGGCAGCGGCCAGGCAGGCGTGTAGCTTTCCAGCCGCTCGACCGCGCGGGGGCCAAGTATCAGGACGCCGTGCGCACCCTCGCCGCCCAGCACCTTCTGCCAGCTGAACGTCGCGACATCGATCTTCGCCCAGTCGATATCATAGGCGAATACGCCCGACGTCGCGTCGGCGAAGCTCAGCCCTTCGCGGTCGTCCGGGATCCACTCGACATCCGGCACGCGCACGCCGCTGGTGGTGCCGTTCCAGGTGAACAGCACATCGGTCGACCAGTCGACCTGCGCCATATCGGGCAATCGCCCATAGTCGGCGCGGACCACGACGGGATCGATCTTCAGCTGCTTGACCGCATCGGTCACCCAGCCTTCGCCGAAACTTTCCCAGGCCAGCGTCGTCACGCCGCGCTGCCCGAGCATCGTCCACATGGCCATTTCGAACGCGCCGGTGTCGGAGCCGGGGACGATGCCGATACGGTGAGTGTCGGGCAGCTTCAGCACGTCGCGCATCAGGTCGATGCAGTATTGGAGCCGCTCCTTGCCGATCTTCGACCGGTGCGATCGACCGAGCGACGCGGCGGCCAGCTTGGCAGCGTCCCAGCCCGGCGGCTTGGCACAAGGGCCGCTGGAGAAATAGGGACGCGCCGGTTTCGTAACAGGCTTCGCCATCGCGCCCGGATTCGGGGCGGTCAGTATGTCCGTCAATGTCTCTCTCCTCACAGAGAGCGCGCGCTGCGTTGGGACAGCGTGGCCCGTCGATGGCACTAAGGGCGCGCGGCCCCGGTGGCAAGACCGATCGTACCGGGCTCGTCCCGCTGGCGTGTCGCGCGCCGATGCTCTACCGGCCCCGGATGACCGACACCCACATACCCACCCGCGTCTTCGCCCCCGCCGGAGAGGACGCCGCCTCCGCCAAACGGGGGATCAGCACGCCGCAGACCGAGAACCCGGCCTATCGCCTGGCATTTCAGGATATGAATTTCCTGCTGCGCGAGGATCTCCGGCCGGTCCGCTTCCAGCTGGAACTGCTGAAGACGCAATTGCTGCTCGACGAGGCGAAGATCGCGTCGACGTTCGTGTTCTACGGCTCTGCGCGGATCCCCGAACCCGCCAAGGCCGAGGCGCTGCTGGCGCTGGCGACCGACGACAAGGCGCGGAGGATCGCCGAGCGGCTGGTCGAGAAGTCGCGCTATTACGAGGTGGCCCGCGAACTCGCCCGGATCATCAGCGTCCTGCCCCGCGACGCGGACGGCAATCGGCAATTCGTCGTATGCTCGGGTGGTGGTCCGTCGATCATGGAGGCGGCGAACCGCGGCGCGGCGGATGTCGGCGCGGAGTCGATCGGGCTTAACATCGTCCTGCCGCACGAACAGGCCCCCAACCCGTACGTCACCCCGGCGTTGTCGATGCAGTTCCACTATTTCGCGCTCCGGAAAATGCATTTCCTGCTGCATGCCCGGGCGCTGGCGGCGTTTCCGGGCGGGTTCGGCACCTTCGACGAATTGTTCGAACTGCTGACGCTCATCCAGACCGGCAAGATCGAACCCATTCCGGTCCTGCTGTTCGGTCGTGCGTTCTGGAACAGGGTCGTGAACTTCAAGGCCTTGGTCGAGGAGGGTGTCGTCAGCGAAAAGGACCTCGGTATCTTCACCTTCGTCGAGACCGCGGAAGAGGCCTGGGCGGCGGTACAGCGATTCTACCAGGAGCGGGCGGCGGTGAAGGGTTAATATCTAGTCAGTCGGACACCAGTTCCTATTTCCCGACCCGCGCCCCACGCCGTGCCGCTTCGGGATCGACCGATGGCGCGCCCGATGCCGGCGTGCCGGTGTTGGCGATGTCCGCCGTCGATGCACGGCGGTCGGTCGCGACCGCGTCGATCGCGCTCTTCGCGCCGGGCGCCGCGGTGGGTGCGGTGCCACTGACCTTGGCATCCGGCTTTGCACCGGCAGCCGGCGCGGCGGGGAGCGGCAGGTTCGAACCCTGCTGGTTGATGTACAGCAGGACATTGGCGCGGTCCTGCGGACTCGACAGGCCGGCGAAGGTCATTTTCGTCCCCGGCGCGAACTTGCGCGGGCTCGTCAGCCACGCATTCATCTTCTCGAAATCCCAGTTGCCGCCGACACCCTTCAGCGCGTCCGAGAAGGCGAAGCCCGCCTTGCCCTGGCCGATCCCTTCGCCGAGCGTGCCGTACAGGTTCGGGCCGATGCCGTTCGCCCCGCCCTGGTCGATCGTGTGGCAGGCGGCGCATTTCTTGAACACCTCCCCGCCCCTGGCAGCGTCCGCGGTCGGCAGCAGCGACGCGACGGGGATGGCCGCAGCCTCGCCGCCGCCGCCCGTGTCCTCGACGCCTTCGATCGCATAGCCCATCTTCTCGGGACGGCCGGTGTCGTAGACCTTGGTCCCGACGATCGTGAGCCCGAGCGCGATCCCGCAACCGGCCAGCACCCAGCCCGCGATCGTGTTCGTCCGATTGTCCATTATATCAGCCTGCCCCGGTCATACGTCCTCATTCCCATAGAAAAGCCGCGAAGCCTCCGCAAGCGCGCTTGCTCATCCGGTCGCCCAGCGCGTAACGCTTCGCCCCCGTGGAGAACTTCGCCGCCCCCGCCCGCCCCATCGTCGCCGCGATGACCGCCGCCGCCGCCACCGAACCGGAACGCACCGTCGCGTTCCAGGGTGCGCCCGGCGCGAACAGTCACGTCGCCGCCACGCAGGCCTTCCCCGACGGATTGCCGCTCCCCTGCTTCGACTTCGCCGACGCGATCGACGCGGTGAAGGACGGGCGCGCGGACTGCGCGATCATCCCGATCGAGAACTCGCTCCATGGCCGCGTCGCGGACATGCATTTCCTGCTGCCGGAATCGGGGCTGGTCATCACCGGCGAACATTTCCTGCCGATCCGCCACGCGCTGATGGGTCTGGGCAGCCGCGAACAGGTGCGCGAAGCGATGAGCCATCCGCAGGCGCTTGGCCAGTGCCGCCACTGGCTGAAGGCGCACGGCATCGCCCCCGTCGCCTATCCCGACACCGCGGGCGCGGCGGCGATGGTGGCGGAGATCGGCGACCCGGCCATCGCGGCGCTCGCGCCCCCCGCCGCCGCCGACATCTACGGACTGCACCTGCTCGCGACCGACCTGGCGGATGCCGACCACAACATGACCCGCTTCGTGACGCTGGCGCGAGGCGGCAAGCCCGCGATCGGCGCGGGGCCGTGGATGACCAGCCTGATCTTCGAGGTGAAGAACGTCCCCGCCGCCCTGTACAAGGCGATGGGCGGCTTCGCGACCAACGGCGTCAACATGACGAAGCTCGAAAGCTACCAGCGCGGCGGCACCTTTGCGGCGACCGAATTCTACGCGGATGTCGACGGCAAGCCGGGCGACGCAGGATTCGACCGCGCGATCGAGGAGCTGGCGTTCCATTCGAAATGGGTACGCCTGCTGGGGACCTATCCGCAGGCGCGCGCGCGGGGCTGATTCGCCGACGATTGCAGGAAACGCATTCGGAAGTGGACGAAGTGGACGCCACGTCACGCGCGGAAACGCCTCCGCGCGAGGGGTTGCGGTTTCAGCAATCGCGTTTGTCGGGGTTGGGGCGACCGGCATGGTGGATGGGGTCGCATGGAAAATCCAACATTGCGAGCGGGCGTTGCAGGTGTCTGTTTTCGCTCACTTGAGAACCGCTCTTCTTAGCCCTCTCCCGCTTTCGCGGGCGCATAGGGTGAGAGTCTTCTTCTACCGATCGGTCCGTTCGACCAATATGGCAAGGATCGTCTCCAGAACGCCATCGCGATTTTTGATCACCTCGCTGTTCCAGAATCGGAGCACGCGATAGCCTTGGTCTCCCAGGAAAGCGGTGCGCGCCGCTCTAAATCATTCTTCCCGCGAACTTTTAAGCGGGCGATCCAAGCCCGACCGACAGGCGTATTGCCACGCCTCAGCCGACGCTTCCGGAATATCGACGGTGTCAATTTTCTCATCCGCCATAGCCGCAAGGCAATCGAGCTGATCCTGCACCGCGGGACTGAATGCTTTCCTGCTCACAGCCAATCTCTAAGGTGTGCCGACAACCCTGTCGATAAACACGGTCATCGGTCGGCCAAAAGCGTTGGCCTCGGGCGTCCAGCAACTGAGATTGGCAGGCGTGTCGGCATATTTGCCCGCCAGCGCAACGGACACATGAGCCCGGGCATCCATCTGCGGAAGCTGGAAGTCTTGCGGATGCGCCTTTCGCCACTGCTGGCAGCTTGCCAACTCGCCGCCAGCCACGATCATCCCCCTTGCCAATCCACGGAACATCTCCAACTCGCCAGAACTGGCCTGCGCCCTATGCCGCAGCATCATCGTGCCCTCGTTCGGTGCGCTCGCGACGACCGTTGCGCCCGTCTTAAGGTCGATGAACAGTTCGCGCGGTTGGCTCATTAAGCCGCTGCTTGTGTAATAAAGATAGTCAGGTGGAAAGGGTCGAGGCAACTCGATAGTCGGCTGAATAGCCGTTTGACCGAGTATCGCCAAAAGCATCGCAACGATCTTCATGCCGCCCATTCCGTCAGCAACGTAAACGCAATCGCATAGGGCGGCGGCGCGATGAACGGCCCGTCCTTGCCCGCCAGTACGCGGCGGACATCCGCGCGCGAGACCCAGATCGCGTCCTCCAGTTCGTTGTGGTCGACCGTCAGCGCGTCGTCCGCCGCCTCGCCGATGCAGGCGATCATCAGCGATGACGGGAAAGGCCAGGGCTGGCTGGCGACATAGCGCACGCGATCGACCGCGACGCCCGCCTCCTCGCGGATCTCCCGCGCGACCGCTTCCTCGATCGATTCGCCCGGTTCCAGGAACCCGGCGAGCGCGGAGTATCGCCCCGCGGGCCAGTTCTTGCCGCGGCCCAACAGCGCGCGGCCGTCATGGTCCGCGATCATGATGACGACGGGGTCGACACGGGGGAAATGCTCCGCGCCACAATTGGGGCAGGACCGCGCCCAGCCTGCCTTGATGACCGCGGTCGCGGTGCCGCAATTGGCGCAGAAGCGGTGACGGTCGTGCCAGTCGAGGACGCTGCGCGCCGCGGCATAGGTCGACGCCTCTTCGGGGCGGAGCAGCGACAGTGCTGCGGTCATCGCGGGGCTGCGCATGGGCGTTGCCGGGCCCTTCGCACGGTCGGGCAGCCAGGCGGCGAAATGCGGCCGGTCGTCGATCAGGCCGAGCAGCACCAGCACCGCTTCCTCCGCCGCGTCCGCCAGCGTCGTCCACACCAGGCTGCCGTCGGGTGCGACCTCGGGCATCAGCCCGTCGAGCTTGAGCAACCGCGCGCGCCAGTCGCTCGCCGCCACGGCGAAGGCGTCCACGTCGTGGCGGATCGCGTCGCTGCGGTCGAGCGGACTGCCCGTGAAGCCGGGTGCGCTCACCGCCGGAACCGCGCATAGTCCCTGGACAAGGCGGCGGGGATGTCGGTGCGCGTCGGCCATTGATCCGCCGGGAAGTAATTGACCATGACGGTGCCGCGGACATGCTTCACCGGATCGACCCAGGCGATCGTCCCGGCCGCGCCGCCCCAGCCATAGGTGCCCTTCGACGCCCCGCCCGGCTTGTCCGCCAGATAGACCGACCCGCCCGCGCCGAAGCCCAGCGGCACCGGCGCGGTCGTGCCTCCCGTGCCCGGCGCGACCTGCGTGAAGGTCACGCCCGCTGGGAGCAGGTTCGACATCATGAGGTGTATCGTCGCGGAGCTGGCGATCCGCACGCCGTCGAGCGTGCCGCCGTTCTGCAGCATGTGCAGGAACCGGTCATAATCGCGCGCCGACATCACCAGCCCCGCACCGCCGTAAGGGAAGCTGGGTTTCTGCAGGAACACCGACGTCGCGGCGGGATCGACGACCGCCATCGTCTGGCCGATGAAGGTGCAATTGGTCGCGAGCCTCCCGGCTTCGCTCGCGGGTACCTGCCAGAAACTCGACCGCATCTTCAGCGGCGCGAAGATTCGGGTATCGACGAAGGCGTCGAACGGCAAGCCCGACGCGACCTCGATCACGCGGCCCATCACGTCCAGCCCGATCGAATAGCTCCACTTCGTCCCCGGATCCGCGATCAGCGGCAGCGTGGCGACGCGGTCGGCGAATTCGGCGAGCGTCTTCGGGCGGACGGCCCGCATCTTCACCTCGGCGGCGACATTTACCGATTCGGGCAGGATGCCGAGCCGCTCATATTCCTTCAGCAGCGGCCCCTTGGTGACGATGTTGTACCCAAGCCCCGCGGTGTGGGTCAGCAGGTTGCGGATCGTGATCGGTCGCGCCGCAGGGCGGCTGTCCAGGCTGTCGGGGCCGGTCAGCACGCGCATGTGCGCGAACCCCGGGATGTATTTCGACACCGGATCGTCGAGGCCGATCTTCCTCTCCTCGATCAGGATCATCGCCGCGGTCGCGGTGACCGGCTTGGTCATCGAATAGACGCGCCACAGCGTGTCGGGGCCGGCATCGGGCGCGCCGGGGGTCGTGGCGATATGGCCGGCGGTGACGAACTGCGTCGGCCCGTCGCCGACCCCGAACGCGCCGACGATGCCGGGCATCTTGCCGTCCGTGACATAGCCGTCGAACAGCGCTTGCGTCGCGGGGAGGATCGCCGTGGTCGGCATCCGCGGCACGGGAAGCGGGATGTGCGGGGTCGCGACTTGTCCCGTCAGCGCGGCGGCGGCCAGCAGCGCGGTCCCGCCTGCGCCAAACCAATGTCGTTTCTTCATCGGTCTCTCCCCATCGCGTCGGCGGCCTTGGCGAACACCGTCGGCAGACCCGCCGCCGCCAGATCGTCGACGGGCCACCATTCGCCCTCGATCGCCGCCGTCTCATGACCCGCCGCCTGCGCCACCGCAAGCCGCAGTTCGAGATCGAAATGGGTGAAGCCGTGCGTGACGTGCGCGTCCAGCATCCGCCAGTCTGCGACGGCGGGGGCACCTTCGATACCCGGCGGCGTTTCGGCCCAAGGTCCGGTAGGCAGCGCGCGCATCCCGCCGAGCAATCCCTTGGCGGCGCGCGTGACCAGCAATATCTGGTTGTCGTGCTCCAACCAGAAGATGGTGCCATGGCGCTGCGGCCTGGGCACCTTGGCGCGCTTCACCGGCAAGCGTTCGGGATCGCCCTCCGCGCGCCCGCGGCAATCCTCGGCGACCGGGCATAACAGGCAGCGCGGCTTGCGCGTCGTGCAGAGCCCCGAGCCGAGATCCATCATCGCCTGCGCGAAATCCCCGGCGCGCAGGGCCGGCGTGATCGAATCCGCTGCCGCCCGTATCGCGGGCCTCGCCGCGGGGAGCGGGGTGGCAATCGCGAACAGCCGCGCGACGACACGCTCGACATTGGCATCGACCACCACCGCGCGCTGGCCGAAGGCGATCGCCGCCACCGCCGCGGCGGTGTATGCACCGAGCCCGGGCAAGGTCGCCAGCGCCGCCTCGGTCGACGGGAAAGCGCCGTCATGATCCGCGACTACCGCGCGCGCCGCCTTCACCAGATTGCGCGCCCGGGCGTAATAGCCAAGCCCCGCCCACGCCGCCATCACCGCCGATTCGTCCGCCGCCGCCAGGCTTGCGACATCGGGCCAGCGCGCCACCCAGGCGGCGAAGCGCGGGGCGACCGCGGCCACCGTCGTCTGCTGCAACATCACCTCGGACAGCCAGACGCGGTAGGGATCGGCCGCGATCCCCGGCGGATAGCGCCACGGCAGTGCGCGGGCGTGGACGTCGTACCAGGCCAGCAGCCGGTCGGCGATCGTCGCGGCCGTCGAAGAGCGCTTGGCGTCCACGTATCGGCTATGGCATGACGGCTGCGATGAGCAAGCGCGTCCGCATCCCCTCCGGCCAGACCGAGCCCCAGCGCGCGAACCGGTCGCGCGCCGTCGCCGAATTGCTGCCGGCGATCGGCGGCGCGGCGTTCCGCAAGTTCGGCTTCGTCCAATCCTCGATCGTCAGCCGCTGGGTAGAGATCGTAGGCGAACGCTTCGCCGCGGTCAGCGCTCCCGAATCGATCCGCTTTCCGCAAGGGAAGAAACAGGACGGCGTACTGACGCTCGTGGTCGCAGGCGCGCACGCGCCGATGATGCAGCATATCGCACCCGAGCTGGTCGAACGGGTGAACCGGTTCTTCGGCTATGCCGCGGTCGCGCGCGTCGCGATCCGCCAGGGCGAGCCGCCCGCGAAGGTGGCGCGACGCAGCGCCCCCGTCGCCGCGCCGATGCCGGTCGAGATGGGCCGGAGCCTTCGCGGCATCGCCGATCCCGAGCTGAAGGCGGTGCTCGAATCGCTCGCGGCGGGGGTCGCCGCCTCCAGCGGATTGCCGAGGATCGGATGATGGGTCGATATTGCCGGTTGCTGCTGATCCTGATCGGATTCGCCGCGCTGACCGCCGCCGCGCCGGTGCGCGACTGGCGCGCGCATGTCGTGAAGCTGCCGTCGGGGGCCTATGTTGTCGGCAATCCGGCGGCGAGGGTGAAACTGGTCGAATATGCAAGCTACACCTGCCCGCACTGCGCCGCGTTCGTCGCCGAGTCCGAGCCCGTCCTGTTGCGGCAAATGGTCAGGTCGGGATCGACCAGCTGGGAATTCCGCAACCTGATCCGCGACCGGATCGACCTGTCCGCCGCGGTGCTCGCGCATTGCGCCCCGCCTGCGGGCTTCGTCGCGCTGAACGGTGCGATCTTCGCGCAGCAACCCGGCTGGCTGGACCGGGCGATGGATTTCCAGCAGGCGAACGGCGCGCGATTGCAGATGTACCCGACCTTGGCGCAGCTTCGTGCCTATGCCGACGGGGCCGGGCTGACCGCGATCGGTCGTTCGCATGGCCTGAGCGACGCGCGGATCGACGCCTGCTATGCCGATCAGGCCGAACTCGACCGGATCACCGCGATGACCGCGGCGGTGCCCGTCGGCGTCGTCGGTACGCCCGCCTTCGTGGTGAACGGCAAGCTCGTGACCGGCGCGAATTGGGCGACGTTGCAACCCGCGCTGGTCGCCACCGGCGCGAAATGATCCTTCGGAGTATATCGATGAAATGCTTGCTTGCCCTCCTGCTCCTGCCGCTTGCGCTGATGGCGTGCGGCAAGGGTGCCGATAGCGGGACCCCAAGCGCACCCGCCAGCCCGGTCGCCCCGGTCGTCGCGCCGAAGGGCCAGGACTGGCTGCAGGTCGTGTCGAAGACGCCGGAGGGTGGCTATGTCGTCGGCAATCCGGACGCGCCGATCAAGCTACTGGAATATGGCTCGCGCACCTGCCCGACCTGCGGTGCGTTCGGCCGCACGGCGATGCAGCCGCTGGAGAACATGTACGTCAAGAGCGGCAAGGTCAGTTACGAATATCGCGACTTCCTGGTCCATGGCCCGCCCGATCTGCCCGCCAGCCTGCTCGGCCGCTGCGTCGGCACCGCGACCTTCTTCGCCGTCCTGGAGGCGATGTACCAGGGTCAGGCCCCGTTCGAGGAGAAGCTGAGCGATCAGACCGCGACCGCCGCGCTCCAGCAGAAGCTGGTCAACGCGCCCGGACCGGCGATCGCCAATGGCTGGGCGGATTATATGGGCTTCGTCGATTTCATGAAGCAGCGCGGTCTGCCCGAGGCGAAGGCGCGTGCGTGCCTGAACGACCAGGCGGCGATCGACCAGCTCACCAAGATGATGGATGACGCCGGTCGCGCGCCGTACAATGTCACCGGCACGCCGAGCTTCTACATCAACGGCAAGAAGCTCGACACCGCATTGTCGTGGCCCGATGTCGAACAGGCGCTGAGGGCTTCGGGGGCCTGACGGGCGCGACGGCGCATCACCGGCTTCACGAGCGGCGTCGAACCCGGCGAGCCCTGATCGCCATCGCATGGCTGCCCTTGCAAATCGCCTGCCCGGCCCGAAATGTGGCGGGTGACTGCGGATCGATCCTTGTTGAACGGGCGTATCGTCGGCGGTGCGGGGGCGATCATCGTACAGGCGTTGCTGCTCTACGCATTGCTGTTCGGGTTGACGGTGCGGATGCCGGTGGCGATCGACCGCGACCTTGCGGTGTTCGGCCTGACCTTGCCCCCACCCCCGCCCCCGGTCGAAAAGCCGCATGTCGAACCGCAGAAGAGCCACCGCAAGGAAGGTGCCGCCTCGCCCGCGAACCTGCGATCGAAGGCGACCGACATCGTCGCGCCGAAACCGCAGGTGCAACCGATCCAGCCGCCGCCGATCGTCATCGCGCCGATCGCAGGTATCGGGCTGCAAGCCTCGACCGGGGCGGCACCGGTGCCCGGCCCCGGTACCGGCGCGGGCGGGACCGGGGCCGGCACGGGCAGCGGCCGTTCGGGCAATGGCGACGGCGACGGCGATTTCTCCGAACCGGTGCAGACCAAGGGGCGGCTCGGCTATTCGGACGTCCGGCGCGACGAGGACGGGCCGGAAACGCTGACCGTCGGCGTCCGCTTCGCGGTCGAGATCGACGGCCATGTCGACGCTTGCGTCGTCACCGACAGCAGCGGCGACCGGGGCGTCGATGACACGACCTGTCGCCTGATCGAGCAGCGCTTCCGCTTCAAGCCGTCGCGCGACCCGGGCGGACGGCCCGTGCGGTCCTTCGTCGAGGATACCGAAAGCTTCATCCACCGCCTGCAATCCGATCGCGACCCCCGCTAACCCACAGCAATTGTCGATGCCCCCGCCAGAACGTATATGGAACGTGATGGCGCAGCTCGACACCAGGCAGAAGCTCGCGATCCTGGCGGACGCGGCGAAATACGACGCATCCTGCGCATCGTCGGGCACAGCCAGGCGCAATTCGCGCGACGGCAAGGGGCTGGGGTCGACCGAAGGCATGGGCATCTGCCATGCCTATGCGCCCGATGGCCGTTGCATCAGCCTGTTGAAGATCCTGCTGACGAACAGCTGCATCTTCGACTGCCATTACTGCATCAATCGCAAGAGCTCGAACGTCCGCCGCGCGCGCTTCACCGCGAAGGAAGTCGTCGACCTGACGATCGCCTTCTACAAGCGCAATTATATCGAGGGCTTGTTCCTCTCTTCGGGCATCATCGGGTCGTCCAACTATACGATGGAGCAGATGGTCGAGGTCGCGCGGTCGCTGCGCGAGGATCATCTGTTCCGCGGCTATATCCATTTGAAGACGATCCCCGATGCCGACCCCGAACTCGTCCACCGCGCGGGCCTGTTCGCGGACCGGTTGTCGATCAACGTCGAACTGCCGACCGTGGGCGGGCTGAAGCGGCTCGCGCCCGAAAAGGACGGCGCGCGGATCGAAACCGCGATGGCGGAGGTCAAGGCGTCGATCGCCGACGGCCGCGATGCGAAGGCGAAGTACAAATCCGCGCCGCGCTTCGCCCCCGCCGGGCAATCGACGCAGATGATCGTCGGTGCGGATGCCGCGACCGACGGCGACATCGTGACCAGGGCATCGACGCTCTACGACCGGTTCGGCTTGCGCCGCGTCTATTACTCCGCGTTCAGCCCGATCCCCGATGCCAGCGCGGTCCTGCCGTTGCAACGCCCGCCGCTGATGCGCGAACACCGGCTGTACCAATCCGACTGGCTGATGCGCTTCTACGAATACCGCCCCGACGAGGTCGTGGCTGCGGCAGACGATGCGACGGGGATGCTGCCGCTCGACATCGATCCCAAGCTCGCCTGGGCGTTGAAGTTCCGCGCATCCTTCCCGGTTGACGTCAACCGCGCACCGCGTGAGTTGCTGCTCCGCGTGCCCGGGCTCGGGGTGAAGGCGGTCGCGTCGATCCTGGCGAGCCGACGCTGGCGGCGGCTGTCGCTGGCGGACGTGGGACGGCTGACGGTTTCGGTCGCGAAGGTACGGCCGTTCCTGATCGCCGAGGATTGGCGTCCGGTCGCGCTGTCGGACAAGGCGGAACTCCGCCCGGTGGTGAAGGTGAAGACGGAGCAGATGGAGCTGTTCGGGTGAACGCGCAAAGCACGCTCCGTCACCCCGATTTAATCCGGGGTCAATCGTGCCGCAAAATCGCCAGAGCATGGATTTGCGGCACGATGGATGCCGGGACAAGTCCGGCATGACGAAGTAATTGGAGTATGCAGACCGTAACCCTTTCCGAACCCGACGATTTCGACGGCTGGCGCGATGCGGCGCGGGGTTTGGTGGCGAGCGGCGTCGCGCCGGAGGACGTCATCTGGCAAATCGGCGATACCCCCGCCGATCTGTTCGCCGTACCCCTCGATGTCCCCCCTGCCCCGCCCAGTGCGAAGCTGGCCGTCCCGCGCGCGTTCATCGATCTCGCGCGAAGCGTCGTCCTGTCGGCCGATCCCGAACGCTTCTCGCTGCTCTACACCTCGCTCGACCGGTTGCAGCGCGAGCCGAAGCTGGTCGAGGATCATGCCGACCCGCTGGTCCGCCGGCTGGAGGGCCTTGCCAAGGCAGTCCGCCGCGACATCCACAAGATGCGTGCGTTCCTGCGGTTCCGCGAGGTCGAGGAGGACGGCACCCCCCGCTTCGTCGCCTGGTTCGAACCCGAACATCACATCGTCCGAACGAACGCCGCGTTCTTCCTCAACCGCTTCGCGAGCATGCGCTGGTCGATCCTGACGCCTGCGCTGTCGCTGCACTGGGACGGCACGATCCTGACCGAAGGTCCTGGTGCAAGCAAGGCGGAGGCACCGGAGGGCGATCCGGTCGAGGAGGTCTGGAAGACCTATTACGCCAGCGTCTTCAACCCGGCGCGGCTGAAAAAGAGCGCGATGCTGAAGGAGATGCCGCGCAGATATTGGAAGAACATGCCCGAAACCATGCTGGTGTCCGGGCTGATCGCAGGGGCGCAGGCCCGGGAGAGCGGGATGATCGAGACGGCGCGTGCGAGCATCGGCGGCAACAGCCAGATCGCCTGGGAAGCCCTGCGCGACGAGGCGGCGGGGTGCACGCGCTGCCCGCTCTACAAGCCGGCGACCCGGACGGTGTTCGGGCAGGGTCCGGTCGACGCCGCGATGATGTTCGTCGGGGAACAGCCGGGCGACCAGGAGGACCTGGCCGGCATGCCGTTCGTCGGCCCCGCCGGCCAGCTGTTCGACCGGGCCCTGGCGCAGGCCGGCATCGATCGATCGCGCACCTACGTCACCAACGCGGTCAAGCATTTCAAGTTCGAA
Source organism: uncultured Sphingomonas sp. (assembly GCF_964244235.1). Lineage (GTDB taxonomy): Bacteria > Pseudomonadota > Alphaproteobacteria > Sphingomonadales > Sphingomonadaceae > Sphingomonas. Next base: position 26,000 of record NZ_CAXTII010000028.1, read on the forward strand.
CCCCGCGGCAAGCGCCGCATCCACGCGAAGCCCGACGGCGGCGAAATCGAGGCGTGCCGCTGGTGGATCGAACAGGAAACCGCGCTGATCCGGCCGAAGATGACGGTGGCGCTTGGGGCGACCGCGGCACGATCGCTATTCGGCCGCGTGGTGACGATCGGCCGCGAGCGGGGACGGGTGCTGACGCTGGCAAACGGCGGCGCGGCATGGATCACCGTACACCCCAGCTATCTGCTGCGCCTGCCGGACAAGGCGCTGGCGGAAGAGGAATATGGCCGGTTCGTGGAGGACCTGAAGGCGGCCTATGCTGCGGTTGGGTAGGTCTCGCCAAGCCTTCACAGCTCCCGCGGGTCCGGCCCCAGCCGGCCACCCGCGTCGTCCATCGCGTCGATCGCCGCAATGTCTTCGTCGCTCAGCATGACGTCCTGCGCCGCGAAATTGTCCGTCAGATGCTCGGCGCCCGACGCCTTGGGGATCACCGACAGCCCCTTTGCCAGATGCCAGGCGATCACGATCTGCGCCGCCGATCGGCCGTGCGCCTGCGCAATCGCGACCATCCGTTCGTCCTTCAACCCGCCACCCTGGCCGAGCGGGCTCCAGCTTTGCGTGACGATGCCGTGATCGCGGTCATAGGCCTGGACGTCGCGCTGCTGGAAGGCGGGGTGAAGCTCGATCTGGTTGACCGCCGGCGTCACCCCCGTCGCTTCGATGATCGCATCCAGATGCTCCGGCAGGAAATTGCAGACCCCGATCGAGATCGCCTTCCCCGCCTCGCGCGCATCGATCAGCGCGCGCCATGCCTCAATGAACTTGCCCTCCCGCGGCACCGGCCAGTGTATGAGATACAGGTCGACGCTGTCGCGCCCTAGCAGCGCCAGGCTTTCGTCCAGCGCCTTCGCCACCTCGCCCGCGTCATGCCGGCCGGGCGCGAGCTTGGTCGTTATCCAGGCGTCGGTACCCTTCGCGCCATCGCCCACGCCAAGTTCGTTCTGGTAGAAGGCGGCGGTATCGACGAGGCGGAAGCCGGTATCGATCCCCTTGCGGACGATGGCGGCGGTCTGCCCCTCCGGCACCTGATAGACGCCGAGCCCCAATCGGGGCATCGCGCGTCCGTCGTTCAGCGTTAGATCGGTCATGCCGGGCCAACCACCGACGATCGCCCGCGGTTCCGGTTGACCCGATCGCCCTCATCGCGCAACCGGCGCTGATGGTCGAACATATCCTGGCGGCGCTCGCCGCATTCATCATCGGCGTCATCGCGTCGGGCGGCTATCCCGGGCTCGCACTGCTGATGGCGATCGAAAGCGCGTGCGTGCCGTTGCCGTCCGAGATCATCATGCCGTTCGCCGGCTATCTGGTCACAACCGGAAGGTTCGACCTGTATCTCGCCGCGACCGCTGGCGCGATGGGTTGCAATCTCGGGTCGGTCGTCGCCTATGAGATCGGCAAGCGCGGTGGGCGTCCGGCGGCGGAGCGCTGGGGCCGGTATCTGCTGATCGGTCCGGGCGAACTCGACGCGGCGGACCGGTTCTTCGAACGGTTCGGTGCGCCGGCGGTCCTGATCGGCCGGTTGCTGCCGCTGATCCGATCGTTCATCGCCTTTCCGGCCGGGGTCGCGCGGATGCGACTGCTGCCGTTCCACGCCTATACGTTCGTCGGCTCGTGGCCATGGTGTTTCGGGCTCGCCTGGGTCGGCATGAAGCTGGGCGCCCGCTGGGACAGCGACCCGCGAATCAAGGCGGCGTTTCACCGCGCCGATCTGGGGATCGCGGCCATTCTGGTGCTGCTGGTCGCGATCTTCGTCTGGCACCGGATGCGAGGGTTGAAGCGCACCGAGCGGTAAGCGCTCCGTCGCGGGGGGTCTTACCTGCCCTCCGCCTGCGCCGCCTTGCGTTCGGCGTTGGCGGCGCGGGCTTCGGCGAACTGGCTGGTCATACAGCCCGACGCCCCGCCCGCGCCGTTGACCGAGCAGCTGCCCGTGCCGTTTGCACCGGGGCCGCCGGTGGCGAGCAATGCCTTCTGCTTGACCGCCCAGGCGGAATTCTCCGGGGTGACCTGGAAGTTGCGCAGTTCCTTCGGCACGCGGAACTGTTCCTCCGCACCGCGGCGTTCGCACACCACGATCTCGTCGCCCGAAGTGTCCGTCGGGCAGCGTTCGTTGCCGTAAAGGACGAGGACACCGTTGACCGGCGCGCGCTTCGCCACTTCGCCCGGACCTTGCGCAGGCTTGATCGAAATCACGCCCGGCAGGGCGGCCTGTTGTGCGACGGCGGGCGATGCCGCGGTGGCGAAAGCGATGACAAACAAAGCCAGGATACGCATCGTCAAATCCTTTTCGCGGCGGCGATCGCCAATCTGCAGCCGAGCCGGATCGCAGCGCTCAGCACCGGATAGCCCGGCGCGTTCTCCGCCCCCGCCGCCAGCGCATGGTCGCGGTGTTCGACTTCTTCGGCCTGGAAATCGATGATCGCGGCGGACAGTTCGGGGTCGTCGGTGCCGAGTTCGACCAGTTGCCCGGCATAATGCTTGTCGATCTCGGTCTCGACCGCGGCGGTACACGCCATCGCCGCGTCGGGCCCGATCGCCGCGGTGACCGCACCGAGCGCGAAGCCGGCGATCGTCCAGAAGGGCTGGAGGATCGTCGGCCGCACGCCGCGCTGCACGATCATCCGGTCGAAGAACGCGCGGTGCCGCGCCTCCTGGCTCGCCATGTGATGGATCGCACGCGCTGCGGGGTGCCGGTCGCCGAGCACGGCCAATTGCCCGGCATAGATGCGGGTCGCGCCATATTCGCCGGCCTGATCGACGCGGATCATCGCATCGGACGCGGGGCGCCGGTCGCCGGGACGCCGGCCGCTCATGCGCGTCGTCGTCCAAGCAACACCGCGATCGCCGCAGCGCCGCCAAGCGACAGGACCGCATTGAACCCGGCGAGCGAGATGCCGTGGAAGGTCCATTGCGGCTCGTCGCAGCGGATCATCGGCGCGTTCATGATCGCCGCCAGCCGCTGCGCAGCGCCGCCGCCGCCGCCCGACAGGTCCGCGGTGGTGGTGCAGGCGGTATGACCCGCCCACCAATGATATTCGGTACCGGCATGATAGACGCCGATCCCGCCGCTGACCGCGATCAGCACCGCTGCCAGCGCGACCATCGGAACCACCGACCGCGGCGGAACGACGAACGCCAGGATCGCGACGGTCACCGCGGCATAATGCGGCCAGCGTTGCCAATGGCACAGCTCGCACGGGTAGAGATGGCCGATCAGCTGCGATCCCCACGCCCCCGCCAGCAAGGCGGCGGGCAGCAGCAGCGCGATCCACCGCGCGGTGACGATATTGCGGCCCGGCGTCACGGCGTCGCGGCCTTGATCGGCGGCTTCGTCGCGGCGGCGACCTGGGTCGGCCCGCCCAGCCGCGCGATCGTCTTCAGCGCGTAGTAGAGCTGGAAATCGTCGATCCCGCGCTTCTTCAGGTCCGCCGCGGTGCCAACGAAGCGCGGATCGTCCTTGGTATCCTCCTCAAGCACCTTGTTGTCCGCCTTCACCTCGTTGATCAGGTGGCGGCGCAGATCGGCTTCGCGGAACGCGGGGCGGGTCTTGAAATCGGCGTCGCTCAGCTGTGGCACCGCGATGTCGGGAGCGATCCCGCCCTCCTGCACCGATCGGCCCGACGGCGTGTAATAGCGCGCTGTGGTGAGGCGAAGCGCGGTCTGCGGGCCGAGCTGGATCAGGCTCTGCACCGATCCCTTGCCGAACGACCGCTCGCCCATGATCAGCGCGCGGTGATGGTCCTGCAGCGCACCGGCGACGATCTCCGACGCGGACGCGGTGCCTGCGTCGGTCAGCACGACGACGGGCAGGCCGTGCGCGTCGTCGCCGGGCTTGGCGTAATAGCGCTCGATATCCGACTTCTCACGGCCGCGCTGCGACACGATCTCGCCGTGATCGAGGAAGGCGTCGCTGACCTCGATCGCCTGGCTCAGCAGCCCGCCGCCATTCTCGCGCAGATCGACGATATAGCCGAGCGGCCGGTGGCCAAGCGACTTGTCGATCCCCATGATCGCCGCGCGCGTGTCCGCGCCGGTATGTTCCGAGAATGTATTGATGTCGATGTATCCGACATCGCCCTTGACCTGCCACTTCACCGGATGCTGCACGATCACCTCGCGCAGCATCGTCACGTCGAGCGGCTTGTCGCGGCCCGGGCGGACGAGGCCGAGCGTGATCTTGGTACCCGGCTTGCCGCGCATCTTCCCGATCGACTCGTCCAGCGTGTCGCCGAAGATCAGCGTGCCGTCGATATGCGTGATGTAATCGCCCGACTTGATCCCCGCCTTCGACGCGGGCGTCCCCTCCTGCGCCGCCACGACCTTGATCGCTCCGTCCTCCATCTGCACGGTCAGGCCGAGACCGCCGTAATTGCCTTCGGTCATGATCTGGAGGTTCTGGTAATCGAGCGCGTCTTCGTAGGACGAATGCGGATCGAGCGCCGCCAGCATTC
>NZ_CAXTII010000029.1:0-30037 GCF_964244235.1 uncultured Sphingomonas sp.
CGCTCCTTACCGATGGCGCGTTGGGGCTGGCGCTGGGAATGTTGTCGATGACGCGCATGGAGATGTACCTTCGCGGCAAGCGTCTGCTGGCGGCGGTGCGGGCGAGCCGCTAAGCGCGAGCGCCATGGCCATCAAGCACGCGCTCCCCGTCACCCGCCAGGCCGATTTCGCCGCCTGGTACCAGTCCGTCATCGCCGAGGCCGATCTGGCCGAGGAATCGGGGGTGCGCGGCTGCATGGTCATCCGGCCCTGGGGCTATGGCATCTGGGAACGCATCCAGCGCCTGCTCGACGACCGGATCAAGGCGACGGGACACGAGAATTGCTATTTCCCGCTCTTCATCCCCTTGTCGTACTTCGAGAAGGAGGCGGAGCATGTCGAGGGGTTCGCCAAGGAAATGGCGGTGGTCACGCACCACCGGCTGATCGCGGACGGCAAGGGTGGCCTGACCCCCGACCCCGGCGCGAAGCTTGAGGAGCCGCTCGTCGTCCGGCCGACCAGCGAGACCGTCATCGGCACCGCCTTCGCGCGCTGGGTGCAGTCCTGGCGCGACCTGCCGGTGCTCATCAACCAATGGGCGAACGTCGTGCGGTGGGAAATGCGGACGCGGATGTTCCTGCGGACGTCCGAATTTCTCTGGCAGGAGGGCCATACCGCGCATGCGACCGCGGAGGAGGCGCGCGAGGAAACGCTGAAGATGCTGGAGGTGTACCGCTCCTTCGCGGAGGATTGCCTCGCGCTGCCGGTCGTGGCGGGCGAGAAGCCGGAGAACGAGCGCTTCCCCGGCGCGGTCGCGACCTATTCGATCGAGGCGATGATGCAGGATGGCAAGGCGCTCCAGGCGGGCACCTCGCATTTTCTCGGCACCAATTTCGCGACCGCCCAGGGCATCCGCTTCCAGAACGCGACCGGCGAACTGGAACTGGCGAGTACCACGAGCTGGGGCGTGTCGACGCGGATGATCGGCGGGGTCATCATGGTTCACGGCGACGATGACGGATTGCGCGTGCCGCCGCTCGTCGCGCCGTGGCAGGTCGTGATCGTCCCGATGCTGCGCGACCAGCCCGAGGACGAGGCGATCGTCGCCTATTGCAGGGACCTGCGCGAGGAACTGGGCCGGCGATCGGCGTTCGGCGAACCGATCCGCGCCTTGCTGGACCTGAAGCCCGCCAAGGCCGCCACCAAGCGCTGGGGCTGGGTGAAGAAGGGTGCGCCGATCGTGATTGAGGTCGGTGGCCGCGACATGGCGGGCGGCGCGGTGTCGGTCATCCGGCGCGACCGGTTGTACCGGGACGACGGGAAGCTCGACAGCGTGGTCGTGCCGCGCGGCGATTTCACCGCGGACGTACCGGCCATGCTGGAATCGATCCAGACGGTTCTGCACGCACGGGCGACCGATCGGCTGAAGGCCAACATCGCGCCGGTCGACGACTGGGCGGGGATCGAGGCGCTGTTCGCGGAAGGCAACCCAAATCCGGGTTGGGCCGATGTCCGCTGGGCGAAGCCGACGGGCGCGGCGTTGGACGCGGTGGTCGAACGACTGAAGGCGTTGAAGCTGACGATCCGCAACGCCCCGATGGGTCAGGGCAAGACCCAGGGCAAATGCATCTTCACGGGCGAACCGGCGGTGGAGCGGGTGTTGATCGGGCGGTCTTACTGAGTGCCGGTCCTATTGGACGTGGGTCAGGTTGCCAGCCGTTCGAGCGCGGCGTGACGGTTGCCGAAGCCGCGAAGCGTTCGCCAGCCGGGTACGTTGCGTTCCACCAGGCGGCGAATGCCGTTCGCTCGGCGGCCGTCATGTGCAGCCCCAGCTTGGATCGCCGCATAAGGACATCGTCCGGCGCGCGCGCCCATTCGCGATCATGCATCCAGCGCACCTCGATCTCGGTCAACCCGGCGGCGAAGGCGCGGCCCATGCCGGCCTCGTCGGTGACGTCCGCGAGCATCCGGCGGAGCATCGACCCATAGGCGCGCGCCATCCGTTCGCTGCGCCGGGTGCCGAGAAATGGCCAGATGCGGCGAACCTCGCTCAGAAACGCGGCGAAGGGCGCGATATCGCCGCCGGGGAATATCCGGTCTCGAGTCGTTCGCCTGGCCGATCGACCGAGCGTCGGCGCAAGCTTGCCGATCGCCTCCTCCGCCAGATGGCGCGCCGTGGTGATCTTGCCGCCGAACACGGACAGCAGGGGCGGGCCGTTGGTATCGAGTTCCAGCACGTAATCACGCGTCACCGCCCGCGCCTCGCTCGCGCCGTCGTCGTAGAGCGGTCGCACGCCGGACCAGGTCGAGGTCACGTCGCCGGGGGTGACCTGCCGAACGAAATGCTGGTTCGCCGCGTCGCACAGATACCCGATCTCGTCGGCATCGATCACCGCATCCTCCGGACGATCGACGGGGATGTCGGTCGTGCCGATCTCGGTCGAGTCGTCCTGATAGGGAATCGCGAACACGATCCGCCGGTCGGGGAGTTGCAGGATATAGGCGTGGTCGCCGTCGTACAGCCTTGGCACGACGATGTGGCTGCCCTTGACCAGTCGTACTCCGGCCGCGGTATTCACGCCCAACCGCCCGAGCAGCGCGGCGACCCAGGGGCCGGCGGCGTTCACGATCGCGCGCGTAGTGACGCCGCCGCCGCCGGACAGCGTCGCGCGCCAGATTCCGTCGTCTCGACGCGCGGACTCCAGCGCGGTGCCGACGCGGATGTCCGCGCCATGGTCCGCCGCATCGATCGCGTTCAGCAGCGTCAGCCGCGCATCGTCGACGAACGCGTCCGAATATACGAAGCCGCGCGCGCCGCCTTTCAACGGCGCGGTGAAGGCGGTGTCGCTTTTGCGGAGCGAGCGCGATCGTTTCAGCGTCATCCGGCCGCCCAGCATATCGTAGAAATACAACCCCAGCCGAACCATCCACCATGGCCGCACCGCATTTTCGTGCGGCAGGACGAAGCGCAACGGGCGGATGACGTGCGGCGCGGCCTTCACCAGCCGCTCGCGCTCCCGCAGCGCCTCCGCCACGAGTTTGAAGTCGTAATATTCGAGGTAGCGCAGGCCACCATGGATCAGCTTGGTCGAGGCGGACGATGTCGCACCTGCCAGATCGCCTTGCTCCACCAGCAGGACCGACAGCCCGTTCAGGACCGCCTCGCGCGCGATCGCCGCGCCGTTGATCCCACCACCGACGATCAGCAGGTCGTACGTCGCCATTGTCATGTGGTCGTTCATAGCGGGTGACGTCCGCTGCGCGAAACTCTATCTCGGGGCGATGCACAAACCCAAGGCAGGGCTTCCGAGCCGCCAGCAAATCCTCGATTTCATCGCGCATTCGGAACAGCCCGCTGGTAAACGCGAGATCGCGCGCGCCTTCGGGCTCAGCGCGCAGGAGAAGATCGCGCTGAAGGCGTTGCTGAAGGACATGGCCGACGAGGGGCTGATCGATTCGGCACCGGGCCGCGCGTTCCACAAGATGGGCGGGGTGCCCAAGGTCACCGCGCTGCGGATCGTGGACGTCGATGATAGCGGCAATGTCTGGGCGGTGCCCGACCGGTGGGAGGCGGAAGGCGTGCCGATCCCGCGACTGCGCGTGCGCGAACGCAAGGGTGGAAGCCTCGGGATCGGCGATCGTATTTTGGCCCGGACGGAAGAGGCCGGGGTCGGCTGGATCGCGCATCCGATGAAGCAGATCGCCGCGGCGTCTGACCGGTTGATCGGCGTGCTGCGCGAAGAAGGCGGGCGGTTGTGGCTGACCGGTGTCGACAAGAAGGAACGCCGCGATTGCGTGGTGTCGGACGCAGGCGAGGCGGGGCCGGGCGATCTGGTGCTCGCCGAACGCAGCGGGCGACCGCCGCGGGTCACCGCGCGCGTGGTGCAGCGACTAGGCGATCCGTTCGCGCCGAAGAGCTTCTCGCTGATCGCGATCCACAAGCTGGGTATTCCCGACGTCTTCTCCATCGGGACGCTGGACGAGGCGCGCGCCGTCGCCGGGTTGGCGCTTGGCGAGGGGCGGGAGGATTTGCGCGACTTGCCGATCGTCGCCATCGATCCGGCCGATGCGCGCGATCACGACGACGCGGTGTGGGCGGCACCGGACGACGACCCGGCCAACGAGGGAGGCTGGAAGGCGATCGTCGCGATCGCGGATGTCAGCTTCTACGTGCGTCCGGGGTCCGAACTGGACCGCGAAGCGCGACGCCGGGGGAATTCGGTGTATTTTCCCGACCGGGTCGTGCCGATGCTGCCCGGGATCCTGTCCGCGGACGTTTGCTCGCTGAAGGAGGGCGCGGACCGCGCGGCCTTGGCCTGCCATTTGCGGATCGGCAGGGACGGGGGGCTGTTGTCCTGGCGCTTTACCCGCGCCGTGGTGCGGATCGCGGCGAATATCGCGTATGAGGATGCGCAGGCTATCATGGACGCTTCGGTCGCAGGAGGGGGTTCTTCTTCTCCCCTCCCGCGTGCGGGAGGGGTCGGGGGTGGGCGCTCGCTCACCACGGACGATACGCCATCGATGGCGAGCGCCCACCCCCCAGCCCCCTCCCGCACGCGGGAGGGGGAGTCGTTGCTACCCATCCTTGCCCCCCTCTGGTCGTGCTGGCAGGCCTTCGCGAAGGCGCGGGCGGCCCGTGCGCCGCTCGACCTCGATCTGCCGGAGCGTCGTGTCGTCCTCGACGAACAGGGTCGGCTGCTGTCCGTCGCGCCGCGCGAACGGCTCGATGCGCACCGGCTGATCGAGGATTTCATGATCGCCGCCAACGTCGCCGCCGCCAAGGCGCTCGAGGCGAAGAAGGCACCGGTCATGTATCGCATCCATGAGCCGCCGAGTCGCGAGAAGCTGGTCGCGCTGAAGGAATATCTGGCGACCTTCGACGTCGCCTTCGCGCTGGGGCAGGCCGTGCGGCCGGCGACCTTCAACCATGTCCTCGACAGGATTGGCGACGCCGATTTCCGCCCGCAGGTGATGGAACAGGTGCTGCGCACGCAGACCCAGGCCTATTACGGCCCGGCGAACCATGGCCATTTCGGCCTCGCGCTCGGCAGCTACGCGCATTTCACCTCGCCGATCCGGCGCTATGCCGATCTGCTGGTCCACCGATCGCTGGTGGGAAGCTATGGCCTCGGTCCGGGCGCTCTGCCGGCGGCGGATGCAGCGAACATGGAGGCGGTCGGCGAACAGATCAGCCGCCTCGAACGCCGCGCGATGGAGGCGGAGCGCGACACGATGGACCGCTACGTCGCGGCCTACCTCTCCGAACGGATCGGTGAGACGATGCCCGCGCGGATCACGGGCATCGCCAATTTCGGTGTGTTCGCGACGGTGGAGGGTGTCGGCGGCGACGGCCTGTTGTCGGTGCGTGATCTGGGCGGCGAATATTTCCGCTTCGACGAGGCATCGCGTACGCTGACGGGGGAAACCAGCGGCGACGTCTATACGCTCGGCCAGCGGCTGGACCTCAAACTGGCCGAGGCGAACCCGGTATCGGGCGCGCTGCGGTTCGAGCTGCCGGGCGGCAAGCAGGCCGCTCCGCCGCGGCGGGGCGACCGGGTGGTGAAGCACCGCGGCCGGCCGATGAATATCCGGCATCAGGGGAAGAAGCGGTAAACTTGGTCGCCCTCACCCTTCGCCCCGCCTTCGGCGTCTTTTCCCTCTCCCGCCGGGAGCGTCGGGTGAACAGTGCCCCGCACTGTTCAGGTCATGCCGGGGGCATGACCGACCCGACGCTGGAGGGAGGCGCGCAGCGCCGGAAGGGTGAGGGCGACGGAGATCACCCCACCCGGAACGTCAGCCCCGCCTTGTCCTGCAACCGGTGCCGAAGCGTCGCGCCGAGCAGCGCACCTGGCGTCCAGATGCCGCCTTCGCCCTCGGTCTCCAGCAGACACAGGGCCGTCTCCGCGACCATCTTGCTGGTCGATCCATAGCCCGGGTCGCGGTCCCCGGTCACGACGCAGTCGATCCGCGAACCGTCCGGCATCAGTCCCACGAACAACAGGTCGTAGAAGCCGTTGTCGCGTTCGTCCTTCGACGGCCCTTCACCCGGCTTCGGCCCCTTGTCGGAGGCCAGGGGGTTCAGCTTCGTGATCGCCTCTGCCGCTGCGCGGCCGACATCGCCGAGCCCCGCGACCATCATCTCGTCATAGACGAAATCCTTGCCATAGGCCTGACCGAGCAGGAAATTGGTGCGGTGCACGTTCTTGGTGTTGATCGGCGCCATGATGAACGGCGCGACCCAGGCGCCGATCGTCCCGTCATATTCGGGCAGCAGGCCCATCGGCTGGTGCGGCCCGGAAAAGCCGGGGGTCAGCGCGAACGGATTGGTCAGCAGCGCGACGATCGAGGGATGCCGGGCCGCGGCCATCAGCGTCGCCTTCAGGCTGGCCGCGGTGCCACCCGAAAAGCCGCCCTGCATCTTGCGGACGCGGCCCTTGACCCGGGGGGCGGGCACGCCGTGCCTGGCGACCGCACATTCCTGCAGCGACAGGACGCCGAGGTCGAACGGGATGGAGTCGAACCCGCAACTGAACACGATCCGCGCGCCGCTGGCCTTCGCCGAATCCTGGTGCGCGTCGATCATGTGCCGCATCCAGGCGGGTTCCCCGCACAGATCGACATAGCCCGTGCCCGCCGCGGCACAGGCCGCGACGAGGTCGTTGCCATGGAGCTGGTACGGCCCGACCGTCGTCAGCACGACGCGCGCCCGTTCGGCCATCGTCCTGACGCTGGCCGGATGGGATGCGTCCGCCACGACCAAAGGCGTATCCGCCGGCGCGCCGACCAGGTCGCGCACCTCCGCCAGTTTCGCCGCGCTGCGCCCGGCCATCGCCCATCGCGGCCCGTCGGCGGGATAGGCCTGTACGAGATATTCGGCGACCAGACGGCCGGTGAAGCCGGTCGCACCGTAGACGATCAGATCGAAGTCGCGCATGCCGTCGTCTCCCGGTGTCAGGCCGCCTCGTTGAACTGCAGGCTCGCCAGCCGCGCATAAAGGCCGCTGTGGCCGATGAGGGCGGCGTGGCTGCCTTCCTCCACGATCCGCCCTTCCTCCATCACGACGATCCGCCGTGCCGCGCGCACGGTCGCGAGCCGGTGGGCGATGACCAGCGTGGTCCGGTCGGCCATCAGCCGTTCCAGCGCCTGCTGCACCAGCTGCTCGCTCTCGGCATCGAGCGCACTCGTGGCCTCGTCGAGCAGCAGGATCGGCGAATTGCGCAACAGCGCGCGCGCGATCGTCACGCGCTGCCGCTGCCCACCCGACAATCTCGCGCCGCCTTCGCCAAGGAAGGTATCGAGCCCGCCAGGTAGCCGGCGCAGAAACCCGGCGGCATTGGCGGCCTCCGCCGCGTCCCACAGTTCGGCGTCGGTCGCGTCCCAGCGACCATAGCGCAGATTGTCGCGCGCCGACGCGCCGAAGATGACCGTCTCCTGCGGCACCATCGCGATCCTCGCGCGGATATCGGCAGGATCGGCCTCGCGCAGGTCGACGCCGTCCATCGTCACACGGCCGCCGCTCGGATCGTAGAAGCGTTCCGCCAGCTGGAACAGCGTCGTCTTGCCGGCACCCGATGGCCCAACCAGCGCGACCGTCTCGCCGGGGGCGATGGTCAGCGTGAAATCGTGCAGCGCGGCGACGTCCGGCCGCGTCGGATAGCGGAACGCGACATGCTCGAACGCCAGCGCCCCGCGCGCCGGCTCGGGTAAGGCACGGGGCTCGGCCGGTGCGGCGATGCCTGCGACCTCGGTCAGCAGTTCATGCAACCGCTCCGCCGCACCCGCCGACCGCAGCAGGTCCCCGTAAACCTCGGTCAGCGAACCGAACGAGCCGGCGACCAGGAACGCGGCGACGAGCGAGCCGGTGAGCGATCCCCCCGACAGACGCCCCTCCGCAACGTCGGACACGACCGACCAGAGCAGCCAGAGGATCGCGCCGAACAGGAGCAGGATGACGAGCGCAGTCATCAGGGCGCGGATGCGAATGCGGCGCCTGGCGGCGGCGAAGCCCTGTTCCACCGCCGCTGCGAAGCGTTCGGCTTCGCGCGCTTCCTGGCCGAACGCCTGAACGATCTTCATCGCGCCAAGCGTCTCCACCGCGATCGCGCCTATATCCGCGATCCGGTCCTGGCTCGTGCGTGAAAAGCCACGCACCCGCCGGCCAAGCAGAACGATCGGCAGGATGATGATCGGGATCGCGAGCAGCAGCGATCCCGCGAGCTTTGGCGCCAGAACGAACATCGTCGCGACGCTGGCAATCCCGGTCAGCGCGTTGCGCAGCGCGACGGACACGGTGGTGCCGACCGCGACCTCGATCTGCGCCGTGTCCGCGGTAAGGCGCGATGCGATCTCGGCCGGCCGGTTCTCCTCGAAGAAACGCGGCGCGAGGCCGAGGAGGTTGCGCTGCACCGCAACGCGCACATCCGCCACCACGCGCTCGCCCAGCCACGAAACGAAGTAGAAGCGCACCGCGGTACCCAGTGCGAGCAGCAGCACCAGGCCGAACAGCGCATAGAAGACCTGATCGATATGCGCAGCATCGCCGCCATGCGAAAAGCCGCGATCGATCATCGACCGGATCGGATAGGGGATCGACGCGGTCACGAGCGATGTGACGAGCAATGCCGCGAGCGCCGCCGCGACCTGCGCCGGGTAATGCGAGGCGAAGCGCCACACCATTTTCAAGCTACCCAGACGGCGCGGTACGGCTGGAAGCGCAGATGTCGGGGACGGTCGTCGGGCCATGTCCCGATCTAGCAGCCCCGTCGCTTTCGCTCAACGACGACGGACACCGTGCACGCACATGCACGAACGTCGATTGTGCACCGCGGAAATGTGGATAGGGATGATGCGACCCACGGGATGAAGGATACCCGATGCTTTACGACATGTACGAGATGCAGCGTTCGATGTTGGCCGGTGCCGGCGCGATGGCGGATCTCGGTGCGTCGATGCTGACCGGTCCCGGTAATCCGTTCGCCCGCACTGGCGGCGGATCGGTCATGGCGTCGGCACTGGAGGTATTCGCGCACGCCGCCGCACCGCGCGGCAAGCCCGCGTTCGGCCTCGATTCCACGATCATCGATGGCCGGACGGTCGCGGTGCGCGAAGAGATCGTCGCACGCCGCGCGTTCGGTCAGCTCAGGCATTTCGTTCGCGACGGTATCGATGACGGGCCAAAGCTGCTGATCGTCGCGCCGATGTCGGGTCACTATGCGACGCTGCTGCGCGGCACGGTGGAACGGATGCTGCCGGTCGCGGATGTCTATATCACCGACTGGCGCGACGCGAAAATGGTGCCCGTGTCGGAAGGTCGTTTCGATCTGGACGATTATATCGATTACCTCGTGGATTTCCTGACGACGATCGGTGAGGCGGGGGACGGGGAGCGCGCGCATATGCTGGCGGTATGTCAGCCGTCGGTGCCATGCTACGCCGCCGCCGCGCTGATGAGTGCGGACGCGCACCCCTGGCTGCCGAAGACGCTGACGATGATGGGTGGTCCGGTCGACACGCGTCAGGCACCGACCGCGGTAAATACGCTCGCGACGAAACGTCCTTTCGCCTGGTTCGAACAGAATGTCATCGCGACGATCCCCGCCAACTATCCGGGTGCGGGGCGGCGGGTCTATCCGGGGTTTTTGCAACTTGCCGGATTCCTGTCGATGAACCTGGGCAATCACATGAACAGCCATTGGGACATGTTCAGGCATCTGGTCGCCGGCGATGGCGAGAGCGCGGATGCTACCAAGGCATTCTATGACGAATACCGCTCGGTCTGCGACATGACCGCGGAATTCTATCTCCAGACGATCGATCTGGTATTCCAGACGCATGCGCTGCCGAACGGGACGATGACCCATCGCGGTCGATCGGTCGATCCGGGGGCGATCGTCGATATCGGACTGCTCGCGATCGAGGGCGAGCGCGACGATATTTCCGGAATCGGCCAGACCAAGGCCGCGCTGTCGCTCGCGACCAGCCTTCCGGATGTGAAAAAGCGGTATCTGATGGCGCAAGGTGCGGGCCATTACGGGATATTCAACGGCGCGCGGTGGCGCGATACGATCGCGCCCGTCGTGGAGGACTGGATGGCGGCGAACGGCTGACCCGCCCGCCGCCATCCGATCGATCAGGCCACGGTGTCCACGACCGCGTGGCTGCTGTTCTCCTGGGGTTTGATCGTACCGCCGAACAGCATCTTCAACCGTCCGGACAGCGCGATGTCGGTTTCCCACAATTCCGCGCTGTCGATGTCGAAACGTAGCAGCGTCAGGTCGGGATCGGCCTTTCCGCCCGGAAAATAGGCCTCGGCCGCTTTGTTCCAGAGCTTGTCGATCCCGGCCCGGTCGTCATCGCGCGATACGACGCCGTCAAGACACGCGAAGAAGTCATGCCCCTTGCTGACGAACTGCGCCATCGCACGGCCACCGTCGGCGATGCGATTGCCGCGCCCGGCAAAGAAGAACAAGGTATTAGGTTGATCGTCGTCGATCTGGGCGGTCATCGGTTCGCGATGCTGGTCGCTGCCTTCCAGCCCGATCATGACGAAGGGGCTCGTCTTCAACTTGTCGATGAACTTGTCCGCGACTTCCTGCGGGGTGTGCTGGTCGGCCATATTGTCCTCCTGATTGGTTGGTGGGAGAACGGGTGGGGGCGGCGTTGGTTGCGAAGCGCTGCCCTGTACGTTTCGACAGTGCCCCAATGTGCAGGTTGCGTGATTTCGTCCGGTCATCATGATCCGGCGCGGTAGCAATGACGCTGCCAACACATGGAGGAAACACCTATGACGGTGACCGACTTGGCCTGATCCTTGGCGTTCTCATCGGTTTTGCGACGTTGGTCGTCAAAATCGTGGAGGTACGTAACAAGTAGGGCATACGGGCGGGCTCGCGCTGACACGCCGGTCCCAAACGATTTGAGCCCCGGCCGCTGACACGACCGGGGCTCACACAAGAAGGCGCCTATGACGTCGCCGGGATCAATACATATCGTATCATCGGCTAATTTTCAACCTCACAGCACCTCGAACAGACCCGCCGCGCCCATGCCGCCGCCGATGCACATCGTGACGACGACATGCTTCGCGCCGCGACGCCTGCCTTCGATCAGCGCATGTCCGGTCATGCGTGCCCCCGACATGCCATAAGGGTGGCCGATCGAGATCGCGCCGCCGTCGACGTTGAGCAATTCGTCCGGGATGCCGAGTTTGTCGCGACAATACAGCACCTGCACCGCGAACGCCTCGTTCAGTTCCCACAGGCCGATATCGTCCATCTTCAGCCCGAAGCGCTCGAGCAGCCTGGGGATCGCGAAGACCGGGCCGATGCCCATCTCGTCGGGTTCGGTGCCCGCCACCGCCATGCCGACATAGCGGCCAAGTGGCGTCAGGCCCTTCGCCGCGGCGACCTTCTCCTCCATCAGCACGCTGGCGGATGCGCCGTCCGAAAGCTGCGAAGCGTTGCCCGCGGTGATCGTGCCCTCAGGCAGCACGGCCTTCAGGCTCTTCAAGCCGTCAAGCGTGGTGTCGGCGCGATTGCCCTCGTCCTTGGACAGGGTCACGTCCTTGTGGGTGACCTCCTTCGTTTCCCTGTCCACTATGGCCATCGTCGCACTGACCGAAATAATCTCGTCGTCGAACTTGCCGGCTGCCTGCGCTGCGGCGGTGCGCTGCTGCGACTGCAGGGCATATTCGTCCATCGCATCGCGGCTGATACCATAGCGGCTGGCGACGATCTCCGCGGTCTGAAGCATCGGCATGTAGACCGCCTTGTGCATCGCGATCAATTCGGGGTCCGGCGCGACATTCATCTTGGGCGTCTGCACCAGGCTGATGCTGTCGACGCCGCCGCCGATCGCCACGTCCATATTGTCGACCACGATCTCCTTCGCTGCAGTCGCGATCGCCATCAGGCCCGAGGCGCACTGACGATCGAGGGACATGCCCGACACGCTGGTCGGCAGCCCGGCGCGGAGCAGCGCGGTGCGGGCGATGTTCCCCGCCTGCACGCCCTGCTGGAGCGCGGCACCGAACACCACGTCCTGCACCTCCGCGCCCTCGATCCCCGCGCGCTCGATCGCGGCCTTGATCGCGTGGCTGGCGAGCGTCGGCGAAGGCAGGTTGTTGAACGCACCGCGGTAAGCGCGGCCGATCGGGGTACGGGCGGTTGAGACGATGACGGCGGAACGCATGGTGCTTTTCTTTCTGGCTCCCCTCCCGCTTGCGGGAGGGGCTGGGGGTGGGTGCCCGTTCACGTCGGGCGAAGTTTTCAGTGGAGAGCGGGCGCCCACCCCCCGACCCCGCGCGCGCGCGGGGGGAGTAAGGTCAGACGAAAATCCGGCTGATCCACTCCGCGATCATCGCGGGCTTGGACTGACCTTCGATCTCGACCGTTAATTCGTTGGTCTGTTGATATTGCCCGGGCCGTTTTTCGTCGAATTCCAGGAGTTTGAAGCGACCGCGAACCTTGGAACCAGAACGCACCGGGGTCAGGAAGCGAACCCTGTTGCCGCCGTAATTGACGCCCATCTTCACACCCTCCAGCATCGGCGCGTCCGAAACCCTGGACGACAATAAAGGCATCAGCGACAGCGTCAGGAAGCCGTGCGCGATCGTACCGCCGAACGGCGTCATCGCCGCCATTGCGGGATCGACGTGGATGAACTGGTGGTCGCCGGTCGCATCCGCGAACTTGTCGATCATGGTCTGCGTCACCTCGACCCATTCGGATATGGTTTCGCTGCCGATCCGGCCCTTCATCTCCTCCACGGTGATCGTCGTCACGGCATTCCCCTGGGTGGCGAAATATGGCTTAGCGCGGGCATTCTCTAGGCGCGGGCCGACCGGTTCCGCAAGCCTCAGCCGACCGAAGGTTCGATCATGTCCTACGCCGCAACGTCAGATGCCCGCAGATCCATGGCAAAATTGCACCGCGCCGCCGAACCCGATGTTCTAAAACCGTTGCTGGCCCGCGCGGCGCTGACGACCGACTCGCGCGATCGGGTGATCGGGCATGCGTCCGGCTTGCTGGCGGATCTGCGCGCGGCGCAGTCGCGGGGGTGGGTGAACCAGTTCCTGCAGGAATACCGGCTGAATTCGTCGGAGGGGGTCGCCCTGCTGTCGCTTGCCGAGGCGTTCCTGCGCGTGCCCGATCCGGAAACCGCGGATTTGCTGATCGCGGACAAGCTGGGCGACGCGAACTGGCGTGCGCATACCGGCGAGTCGTCGTCGAAGCTGGTCAACGTCGCGACCTGGGGACTGGTCGTCGGGCGCGCGCTGGTGGGGGAGGGCGAGCAGGGACCGCTCCGGCGCCTCATCAGCCGCGCAGGAGAACCGTTCGTGCGGCAGGCGGTGGGGGCCGCCATGAAGATGATGGGCGAGATCTTCGTCATGGGCCGGACCATCGACGAGGCGATGCGGCGGATGGCGCGCCCGGAGAATCAGGGGTTTACCGCGAGCTTCGACATGCTGGGCGAGGCGGCGCGGACGTTCGCCGACGCCGATCGCTATCTCCAGTCCTATGTCGGCGCGATCGACGCAGTCGGCAGCGATCCGGCGGCGGGGCATTCGGTTTCGGTAAAGCTGTCCGCGCTCCATCCGCGCTACGAGGTCGCGCGGCGGAGCGAATGCGTGCCCGCGCTGACAGACATGCTGGTCGCGCTCGCCGAACAGGCTGCGGCGAAGGGGATTGCGCTGACGGTCGATGCCGAAGAGTCCGAACGGCTGGAGATGAGCCTCGACATCATCAGCACCGTCGCTGCCTTGCCGAGTCTGAGGGGTTGGGACGGGTTCGGCATGGCGGTGCAGGCCTATGGCAAGCGCGCGCGGCCTGTGGTGGCCTGGGCGAACGGGCGAGCCAAAGAGATGGGGCGGCTGATGAACGTGCGGCTGGTCAAGGGTGCCTATTGGGACAGCGAGATCAAGCGGACCCAGGTCGAGGGGCTGGCGGATTATCCGCTGTTCACGCGCAAGGCGGCGACCGACGTGTCCTATCTGGCGGTCGCGCGCGACATGCTGGACGCCGAGCATATCCGCCCCGCCTTCGCCAGCCACAACGCGTTGACCGTCGCGACGATCATCGAATGGGCGGGCAACAGCCGCGACTTCGAGTTCCAGCGACTGCACGGGATGGGCGACGGGTTGTACGAGCGGCTGGTGCGCGAGAATGGCTATCGCTGCCGGGTCTATGCACCGGTCGGGGGGCACCGCGATCTGCTCGCGTATCTCGTCCGGCGGCTGCTGGAAAACGGCGCGAATTCCAGCTTCGTGCATCAGCTGGCGGATGCGCGGTTGAGCGAGGCGGACATCCTGGCCGACCCCGTGGCGAAGATCGCCGCGGTCGGGGGCGCGCGGCATCCTTCGATCCCGCTGCCGGTGGATCTTTTCGGGGCGGGGGGGCACCGGAATTCGAGCGGACTGGATTTGAGCGATGTGGAGACCTTGAAGGCGGCGGCGGCGGCCGTGAACGCGCCCCTCCCGCTTGCGAGTTCCGGGTCGGCGATGTCCCAGGCATCGCCTGAACGACGCGGGGCGTCGTTCACCCGGAACTGGGCCGGGGGTGGGCGCTCGCTATCCACGAACACCGGCGCTGGTGGAGCGCGGGCGCCCAACCCCAACCCCAACCCCAACCCCTCCCGCGAGCGGGAGGAGAGTGACGTTGCCTCCGCCATCACCCGCGCGCACGCCGCCTTTCCCGCCTGGTCCGGCACCTTGATCGACGCCCGCGCCGCGTGCCTCGACCGGCTCGCCGACCTGCTGGAGTCGAACCGCGACGAGCTGATGGCGATCTGCGTCCAGGAAGCGTTCAAGACCATCCCGGACGCCATAGGCGAAGTCCGCGAGGCCGCTGACTTTTGTCGCTACTATGCAAGCCAGGCACGCGCCAACCTCCACCCCGTCGACCTTCCCGGACCGACCGGCGAACGCAACACACTGCACCTCGAACCCCGCGGCGTCTGGGCGACGATCGCGCCGTGGAATTTCCCGCTCGCGATCTTCCTCGGTCAAACCGTCGCCGCGCTCGTCGCCGGCAATACCGTCGTCGCAAAGCCGGCACCGCAAACACCGGCGATCGCCGCCCGGGCGGTCGCCCTCGCGCATGAGGCGGGCGTGCCGGCCGATGCGCTGATCCTCGTGCCCGGCGGCCCCGAGGTCGGCGCAGCACTGACCGGCGATCCGCGGATCATGGGTGTAGCCTTCACCGGATCGACCGCGACCGCGCGCAGGATCGCCCGGTCGCTGCTGGAAGACGATGATCGCCCGATCGTCCCGCTGATCGCGGAAACGGGGGGCATCAACGCGATGATCGTCGATTCGACCGCGCTGCCCGAACAGGTGGTCGCCGATGTCGTCGCATCGTCCTTCCGTTCGGCCGGGCAGCGTTGTTCCGCGCTTCGTCTGTTGGTGGTGCAGGAGGACGTCGCCGACACCGTCATCGAAATGCTGTCGGGCGCGATGGATACGCTGACGATCGGCGCGCCCGGCGATCCGGCGACCGATGTCGGCCCGGTGATCGACCGTGCCGCCCATGACCGGCTGATGGCGTATCGGGAGAGCGTGCGTGACCGGTGGGTCAAAACGATCGACGCGCCGACAGACGGGTTGTTCGTGCCGCCCACGCTCATCCGGCTGGTCTCTATCGAGGGTTTGAACACGGAATGGTTTGGCCCGTTATTGCATGTCGCGACGTGGAAGGCGGGAACGTTGTCTGAGACCATCGCGCGCGTCAACGCGAAGGGATACGGGCTGACGATGGGCCTCCACAGCCGTATCGCGCGCGCCGCCGAAGTGGCGGAGAGCGAGGCGGCGGTCGGCAATCTGTACGTCAACCGGTCGATGATCGGCGCGGTGGTGGGGTCGCAGCCCTTTGGCGGCGAGGGGCTTTCGGGGACCGGGCCGAAGGCTGGGGGACCGCATTATCTCTATCGCTTCGTGACCGAGCGGGCGGTGTCGGTGGATACGACCAGCGCTGGCGGCAACGCATCCCTGCTGTCGCTGGACGAGGGTGGGATCTGAGCCGATTCCGGGGTGGCGAGGGGCTTTCCTATTCCAAACTGCTCGACCCATCACCGGCGTCCTGATCGACTGCGGACCGGTCGGTCGATACCGGCAGCGGCGTGCCGCGTCGCGGGGCGCGTGCTACCGCCGCGCTCAGCGTTTCGAGCGAGGCGTAGGGCATGATGAGGCCGCCGTCCGGGCGCGCGGTAAAGCCGGTCTGCGTCGGATAGGCGAGTTCGATCCCCTCTTCGTTCAATCGCCGTACCAGTGCCATGCCGACCTCATGACGCAGGTCGTAATATTCCTGATACGCGGCGCCCGCCGAATCGAACTCGACGCCGAAATCATAGCTCGACTCGCCGAACGCCGCGAAGCCGGCACGGACGAACTTGCCCCCGGTCGCCCCGACGACCTCCTTCACCAATGCGGGTAGCCCATCCATGACATCGACGGGGGTCCACTGGACGAGTCCCAGCGTGAAGGTTATCCGGCGATAGTCGCGCCGCGTGTTGTTCAGGATTTCCTTGTCGAGCAGATGCTTGTTCGAGATGATCCGTTCCTCGCCCGTCGGCGCGCGGATCCGGGTGGACTTGATCCCGATCGCCTCGACCGTGCCCGACGACTTGTCGTAGGTGATGGCGTCTCCCCGCCCGAATGGCCGGTCGAAGATGATGGCGATCGCCGCGAACAGGTCGGCGAATATGCCCTGCGCGGCGAGGCCGATCGCGATGCCGCCGACCCCCAGACCGGCGACGAGGCCGGTGACGTTGACGCCAAGATTGTCGAGCACGACGATCAGCGCGATCGCGAACAGCAGGAACGTGACGAGGATGCGGATCAACCCCAATGCGTTCAGCAGCGCCTCGCCCGAATAATGTTCGGAGCTTGTGCGATGCTCGATCGCGCCCAGGATGATCTCGCGCGCCCAGATCGCCGCCTGGAATACCGACGCGACCGTCCAAAGGAAATTGATCGTGCCCGATACCTCCCCCGGTGCGGCGGCGTATCCGTCGACGAGCTTCGCCGCGAGCGTGACGATGAAGAAATTGTTGGTCCGCATCAGCGCGCGGCCGAACACCGTGCCCCATCCGGCAAGCCGCTGGTCGTGCCGGCACAGCCGCTGGCCCAGCCGCCTCAGCGCGCCAAGCGCGAAGACGATGACGGTGCCGACCGCGACCGCGATCAGGATTTGAAGCCAATGCATCTGAAACCACTGAACCGCCGAGGCAACGAGGTCCTCCGTCTGCGCTCGCAGATCGGCGGCACTCAAATGGTGGCCGGTAGCAACTGCTTTCGCAGGAACGGGGTTTGGCATGGACGTCTCTGGATCAGGCGGCCGATTTGAGCGCGGGCCGGCCGCGTTCGAGAAAGGCGATGAGGCCGCGTTCGGTACGGCTCAGGTACCGCGCGGCGCGCGGCAGGCGAAGCGCCTTGCGAAAGGCGGTCTGCCCCTCTTTCACGAGGTCGATGAGCGTGGGATGAACATAGGATTTGCGCGCGATCGCCGCGGTGTTCCCCAGCTTGAGCGTAACGGGTTCGAGCAACGTCTTGAGGCTGAGGTCGCGTTCGGTCGAAGCCAGCGCCCCGAACGCGGTGACGCTGGCGGCCCAGGTGCGGAAATGCTTGGCGGTGAACGCCTCGCCTGTCGCTTCGCGGATATACGCGTTCACGTCGGACGAGGTGACGGGATGCGCTTCGCCCGCGTCGTCCAGCCAGCCGAACAGATGCTGTTCGGGCAAGTCCTGGCATTTTCGCGCGAACCGCACGAGCGCCTTGTCGGTCATCTTCAGCGTGCACAATTTGCCCGATTTGGCTTTGAACTGCAGCGTCAGCGCCTCGCCCTTCAATGCGGCATGACGCTTGCGAAGCGTCGTCGCGCCGAAGCTCTCATTGGCCTGCGCATAGGCTTCGTTGCCGACGCGGATATGACCTTCGTCGAGCAGCCTGATGACACCCGCCACGGCGCGTTCCCGCGTCAGGCCGCGCTTGGCCAGGTCAAGTTCGACGCGCTTTCGCAGGCGGGGCAGTGCATGTCCGAACTCGACGCATCGTTCGTATTTCGATGCCTCCTGCGCGGCGCGGAAATCAGCATGATATCGGTATTGTCTGCGGCCCTTCTCGTCCCGGCCGATCGCCTGGATATGTCCGTCCGCGTTCGCGCAGAACCAGGCATTGCGGTACGCAGGCGGCAAGCCAATGGCGTTCAGCCGGTCGATCTCTTCGCGATCGGTGATCCGTTCGCCCGTCGGGGACCAATAGCTCCAGCCGTTTCGAACCTTCTTCCGGGTGATCCCGGGCTGCCGGTCGTCCGCATAGACGATGCGCGCCATCGATGCTCCTTCGTAACGACTGGCAAAATGCGCGCGTCGTCGCTTCGTTCCGGAACGGCGGCGGCGGCGGGGGGTTCGTAGCGGGCAATCAAGGAGTGCACCGCATGCCCGATCTTTCCAAAGCCCGCATCCTCATGCTCGCGACCGACGGGTTCGAGAATGACGAATTGTTCAAGCCGCGTCAGGCGCTGATCGACGCCGGCGCGACCGTCACCCTGGCGTCGCCGAAAACCGATCCGATCCAGGGTGAAAAAGCGGGCGAGAAGGCCGACACGATCACGCCCGACATGACGCTGGATGAGGTCGATACCGACGATTACGACGCGATCGTCCTGCCGGGGGGCGTCGGCAATCCCGACAAGCTGCGCATGGAGGAGCGCGCGATCGAGATCATCCAGGATTTCGCCGAGGACGAGAAGATCGTTGCCGCGATCTGCCATGCGCCGTGGCTGTTGATCGAGGCCGATGTCGTCGACGGCCGGCGAGTGACGAGCTGGCCGTCGATCCGCACCGACCTGGAAAATGCGGGTGCCGAGGTCGTCGACGAAGCGGTCGTGGTCGACGCCAATTTCATCACCAGCCGCAAGCCCGACGACATCCCCGCATTCAACGACGCGATCATCGCAGCGTTGGTCGAGGAATTGGCGGACGCGTAACACCGTGCGCGCCCTGTGGCCGATGGTCAGGGCAGGGCGCGTGCCTGTTTCATCGATGGCGCAAGACCATCGATGAAGCGCTGCGCCGGCCGTTCGACCCGAACGTGGAGGATCCTGGAGCATATCAGGACGATACCGATATAGACGGCGATCAGGGCTGGCGGGACGTCATCGACCCGGCGGACGAAGATCAGCTTGAAGACGATCCACAGCGGATAGTGACATAGATAGGTGGCGTAGCTGACCTCGCCCAGGAAATGCACCCCGCGGCCCCCGAGCGGACTGTCGATGGCCGCGTGGGCGAGCAGGTAGATAAGGAGTGCGAACAGCGCGGGCGCGGCGAGCGTTTCGGGTACGCCGATCGCCCACGAGGCCGCGACGCCGATCGCCGTCACGCCCGCTACGCACACGCCATCGCTACGCTGCCAAAGCGCACAGACGATGGTTCCGGTGAGGAACTCGCACAGGCAGCGGATGAGGCCGAACCGCGGGATGTCGAAACTGAGCAGTGGCGATGGCCGGATTACGACGCACAGCCCGATTGTCAGAATGCCCACCAGCGCCAGCAATGCGGTGGTCGGCAGTCGCCGCCAGTCGATCATGATCGCGACCACCGGAAAGACGAGATAGGCACCCAGTTCGGCGCTGATCGACCAGGATGGGATGTTCCATGCCAGCCGGTCGACGAAACCCCAGTTCTGCAGCAACAGAACGTGCAGCGGCAGATCGGCGAACGGAAAGGAAACGGGGTCCGCCCGACCGGTCGCGACGAACACGAGCGCCAGCGCAACCATCGCCGACAGCATCACGACATGCAGCGGCCAGACGCGCGCGATCCGTTTACGCAGGAACGGCACGATCGCATGCCACCGCTCCCGGTGCAGCCGCTCGCCCCAACTCAGCCACATCACGAAACCCGAAAGAAGGAAGAAGAAATCGACCGCCAGATACCCCTTGGAAAACAGCAATGCGATTGCCGGCGGGAGCCCCGCGATCGACTGGCGGATGTGGAACAGGACGACGAACCACGCCGCGATCCCGCGCGCGCCGGTCAGCGCGCGCAGTTCGCCGACCGGTCGCGTCATGCCGCCACCGGTGTTACGCGGGCGCGCTGGATCGGCCGGGAGCTCGCCTGGCTCCTCTTGCGCGCCAGATAGGTGTCGAGCCCGATCTGCGCGCCGATCAGCATGTAGACGAACGGCTGGAACGCGATCGCGATGAACGCGGCACCAAGCAGATAGACGAGATGGGCGGTCTGCAATGCCCCTGCCAGCCCGCCTGCCCAGGCGAGATCGCCTTCGCGGTAGCGACGGCGCAGGATTTCCATGCGGACCAGTCCGGTGATGCTGATGATCAACCAGAGCGCGAGTCCCGGATAGCCTTGTTCGCCCAGCATCTCGAAATAGGCGCTGTGATAGGCGCGCGCCTTGTCGACCTCGACGGTGTTCTGGGCCGATTTCGATGCCGGGCCGCTGTCGCTCTTCACCAGGTCATAGCGGATGTGGTTGCCGCGATAGGCCTCGAACCCGCCGCCGAACGGATGCGTCTTCGCATAATCCCATGTCCAGCCCCAGACCGCGATCCGGGTCGAGGCGGATTCGTCCGCCTGATAGGATTTGATCGTGTCCATCCGCCGCGTGAACTGCGACGGCAGGAAGGGGACGGCAACGACACCGAGCAATGCGAGAACGGCGATGTAACGCGCCCTTTTCTGCACCGCGCGGATTTGCAGCACCGCCAATAGCAGGATGCAAAGCAGCCCCGTCCGCGTGGAGGTGCCGACCGGGATCAGCAGGCAGGCAAAGACCAGTGCGAGACAGAATGTCTTCGATCGCCGGTCGGGCGGAAAAACGGTGCCGTAGCGCATGAACCAGAGGATCACGGGAATGATAGCGATCGCGACCGCGGAGATCGTGCTGCCCTCGTACAGGCCGCTATTGTTGTCGACCATCAGGTTCAGCTGCCCATAGCCGCCACCGCCGCTTGCCAGCGTCTTTGCGCCACCCACGATGATGATCGACGCCGCCGACAGGATCATGAACAGCAGCAGCGATTCGATGCGGAGCCTGGTCCGCAGCGTGAGCGGCAGGAACGCCGCGAAGAACAACGTCTTCCAGACCCAGTCCCATTTATCGATCGCGTCCGCCGGGAAATCCGCGCCGAGCGTCGTCAGCCCGCAATAGGCCATCAAGATCAGGATGATCCCCTGACGCGGCGCGACCCGAACATCGGCCTTGTCGTCCGCGATGGCCCAGGCCCCGACCGCCAGCGCGACCGCAATCAACGAGATGGGCACCGTGTTGAGCAGGAAATAGGTCAGCCGCTGCGGCGAGACGATGTCGATATAGACATAGGCGAGCACGAACAGGAACGGCCGACGAAACCCCATCCCGAACAGTGCGACGAGGAACGCGGCGAAGGCGAGATCACGCAACCGGCGGCTCCCCATTTGCGGTACGCTTGCGCGGAGCGCGTTTCGCTTCGACCGGGCCCTCCCTGTCCAGATCGGGGCGCTTGAGCAGCAGGAACGCGGCGAGCAGCATCAATCCGTGCGTCAGGCCGAGCGCCAGATTGTCGATCATCGCCGTGCCTTTCGCCCGCACCTCGAATGTGCCGGTCCTGCCTAACGTGGCGCGGTTGACGGCGCGTTAAGCGCTTTGGGGGCAATAGGATGGGATGCGTATTCTCCACGTCCTCGATCATGCTTTGCCGTTGCAGAGCGGCTACACGTTTCGTACCCGCGCGATCCTCAAGGCGCAGGAGGCGATGGGCTGGCAGGTCGCTGCCGTCACCGGGCCGCGGCAAGGGCAATGTGCCGCGGCGATGGAGCGTCACGACGGTCTGGTCTTCCACCGGACGGCCACGCGCGGGTTGAACAACGCTTTCGACGAGATGGCCGGGATCGCCGCCTTTGCCAGGCGGATCGCGGGCGCGGTCGACTCGTTCGGGCCAGACCTCATCCACGCGCATTCGCCGGTGCTGGATGCGATCGCCGCGCTGATCGTCGCCCGCCGCCGCGCCCTGCCGCTCGTTTACGAAATCCGCGCCTTCTGGGAAGATGCCGCGGTCGGCAACGGCACCGGCACCCAGGGGTCGCTGCGCTACCGCACGACCCGCATGCTGGAAACCTGGGCGGTGCGCCGTGCCGATGCGGTCGCGGTGATCTGCGAAGGCTTGCGCGGCGATCTGGTCGCGCGCGGGATCGATCCGGGCAAGATCCTGGTATCGCCGAACGGCGTCGATCTGGGATTGTTCGGCGACCCGCCGCCGCGCGACGATGCGCTGGCGGCATCGCTCGGCCTCGACGGGGCCGACGTCGTCGGGTTCATCGGCAGCTTCTACGATTACGAGGGGCTGGACGACCTGATCGCGGCGATGCCGGCGCTGGTCGCCCGGCGGCCCGCCGCGAAGCTGGTGCTGGTCGGTGGCGGGCCGATGGAGGGGGCGTTGCGTGCGCAGGCGGCGACATCGCCGGTCGCCGGCGCGATCCGCTTCGTCGGTCGCGTACCGCACGACGCGGTCGAACGCTATTACGCGCTCGTCGACATCCTGGCCTATCCGCGCAAACGGATGCGACTGACCGATCTCGTCACGCCGCTCAAACCGCTTGAGGCGATGGCGCAGGGGCGGCTGGTCGCGGCGTCCGATGTCGGCGGTCACCGCGAGCTGATCGGGGACGGCGATACCGGCACGCTGTTCGCGCCGGACGATCCGCGTGCGATCGCCGATGCGCTGACCGGTATGTTCGCGGATCGCGGCGGTTGGGACGCGCGGCGGGAGCGTGCACGTCTGTTCGTCGCGAAGGACCGTAACTGGTCGTCAAATATTTCGCGTTATGCCCCTGTTTACCAACGGCTCGTGACGGCCGCGCAGATGGATAGATCATGGTCTCGATTCCTCGCCTTCAAAGCGTGAACCCGCGGATCGCCGCGATCGGCGGCGGCGCTTGTGCGTCGATCGTCATCGCGGCGATCGTGCTGATGCCGTCCCACATGCTGGAAACCCTGGTCTGGACCAGCGGCGTCGCCGCCCTCGTGCCGACCGCGCAACCGCCGTTGGGGGTCACGGCCCGCGCGGTGCTCGCGATCGCCGCGGGTGGGCTGTCGGGCGCGGTCGCGTGGTCGGTTCTCTATCTGTCGTTCGGTCCCGGCGGTTTTCTCGTGGGTACGAAGCGCGGCGAGCGTGCCGTCGACGCGCCGCCCGTCGTGCGTCGCGCGGATGCGCATCCCGACGCACCGCCACGGCGTCCGATCTGCGCCGCCGATCTCGGCCAGCCGATGATGGATGCGCCCCGCGTCGAACGATCGCTGCCGACCAACCTCGAACAGCCGCTGGCCGCGTTCGATCCGGCCGCGATCCCCGCCGCGCCTCTCGCACCCGTGCGGCCGGTCGCGCCATTGCCCCGCCCGCAGCCCGACGCCCGGATCGAGACGTTCGAATTGCCTCCTGTTCCTGCCGTCCGTATCGCCGCCGTCCAGCCTCGACCGTTCGCGCCCGCACACGCCCGGTCCGAACCGGCCGCGGCACCTTCGATCGAGACGTTGCTGCGTCGGCTGGAAAAGGGCGCGCGGGCGCGGGAACTGGCGCGGTAGACCGACGGGCCGCTCATCCGTCAAATCTCTTCGCGACCGCGCTTTCCTCTGATAACCGGCTGAAAACGGTCGAAGGGAGGGGATATGGACGGGATCGCCGATACGGGCGTGCAGCGCGCGCCGCGTTATGCGTGGTACGTCCTCGCCATTCTGGTACTGGTCTATGTCCTGAACTTCGTCGATCGTCAGATCATCGCGATCCTGGCGAAGGACATCAAACGCGATCTGGGGGTGGACGATCAATTCATCGGTTTCCTGTTCGGCACCGCGTTCGGCGTGTTCTACGCGGTATTCGGTATCCCGCTCGGTCGCCTCGCGGACAGTTGGCGGCGGACATGGCTGATGACGCTGGGTCTGGCGGTCTGGTCGGGGATGACCACGCTGTCCGGGTTCGCAGGGAGCGGCACGACCCTGGCCATCGCGCGCGTGGGGGTCGGTATCGGCGAGGCGACCGCGAGCCCCGCCGCCTATTCGCTCATCTCCGACTGGTTTCCAAAACGGCTGCGCGCGACCGCACTCGCGCTCTATTCGTCGGGAATCTACATCGGCGGCGGGGCGTCGCTGTTCATCGGGGGGTTGATCGTCAAGCGCTGGGACCTTGCGTATCCCGTCCACGCGCCGCTCGGCCTGAAGGGCTGGCAGGCCGCGTTCATGGCGGTCGGTATTCCCGGCCTGATCGTCGCGCTATGGATTGCGACCTTGCGCGAACCCCCCCGCGGGCGATCGGAGGGGCTGGCCACCCCACCGCCGCACCCACGCCCCTTCGGCGCGTTCCTGGAAGAACTGGGCGCGACGA
This sequence comes from uncultured Sphingomonas sp., assembly GCF_964244235.1. GTDB lineage: Bacteria > Pseudomonadota > Alphaproteobacteria > Sphingomonadales > Sphingomonadaceae > Sphingomonas. Next base: position 24,348 of record NZ_CAXTII010000029.1, read on the forward strand.
TTCCGCCATTCACGCTGATCGGCGCGGCGCGGCGGGGCAGCGGGGCATTCCGGATCAACGTCCTGGTCGCGGTGCTGGTCGCATCAGCGGCGTTTGCGGCGATCAGGATCGACGGTAGCAGATCGGTCGCGCAATGGGGTGCGGTCGGCATCGGCGTGTACGCGGTCTTTTCCTGGAGCGCGGCGCTTCGCGAGCGCGATCCGGCAACCTTCGCACTGACGCTCGGCACGCCGGCGTTCGTCGGCATAGTGATCGCCTATGGGCTGAACGCGCTGGTGGCGTATGCGGTCGCTGCATTCGGCGCGACCTATGTCCGCGATACCTTTGCGGTGTCCGCCGAGCAGGCGGGGCTGTGGATCGGCGCGCCCGCCGCGCTGTCGGGTTTTCTGGGAATCACGATCGGCGGGCGGGCAGCGGACTGGCTGCGGCAGCGTCATGCTTCGGGCCGGATCATGGTCGTGCTGTTTGGCGGGATGACGCCGCTCGTCCCGGTCCTGCTGGCCTTTCGCGCGAGCAGCGCGACCATATTCTTCGTGATGGTGCCGATCGCGCAATTGCTGGCCAGCAGTGCGCTCGGTGCATCCGCGGCGGCGACGCAGGATCTGGTGCTGCCCCGGATGCGCGGCACTGCGACCGCGGTGTTCTTCATCGGCACGACGCTGATCGGCCTCTCTCTCGGACCCTATATGGCGGGTCGTATCTCGGTCGCGACGGGCAGCCTGGCGACCGGCGTGTCGTCGCTGCTGATGACGATGCCGTTCGCACTGGTCGCCGGCCTCGTCGCCTATCGCCTGGTCCCGGCCGCCGAGGCGACGCGGATCGCGCGCGCCCGGGCGTCGGGGGAACCGGCGTAGATCAGCCTGCGGTAAACACGCCGCAGGCGATCCGGCCGCCGCTGTTGCCCGACGGATCGGTCATCAGGTCGTCGGGGCCGGCATGAACCACGATCGATGCGCCGTCCGTGTCCATCAGGGTGGCGATCGTCGCACCCGGGACGACCAGCGCGACGGTGCCGCGGCCGTCATTGCCGACGATCAGATTGGGCAGATCGCCTTCGTGCGGCCCTTGCGGGTTCATGCTGCCGTGCTTCGCGCCGGTCGGGTTCCAATGCCCGCCCGCAGTCGTGAAGCCGGGGGCATCGCATAGCCCGACCGTATGGACATGGATGCCATGCGTCCCCGGGGGCAGGCCATGAAGATCGGCGGTGAAGCGCACGCCGCCGGCAACCGTCGTCGCCGTCGCATGGCCGATATCCGCGCCTGCCGCATCGTGGACGACCGCATGCGCGCCGGGCCCGCCCGCCACCGGCGCCCCCATCCGCATCGACGGGCGGTCGCATCCCGCCAGTCCCACCATGACCGCCGCCAGCATCGCCGTTCGTCCGTAAAGCATATCGTTTCTCCCTGTATTACTGCGAACCGTCGGGCGTTTCCACGGTTCCCAGCGGCCAGCGCATGACGGGTTCATATGTCGCACCCTCCCGTCCCGGATTGCTCTCGTACAGGATCAGATGCGACGGGACGAACGATGCGCTGGACAGGGCGGCATGGCGGACGAGCCACGCGCCGACCTGTGCTTCGTCATGGCCTGCACGGGATAACCGCGCGAGCGTGACGTGCGGGTGATAGGCGCGTCCCTCGGGCGGAAGGCCGACGGCGACACAGGCACGATCGACCTTGCGATGCATCGCGGCCAGCGTTTCCGCGGACGCGATCGCCGCCCATAGGGTATCGGTACGACCCCGCTTCTCGAAGCGCCCGACGCCGGCGATCGACAGGGCAGGCGCGACGGCAAAGACGCGGGACAATGCGATCGTCAGGTCGTCGGCGACCGCGGCCGTCACTTCGCCGATAAACCGTAGCGTCAGGTGCAGTTGTTCGTCGTCCTGCCACCGCGCGCCATCGATCCCGCCCATGACGCCCGACATCGGCACGCGGACGGCAGGCGGCGGGCGGAGAGCGACGAACAAACGGTGCATACGCGATCATCGCGCGCTGCGGCGTCCGTGCAACCGGTTTCGCTTGAAAAGAGTCGCGCCGAGGCCGATATCCGGACGATCCGGCCATGGCGGTCGGCAAAGGAGTTGTTTTCGACATGGCCAATTGGTCTGACCCCCGGCCGAACGCGGCGCCGTTCGGCACCACCGCGAGCGCAACGCGCTCGACCGCGTACGACGCCGGGCTTCGTGCCTATATGCTGTCGGTCTATAATTACATGGGTTCCGGCGTGTTGCTGACAGGCATCGTCGCAATGCTCTTCGCCTGGGGCGGCGCGACGTCGCCGGCCGCGCAGGTGTTCATCGGCGGCGGCGTGCTGAAATACGTCATCATGTTCGCTCCGCTGGGCTTCGTGTTCGCGATGAGCGCCGGACAGGCGCGGATGCAGACGTCGACGCTGAAGCTGCTGTTCTGGGGCTTCGCGGTCGTCATGGGCCTGTCGCTGTCGACCATCTTCCTGGTCTACAGCCCGATGGCGATCGCCCAGGCGTTCTTCGCGACCGCCGCCGGGTTCGGCGCGCTGAGCCTTTATGGCTACACGACGAAGAAGGACCTGTCGGCGTTCGGCACGTTCCTGATCGTCGGCGTGGTCGGTCTGCTCGTTGCGAGCATCATCAACATGTTCGTGCATTCGGGTCCGCTTGGCCTGGTGATCAGCCTCGTCGGCGTGTTGCTTTTCGCCGGTCTGACCGCGTACGATACGCAGCGGACCAAGAGCATGTACCGTTACGTCGCGGGAACCGGTCAGGAAGACCGGGTGGTCATCATGGCGGCGCTGTCGCTGTATCTCGACTTCATCAACATGTTCCTGTTCATTCTCCGGCTGTTCGGCGGCAATCGCGGCTGATCCGGACGGAAATATCGATTTCCATCACGGGCCCGGCGGCATCGTCCGCCGGGCCTTTCGTTTGACTGGACCCCATGCGCCTGCACATCGACGTCCATCTGGATTATGCGTTGCCGGCCCCGGCCGACATATTGCTGCAGGTCGAGGCGGCGATGATGCCCGACCAGACAGTTATCGACGACAGGCTGACGATCTGGTCCGACACCCCGATCCGTTCGGTCGGGGGATATGACCGGGTCGGTCGTCTATGCTGGGCGCGCGGTGTCGATCGACTGACTGTCCATTACCGCGCGACGGTGGACGTGGCCCGCGCTTCCGTGGTGTTGGGGGACTATCCGCCGACCTCGCCGCGGATGGTGCCGGGCGCGGTGACCGCCTATCTGATGCCGAGCCGGTATTGCCAGTCGGATCGGCTCGAGGGCTTCGTCCGGCGGCGTTTCGCCGGATTGCAGGGCGGCGCATTGGCCGTGGCACTGGTCGCCTGGATCACGCGATCGATCGATTACCGAAGCAATTCCAGCACCGGCGACACGACCGCACTCGACACCTTCGCCGCGCGGTCGGGGGTCTGCCGGGATTACGCGCATCTGCTTGTCGCGCTGGCGCGGGCGGGCGACATTCCGGCGCGGTGCGTGTCGGCCTATGCGCCGGGTGTCGATCCGCCCGATTTTCATGCCGTCGCCGAATTGTGGCTGGATGGCGACTGGCGGCTGGTCGATCCCACGGGCATGGCGAATTGCCAGGACCTGGTCCGCATCTGCGTCGGCCGCGACGCCACCGATATCGCGTTCATGACGATCTTCGGTGCCGCGACGTTGCTTGATCAGCGCGTCGCCGTAAAGTCGGACAGGAACGCGGATGCGCCTGCGTCGTTGTAAGGAAGCAATCAAGGAGTGTTCGTGATGACCGATATCGATGACCGCGCGCTCGACAGCCTGTCGGTCGCACCCGCAGACGACGATACGGTCGGCAGCGGACATGATTCGCGGCAGGGTGCCGGCCAGGACAAGTCGATCGCCGAACGGCTTGAACGAAATCCGGCGAGCGTGGACGCCAAGCTGGACAATGGACTGGACGAGTCGATGGACGCCAGCGATCCGCCCTCCGTAACGCAGCCCTCGGGCGCGACCGATGCGCCGCCGTCGTCGGGCTACGACGAGGAAGCGGAAAGGTCGCTCCGCGAGCAGCGCTGAGCGTCCGTCGTCACCCGATTGTTGCGCGTAAAGCGCATATCGTCGTTAATTCCGCCATTCCCGCTCGGTTCGTCGCAATGGATGTTGCGGCGCACAAGCTTTCATGGTCGCTAGTCACTGTCATTGGTCGATTTCGTTCAGGTGTCCGTTAACCATCTTGGCGTATCATCCTAAGACTGAACGAAACGGGCGGGGTAGGGCGATGGGTTCGAGAATGAAGCCGGCCGAAGGCGCAATGACGTTGGCCGAGATGAAGGAGTTCGCGGGATTTCCTGCGGCGACCCAGCGGTACATCCGCCGGTCGCTGGATATCGGGCTCGACCGTGAGGATGCGCTCGCGCGGTGGTCGCGCGATGTGGTGGAGGCGGCAAGCATCCGGGCGCAGGCGCGGATGTATCGCGGCCTGCCGGATATCCGGGAGATCGTTCCAGACGACAGCGGGCTCGACGCGATCGAACCCTTTCTCGCACCGTTGGTGACCGTGGTGGCGTTCGATCTGGGGCAGGGGCGGCTGACCAGTTTCTCCGCGTTCCGGTTCCTCTACGAACGGCTGATCGGCGCATCGGTGCGGCCCTGGCTGCCGGCTGCGTTCTGCGCTGCCGCCGCGCTGCCGCACCTGCATCCGGAATTGCGGCGGAAATTGCTGCAATCGATCAGCGAAGCCGCGGCGACCGCGTCGGGCTGGTCGAATCGTCAACCGGCGTTCTTTCCCTATTGGGTGGAAAAGGTCGACAGCGCCGCACCGCTCGCCACCTGACGCTCATCCGCGGGTCGCGCCGGACAATGGTTCGGACGTAACGGGATAGCCAAGACCTTGGGGTATGCAGAGGCGATCGCCATCGGTGCGTCGTTCGATAAACGGCGTGATGGCCTGGATCGGGTGTGCCGCGGCATCCGCGACCGCCTCCGCGAAATGCCGATGCTGCGCGAGCCGTTCGAGAGTGCGGCGGGTGGGGTAGATGAGGATCGCACGACCCGCATCGGCTGCCGCCAATACCGCCGCCGCGCTCGACCAGAACAGCCGCACCGTCTCCCCCTCGTCCGCACTGGGTTCGGGTGATCCATCGGGATACGCCGCGAGGTAGAAGCGGGTGTCGAAGATACGTGCGTGCTGGTGCGCCGGTCGCCACCGCGCGAAGGGAACGAGGATAGCGGGATCGAGCGTAACGCCCTGGGTCGCCAGCGCGTCCGCAAAGGGTTGACCGGCGTGCAGCGCCGCCCGGATCGACGACAGCGAGGCGGCAGACGGCAGCGGGGACAATCCGATCGCCAGCCCCGCTTCCTCGATCGTCTCGCGAATCGCGGCAATGCGCGCCGGCAGGTCGTCGCCGTCCCCGATCGTCGCAGCGAGCACATCGTCGCCGGGATCGATCCGGCCACCGGGAAAGACGAGCGCACCCGCGGCGAAACGCATCGCCTTCGCCCGTTCCACCATCAGCAGATCGGCTGGCCCATCGACCCGGTCGCGCATGACGATAAGGGTCGCGGCGGGAATGGCGTCGGGAAGGTCGGTCATCACCGTCGCCAATGGACGGTCAGTTACAGCCGCGCAATCGCGAGCAGGATCGACGGACAGGGGCGGGTGGTGGAGCCGAGGGGAATCGAACCCCTGACCTCTGCAGTGCGATTGCAGCGCTCTCCCATCTGAGCTAC
>NZ_CAXTII010000030.1:0-28787 GCF_964244235.1 uncultured Sphingomonas sp.
CCCTTCGAGAAGACCAAGATCGTCGCCGAGAATAGGCGCGCGCGGTTCGATTATTCCATTGATACGATCTACGAGGCGGGCATCGTGCTGACGGGTACCGAGGTGAAGAGCTTGCGCGACGGCACCGGGTCGATCGCCGAAAGCTATGCCGAGGTGAAGAGCGGCGAGGTCTGGCTCGTCAATTCGAACGTGCCCGAATTCAGCCATGGCAACCGGTTCAACCATGAGCCGAAACGCCCGCGCAAACTGCTGCTGAACGGGCGCGAGATCGGCAAGATGCACGCGGCGGTATCGCGCGACGGCATGACGCTGGTGCCGCTGACGGTATATTTCAATTCCAAGGGCCGTGCGAAGATCGAACTTGCGCTCGCCAAGGGCCGCCAGGCGCATGACAAGCGCGAGGCAAGCAAGGAGCGCGACTGGAAGCGCGAGCAGGGGCGGATCCTGCGCGACCGTGGCTGAACCCGTGCGGTCCGGGGTGGCGGCATGGGTCTGGAACCATGTGCCGACACGCGACAGCTTCGAGCGCAATCGCTGGCTTCGGCCGGTCGCGCATCTGGTGCTGGCCCCCGCCTTGTGGCGCTTCACCCGTCGGTCGGTACCGCGCGGGGTCGCGCTGGGGCTGGTGATCGGTACGCTGCTGCCGATTGCGCACATGCCGCTCGCCGCGCTATTGTCCCTGCCGCTGAAGGCCAATGTGCCGGTGGCGGTGGGAACGACGCTGCTCAACAATCCGGTGACGGTGCCGATCCTGTGGGTGGCGGCTTACAGGATCGGGCGTTGGGTGCTCAGACTCGATGCGACGGTGCCGGGTCGTCCGATCATCCACGGAGTCGAGGCTAATGCGGGCTGGATGCACTGGCTGATGGTCGAGGTGGGTCCGGCGACGATGATCGGGTTGCTGATCATCGCTGCCGCCCTCGGCGTTGCCGGCTATGCCGCGAGTGCGATCGGGTGGCGGGTGTGGATCGCGCGGAAATGGCGTAACCGCCACGTCACAAAGCATAATTGACGATGGCGGCGCATGGCGTAGAACGCGTATCACCTATCCCGATCAAGGATCATCGATGCGTAAACCGGTTCTCGTCGCCCTGTTGCTCGTCCCCACCATGTCCGGCGTCGTCGTCGCACAGTCCATGCGCAAGGCCGACACCGTCGCCGATGCCGCGGCGGGACCGGTCGCGCCGGCGTCGGCGGCGGGCCCGCAGATCGGTGCGTTCGGCTTCGACATGGCGGGCCGCGATCTGTCGGTGGCACCGGGGACCGATTTCTACGATCATGCCGACGGCACCTGGTTCAACGCGACGCAAATCCCTGCGGACCGATCGTCCTACGGCATGTTCCACGTCCTGCAGGACCTGTCGCTGACCCGCACGCGCGGCATCCTGGACGACGCGGCCCGGACGCCGGGCGACAAGGTCGGCGATTTCTATTCGAGCTTCATGGACGAGGCCGCGGTGAATGCGAGGGGGCTGGAGCCGGTCAAGCCCTGGCTCGCCGCCATCGCCGCCGCGCCCGACCGTGACGCGCTGCTGCTCGAAATGGCAACGCTGCAGCGGCAGGGGGTCGGCGGTATGATCGGCATGGGGGTCGGGCAGGACGACAAGGACCCGCAGACCTATGTCGCCGGTTTCCAGCAGGGTGGCCTCGGCCTGCCGGACCGCGATTTCTACCTGAAGCAGGATGCGCCGATCGTCGCGGTGCGGATCGCCTATCTGGCCTATCTGACCAAGATGCTGACCTTGTCTGGGGTGGAGGCCGATCGCGCCGGGCCGCGCGCCGCGGCGGTGATGGCGTTCGAGACGGACATCGCCAGGGCGCATTGGGACTCGATCCGCAACCGCGACGCGGACCAGACCTACAACAAATGGACCATGGCCGATTTCGCGGCGAAGGCACCGGGGATGCCCTGGGCGCGATACATGACGGCGCTCGGGATAGCCGGGCGGCCCTGTTACCTGGTCGCGCAGCCGAGTGCGGTGAGCGGCGAGGCGAAGCTGTTCGCCGCCGTATCGCTGCCGGTGCTCCGCGATTATGCCGTGCTGAAGTTGCTGCGTGCCTATGCGCCGTATCTGTCGAGCGACATCGACAAGATGAAATTCGCTTTCTACGGCACCGCGCTATCCGGGACGCCCGAGCAGCAGGTCCGCTGGAAACGCGGCGTGTCCGCGACCAGCGGCGCGCTGGGCGAGGCGATCGGGCAGGTCTATGTCCAGAAATACTTCCCGCCCGATGCGAAGGCGGCGGCCGACCAGCTGGTCGCGAACGTCATCGCCGCGATGGGCGAGCGGTTGCGCAATCTGGAATGGATGGCCCCCGAGACGAAGGTGAAGGCGCAGGCGAAGCTCGCCGCGTTCACGCCGAAGATCGGCTATCCCAAGAAATGGCGCGATTATTCCGCGCTGGTGGTGACGCGCGGCGATCTGGTGGGGAATGTCGCGCGCGCGAACGCGTTCGAATATGATCGCGGACTTCGCAAGCTCGGCAGCCCGCTCGATCGGGGCGAATGGTTCATGACGCCGATGACCATCAACGCCTACGCCAACCCGACGATGAACGAGATCGTCTTCCCGGCGGCGATCCTGCAGCCGCCCTTCTTCGATCCGAAGGCGGACCCGGCGATCAACTATGGCGGTATCGGCGCGGTCATCGGCCACGAGATCAGCCATCATTTCGACGACCAGGGCCGCAAATACGATCTGACCGGCAAGCTGGGCGACTGGTGGACGCCGCAGGACGTGGCCAAGTTCAAGACCTTCACCGACGCGCTGGTGAAGCAATATGACGCGTACGAACCGCTGGCGGGCCAGCATATCCAGGGCGGGCTTACGCTGGGCGAGAACATCGCCGATCTGGCCGGGCTGACCGTGGCGCTCGACGCGTATCACAAGTCGCTGGGCGGGCAGCCGGCACCGGTGATCGGCGGGCTGACCGGCGACCAGCGTTTCTATTATGGCTGGGCGCAGGTGTGGCGGATCAAGTACCGCGATCCCGCGCTTCGCCAGGCGCTGCTGTCCGATCCGCATTCCCCGGGGCATTACCGCGCGCTGACGACGCGCAACCTCGACCCGTGGTATGCCGCGTTCGGCGTGAAGCCGGGGCAGGCGATGTACCTCGCGCCCGAAGCGCGCGTGCGGATCTGGTGAACGAAAAAGGGAGACGATGCATGAAGAAGATGGTCCTCACGAGCTTGCTCGCGGCATCGGCGCTGGTTGGCGTCGTCGCGGTGCACGCACAGTCCGCTACGCCTGCTGCGTCCGCCACGCCTGCTGCGGGTGCGCCGCAGATCGGCGATTTCGGGTTCGATATTGCGGGCATGGACCGGTCGATCGCGCCGGGTAACGATTTCTACGGCTATGCCGGCGGCACCTGGGGCAAGCAGACCGCGATCCCGGCGGACAAGTCCAGCTTCGGCGCGTTCGACGTGCTGGCGGACCTGTCGCGCACCCGCACGCACGACATATTGGAGGCGCAGAAGGCGACGGGGTCGAAGATCGGCACGGCGTATGCCACCTATCTCGACACCGCCGCGATCGATGCGAGGAGCCTCGCGCCGATCAAGCCCTGGCTGACCAGGATCGCGGGGCTGACCGACAAGGCGGGCTATCCGGCGTTGCTGGCCGAGGCGGACCGGATGGGCATTCGCGGGCCGTTCGGCGGCGGCGTCGGGCAGGATGCGAAGCAGCCGTCGCTCTATGCGCTCGGCCTGCGCCAGGGCGGCCTCGGCCTGCCCGACCGCGATTATTATCTCGATGCGAAGTTCGCGCCCCAGAAGGCGGCGTATCAGGCGCATATCGCGAAGATGTTCACGCTGGCGGGCGAAGCGAATGCCGAGGCGCGCGCCAAGGCGATCGTCGATTACGAGACCGGTATCGCCACCGTTAGCTGGACGCGCGTGGAGAGCCGCGACGCGAACAAGACGTACAACAAGATGATCGTCGCCGACCTGACCAAGAGCGCGCCCGGCTTCGCCTTCGCGACCTATTTCAAGGACATAGGCACGCCGGTCGATACGGTGATCGTAGGTCAGCCGACCGCGATCGCCGGCATCGCCAAGGCGATCGCCGACGCGCCGATCGGCGTGCTGCGCGACCAGTTGCTGATGCGGTCGCTCGACGCGTATGCAGACGTGCTGCCGACCGCGTTCGACCAGGAGAATTTTGCCTTCTACGGCACGACGCTGTCGGGCACGCCGCAACAGGCGGTGCGCTGGAAGCGCGCGGTCGACTTCACCTCCGGCGCGCTGTCGGACGACGTATCGCAATTATACGTGAAGCAATATTTCCCGCCCGAGACGAAGGCCGCCGCCGACCAGCTGGTGAAGAACATCATCACCGCGATGAACGCACGGATCGAAAAGCTGAGCTGGATGGCACCCGAGACGAAGGCGAAGGCGCACGCAAAACTCGCCGCGTTCACGCCCAAGATCGGCTATCCGTCGCAGTGGCACGACTATGGCGCGCTGACGATCAAGCCCGGCGACGCGTACGGCAACCAGATGCGTGCGAATGCGTGGCAACATGACTGGAACGTCGCCAAGCTGGGCAAGCCGCTGATGCGCTGGGAATGGGGCATGACGCCGATGACGGTGAACGCCTATGCCAACCCGGTGATGGTGGAGATCGTGTTCCCCGCCGCGATCCTGCAACCGCCCTTCTTCGATCCCAAGGCAGATCTGGCGGTCAATTACGGCGGGATCGGTGCGGTCATCGGCCACGAGATGAGCCATCATTTCGACGACCAGGGCGCGAAGTTCAACGCGCGCGGTGAACTTGCCGATTGGTGGACGCCCACCGACGTAGCGAATTTCAAGGCGCTGACCGAGAAGCTGGCAGCGCAGTACGACGCGTACGAGCCGCTGCCGGGAGTGCACGTCAACGGCCACCTGACGCTCGGCGAGAACATGGCGGATCTGGCCGGTCTGACCGTCGCCTATGATGCGTACCACAAGGCGCTGGGCGGCAAGGCGGCCCCCATGATCGACGGCTTCACCGGCGATCAGCGCTTCTACCTCGGCTGGTCGCAGGTGTGGCGGCGCAACTACCGCGAGGCGCAGCTGAAGAAGCAGCTCGTCACCGATCCGCACTCGCCGTCCGAACAGCGCGCGGATATCGTTCGCGACATGGACCCATGGTACGCCGCCTTCTCGCCGGCACCGGCGGGCAAGCTGTACCTCGCGCCCGATGCGCGCGTCCGCGTCTGGTAGCGGCAGACGGGGACATCGATCCGATGGCGACGAGCGTCCCCGTACCGGCCGGCCATGATGCCGTTCGCAACGCCGCGATCGTGGCCGGCGCGGCGGCGCTGGTCGCGGCATTGCTCGTCCTGTGGCTGGTCCATGACGTTATTGCCGCCGCCGGGTTCCTCGCCGGCGGCGTGATCGCGATCGGCATGGTCATGGTCTGGCGGTTGCTGGCGCCGGTAGCGGCGGAGCCGAATGCGGGCGCGATCGACTGGGGCTTTATTCGTTCGGTCGCCGCCGTCAGCGCGGACGCGGTTGCGATCACCGACCGGGCCGGGCGGCTCGTCTGCGCGAACGACGCGTACTCGGCGTTGTTCTATGGCTTCCCGACGCCGCCCGGGCTCCCCATCGCCGAAGCCGCGGTGACCGAACTCGGCAAGGTCGGGCGGATCGCGTGGCGCGACGGGCAGGCGCGGCTCGATTCGTTGCCGGTCGCGGGCGGCAAGCTGGCGGTCACGATCGAGCGGACCGGCGAGGAGGCGGACATGCTCGTCTGGCGCTTCGCGATCGCCGACATGCAGGAGGCCGCGGACACGATCGATGCTGCGATCGCGGACGCTGCCGGCGACCGGCTCGGCGCCGCCGGCATCATGGCAGCGACGATCGAGGCCGATGGCCGGGTCCGGGTCGCCAATCGCGTGTTGCGAAAGCGCGCGACGGGCAGCGTGGACGGCGCGATCGAGGGGCAGGATTTCGCGCGCTTCCTCATCACCGACAGTCGCGGGCTGGTGCGGTTCGAGCGCGAAGGGCTGGAGGGGACGCCGCTTCGCGTGCTGCAGGTACCCTTCGGCGATGGCGACGACGACGGGTCGCTGGTCGCCTTGCTCGACGAGGAGGACGACGCACCCGCGATCGGGGCCAGTGCCTCGGCGCATGTCCGCAGCCTTGTCAGCCTGATGCCCTTCGGAATGGCGCTGGTCGACCGCGACGGGCGGTTCCTGCAGATGAACGATTCGTTCGTCCGCGCCGCGGCGGTGGATCGCGCCGCGCCGCCGCTCTATCCGGGCGATCTGGTGGTGCGCGAGGATAAGGCCGCGGTCGCCGATGCGATCCGGCGCTTCGCCGGTGGAGCGACGCATTCGACCGATATGGCGGTGCGGCTGAAGGATCATCCCGACGAACCCGTCGCGCTGACCATTGCGGGCGCGCGGGGGCTCGGCGATGCCGCGGTATTGCTGAGCCTGAAGGACAATAGCGAGGAAAGCCGGCTGAAGCGCGAGGTCGCGCAGGCGACCAAGATGCAGGCGGTAGGGCAACTCGCGGGCGGGGTCGCGCATGATTTCAACAACATCCTGACTGCGATCATCGGACACTGCGACCTGATGATGATGCGCCATTCGCCCGGGGACAGCGATTATGACGACATCCAGCAGATCCGCACCAATTCGAACCGCGCCGCGGGGCTGACGCGGCAGTTGCTGGCGTTCAGCCGCCAGCAGACGCTTCGCCCGCAAATCCTGCAACTGCCCGATGTCGTGTCCGAAGTGTCGAACCTGCTCAAGCGGCTGATGGGCGAGACGGTGCGGCTCGATGTGCAGCATGGCCGCGATCTGGGGCCGGTGCGTGCCGATCCTGGACAATTGGAGCAGGTCGTCGTCAATCTGGCGGTCAATGCTCGCGACGCGATGCTTGCCGGCCCGCAAAAGGGCGGGATCAACGTCCTGTCGATCACCACACGCACGGTGACCGCGGCGGAGGTGCGGCAGATGGCGTCGGACATCCTGCCGATCGCCGACTACACCGCGCTGGTGGTGGCCGACACCGGTACCGGCATCCCGCCCGATATCCTGCCAAAGATTTTCGAGCCGTTCTTCACTACCAAGGAGGTCGGGAAGGGCACGGGGCTTGGTCTCTCCACCGTCTATGGCATCGTCAAACAGTCGGGCGGCTATATCTTTGCCGAGACGCCGCCGGGCAGGGGCGCGGTGTTCACGATCTACCTGCCGGTCCACGCGGCCGGTGCAGTGGTGCGAGCGCAGCCAGCGCGGCCCGCCGGGCGGCCTGCGGAGATCTGGGGCACCGGCACGATCCTGCTGGTCGAGGACGAGGACATGGTCCGCGCGGTCGCCGAGCGGGCGCTCACCCGCCAGGGCTATAGCGTGCTGACCGCGGAGAATGGCGAGGCGGCGCTCGAGGTGCTTGAAACCAGCGGCCGGCCCGACCTGCTGATCAGCGATGTCGTCATGCCGACGATGGATGGCCCGACGATGGTCCGCATCGTGCGCGAACGCTATCCCGACCTGCCGATCCTGTTCATGTCGGGCTATGCCGAGGAGCAGCTTCGCAAGTCGATCGACCTCGACGATGTGTCCTTCCTGCCCAAGCCCTTTTCGGTCCAGCAATTGGCGGAGGCGGCGCGTGACGTGCTGGCGGCGCATTAGGGGCCGCACCTTGACGATCATGCCCCTTTGACGTTCTCGTGCGCATCGTTACAGGGGCGTCGATGACCTCGCCAAAGCGCATCCTCGTCGTCGAAGACGAACCGTTGATCGCCATGATGCTGGAGGATTTTCTCGAAATCCTGGACAAGGATGTTGCGGGCACGGCCGACAGCGTCGCGAGCGCCTTGGCGTTGATCCGGACCGGCGACATAGACGCCGCGATCCTCGACGTGAATCTGCGCGGCGGTGAGAAGAGTGCACCCGTGGCGGACGCGCTGGCGGCGCGGGGCATCCCCTTCGTTTTCGCGACCGGCGGCAGCGCGGACAGCGAACTGGGTCTGCATTCCGATCGGCCACGGCTGCAGAAGCCGTTCACGATGGACGGCGTCGCACAGGCGCTGGACGCGCTCGGCGCGTAAACCCTCGTTACCGGTGCTCGGTCGGTAACGGACTTGCGCAGGCCGGTCATCTCGCGACATAGGCGGTCGTCATGAGCAACCGTTTCGACAAATCGCGTCTTCCCAGCCGTCACGTCTCGGTCGGTCCCGAGCGCGCGCCGCATCGCAGCTATTATTATGCGATGGGGATATCGGAGGAGGATATCGCCAAGCCGTTCGTCGCGGTCGCGAGTGCGGGCAACGACAGCGCGCCGTGCAACATCACGCTCGACGCGCAGGCGGCGGTCGCGACCCGGGGTGTCGTCGAGGGTGGCGGGATGCCGCGCCGGTTCAACACCATCACCGTCACCGACGGCATCGCGATGGGGCATCAGGGGATGAAGTCCTCGCTCGTCAGCCGCGAAGTCATCGCCGACTCGGTCGAACTCAGCGTCCGCGGGCATTGCTACGACGCGCTGATCGGCTTTGCCGGGTGCGACAAGTCGTTGCCGGGCATGATGATGGCGATGCTCCGGCTGAACGTGCCGTCGATCTTCGTCTATGGCGGCTCGATCCTGCCCGGGCGGTTTCACGACAAGGACGTGACCGTCGTCGACGTGTTCGAGATCGTCGGCAAATATGCCGCCGGGGCGTGTCCCCTGTCGGAGGTGCACGATCTGGAAAAGGTCGCCTGTCCGAGCGCGGGCGCATGCGGGGGGCAGTTCACCGCCAACACCATGGCCTGTGTCGCCGAGGCGATCGGATTGTCGATGCCGAACAGCAACATGGCACCCGCGCCTTACAGCAGCCGCGAACAGATCGCGCATGCGGCAGGCGTGCAGATCATGGAGCTGATCGAACGCAATCTCCGCCCGCGCGACATCTGCACCCGCGACGCGTTCATCAACGCGGCGCGCGTCGTGGCGGCGACGGGCGGGTCGACCAACGCCGCGCTGCACCTGCCGGCGATGGCGCATGAGGCGGGAATAGCATTCGACCTGTTCGACGTCGCGGAGATTTTCAGGACCACGCCGTACATCGCCGACCTGAAGCCCGGCGGCCGCTATGTCGCGAAGGACATGTACGAGGCCGGCGGCGTCTACATGCTGATGAAGACGCTGATGGAGGGCGGTTTCCTGAAGGGCGACTGCATGACCGTCAGCGGCAGGACGCTCGCCGAGAATATCGACCAGGTGACGTGGAACCCCGATCAAAAGGTGATCTACGACGTGAAGACGCCGCTATCGCCCACCGGGGGCGTCGTCGGTCTGCGCGGCAGCCTGGCACCCGATGGCGCGATCGTGAAGGTCGCGGGGATGCACCGGCTGGTGTTCGAGGGGCCGGCGCGGGTGTTCGACTGCGAAGAGGATTGCTTCGCCGCGGTCGAGGCGCGGCGGATAAACGAGGGCGAAGTGATCGTGATCCGCTACGAAGGTCCAAAGGGCGGGCCGGGGATGCGCGAGATGCTGTCGACGACCGCGGCCTTGTACGGGCTCGGACTGGGCGAAAAGGTTGCCCTCATCACCGATGGGCGGTTTTCGGGCGGGACGCGCGGGTTCTGCATCGGGCATGTCGGGCCGGAGGCGGCGGAGGGCGGGCCGATCGCGCTGGTCGAGGATGGCGACACGATCCGGATCGATGCGGAGGCAGGCACGATCGACCTGCTGGTTGCGGACGATGTGCTGGCCGATCGCCGCGCGCGCTGGACGCCGCGCGCGACCGATTACGGCTCGGGCGCGCTGTGGCGCTATGCGAAGACGGTCGGACCCGCTTACAGCGGCGCGGTAACGCACCCGGGCGGATCGGCGGAAACGCATGTCTATGCGGATATCTAGCGCGGGCGCGTTGCTGCTGCTCGCCGCCTGCCACAGCCAGCCGACGGATGGTGGGAACGTAGCGTCGATCCCGGTGACGGCGGACGACGACCGTATCGGCTGCGCGCACGGCGATGCCCCGATGACGCGCGTCTGCTCGATCGACCGGCTGGAGGGCGATGGCGGGCTCGTACTGACCGTCCGCCACCCCGATGGCGCGTTTCACCGGTTGCTGGTGACGAAGGACGGCCGCGGCGTGATCGCGGCGGACGGCGCGCAGCGCGCGGTGGTGACGATCGTCGTGCCGGAGACTATCGACGTCGCCATCGGCGGCGATCGCTATCGCCTGCCGGCAACGGTGAAGGCGAAGTCCGCGGCGTCATGATTGCGGTCGACGGCCAGCCGATCCTGACCGCGGCGGAGATGCGTGCGGCCGAAATTGCGGCGATGACCGCCGACGTCACGGTCGATACGCTGATGGCGCGGGCGGGCGAAGCGGTGGCGACCACGGTGCGGCGGCTCGCGGCGGGCGGGCCGGTGCTGATCCTGTGCGGTCCGGGCAACAATGGCGGCGACGGCTACATCGCCGCGGCTCGACTGAAGGCGGCGGGCGTCCCGGTGTGCGTGGCGGCATCGGCTGCCCCCATCAGCGAGGCGTGCCGGACGGCGGCGGCGGGGTGGGACGGACCGGTCGAAGCGCTCGGCGACGTCGCGCCGGCACCCGTGCTGGTCGATGCGCTGTTCGGTACCGGCCTGTCGCGGCCGATCGACGATGCCGTTGTGACGCGGTTACGGGACCTGGCGGCAGCGGCGCGGCTGACGATCGCGGTCGATCTGCCGAGCGGTGTGTCGACCGACGACGGCGCGGTGCTATCGCTGCCGCCGATGTTCGATGTCGTGCTGGCTTTGGGCGCGGTGAAACCGGCGCATGTTCTCCAGCCCGCGGCGCGCTACGCGCGGTCGGTGCGGCTGCTCGATATCGGGGTGGCGGGGCAAAGCGACTCGCATGTCCTCGAACGATCGTCCTTGCCGACCCCGGGGCCGGATGCGCAGAAATACACCCGCGGCATGGTCGCGGTGATCGCCGGTGCGATGGCGGGCGCGGCGGAACTGGCCGGCATCGCCGCGATGCGCGCTGGGGCGGGCTACGTGCTGCTGCTGGGCGAGACGGCGGGGCCACCGCATGCGCTTGTCCGCAAGCCGCTGGACGCGAAGGCGATCGGCGACAGGCGGATCGGCGCGCTCCTTGTCGGCCCCGGGCTCGGCCGCGATGACGAAGCGCGGCGCAAGCTCGACCTCGCCTTCGATGGCGGCAGGCCGATGGTGATCGACGGCGATGCGCTGCATTTGGTCGATCCTGCGACGATCGCTTCCTGCGCGCCGAACGCGATCCTGACCCCCCACGGCGGCGAGTTCGACGCGCTTTTCGGCAAATCGGATGCGGACAAGATCGCCCGCACGCGCGATGCCGCGCGACGGTCGGGCGCGGTGGTCGTCTTCAAGGGTGCGGATACGGTGATCGCGTCGCCAACCGGTCGCGTCTGCGTAGCCGAATGTGCGAGCGACTGGCTCTCGACTGCCGGCACCGGCGACGTGCTGGCGGGAACGATCGCGGCTACCCGGGCGTCGGGGATGACGCCATTCGGGGCCGCCTGCGCCGGCGTCTGGCTCCACGGCGAAGCGGCGCGGCGCGCGGGGCCGGCGTTCATCGCGGACGATCTGGCCGACGCGCTGACCGCAGCGCGAGCGTCGCTGTGAGCCTTATTACCCGCGTATCGGCGCGCGGTGAGGGTGTGGCGGAAGATGGCCGGCACGCCCCTTTTGCCGCGCCGGGCGACATGCTGACCCCAACTGGCGCGCTGGGCTGGGGGCCGCATCACCAGGTGCCGCCATGCCGCCATTTCCCGACCTGCGGGGGGTGCCAGCTCCAACAGCTCGACGATGAGAGCTATGCCGCGTTCGTCGCGGACCGGATCGCCAGCGCGCTGGACGGGCAGGGGCTGACCGCGCCGATCGCGCTCGCCTCGGTGTCGCCCCCCGACAGCCGCCGCCGCGCGACCTTGCATGCCGAGGCGAGGGGCGGGCGGGTCACGCTCGGCTTCGCGGCGGCGGCGAGCCATGCGATCGTCGATATCCAGGAATGCCACATCCTGTCGCCGCAACTGTTCGCGCTCGTCGCGCCGCTGCGCGGGCTGCTTCAGCGATTGCAGCTGAAACGGCGGAGCGATGTCCATCTGACGTTGGCGGATCAAGGCCCGGATATTCTCGTTACCAATGTGACCGCGGACTGGTTGCCAGCGGCGGAGGCGATCACCGCCTTTTGCGAGCGTCACGGCGTCGCCCGGTTTGCGATCGACGACGGATCGGGCCCGGAGACGCGCTGGGAACCCGATGCGGCGACGATCACGCTCGGCGGCGTCGCGGTCCCGTTGCCGCATGCCGCGTTCCTGCAGGCGACCTTGGAGGGCGAGGCCGCGCTGGTTGCCGCGGTACGTGAAGCGGTGACGGGTGCGGCGGCGGTTGCCGACCTGTTCGCCGGGCTCGGCACCTTCGCGCTATCGTTATCGGCGAAGGTCTATGCCGCGGAAGGATCGCGCGAGGCGGTGATGGCGTTGAAAGGCGCGGCGCATCTGGCGCGTCGCCCGGTGTTCGCGGAATATCGCGACCTGTATCGACGGCCGCTCACAGTGGCGGAACTCGACCGGTTCGGCGCGGTCGTGCTCGATCCACCGCGGGCCGGCGCGCGCGAGCAGATCGCGGCGCTGGCGGCATGCCGGGTCGGATCGATCGCCTATGTTTCCTGCGATCCCAGCAGCTTTGCGCGGGATGCGAAGATCTTGTGCGAAGCCGGCTGGCGGATCGACTGGGTGCGCCCGGTCGGCCAGTTCCGCTGGTCGACGCATGTCGAGCTGGCGGCAAGCTTCAGTAGGTAGCCGACACGAAATACAGCCCGTCGGGCGGCGCGTTCAGACCGAGCCGCGCCCGGTCCCGGGCCTCCAGCGCCCGGCGAAGGTCGCCCGGGGTCCAGCGCCCCATCCCGACGAGCGCGAGGCAGCCGACCATCGATCGCACCTGATGATGGAGGAACGACCGTGCCGCCGCCTGGACGACGACCGCGTCACCGTCGCGCGCGACATCCAGCCGGTCGAGCGTGCGGAGCGGGCTGTCCGCCTGGCAATGCGCGGAGCGGAAGGTGGTGAAGTCATGCCGCCCGACGAGCATCGCCGCACCCTCCGCCATGGCCGTCGCGTCGAGCGGCTGCGGCACTTGCCACGCCAGCCCGTTGCCAACCGTCAGCGGTGCGCGGCGGTTGACGATGCGGTATTCGTAGGCGCGGCCAAGGCAGGAAAAGCGCGCATGCCAGTCGTCCGCGACCGCTTCGCAGGCCAATATCGCGACGGGTGCCGGGCGGGCGAGCGCGTTGAGCGCCTCCATCAGCCGGAACGGAGCGACGTCGGCGGTCAGATCGACCTGCGCGCGCATCGCCAGCGCGTGAACGCCGGCATCGGTACGCCCCGCGGCATGGACTGCAACGCGCTCACCGGTCATCGCGAACGCGGCGTCCTCGAGCGTCTGCTGCACGGTCGCACCGTGCGCCTGGCGCTGCCAGCCCATGAAGGGCCGACCGTCATATTCGATCGTCAGCGCGTAGCGCGTCAAAGCCTGGTGCCCGCGGGAATGGGAAAGCCGCGAAGTAGCTCCGGCACCGACATCTCGCCACGGCCGGCACGTTGAACGCGGACGGGCGTAACCACATCCTTGCGGCAAGCGATTGTCAGGTGGTCGTTCAACACAAGCCCAGGCTGTCCGTCGCCTTTGTCCCAATCGGCAACCAACACCCGCACTCGTTCGCCCTTATATTCGAAAAACGCGCCTGGAGGATTCATCGCGTAGATTTGTCGATCTATTTGCTCACCTGTATGGGTAAAATCGATTCGCAACTCTGCCTTGTCGATCTTGGCGGCATAGGTAACGCCATCGTCCGATTGCGGCACCGGGGGATGGGCGTCTGGGTTCCTCAGCACCTCCACCATCGCCGCCGCGCCCAGCGACGCCAGTTCGTGAGTCAGATCGCCCGCGGTCTTGCCACCGACGAACGTTCGGGCTTCAAGCCGCACCGGTCCGGTATCCAGCCCGGCCGCCATCTGCATGATCGCGACGCCGGTCTCCGCATCGCCGGCCAGGATCGCGCGCTGGATCGGTGCAGCCCCCCGCCAGCGCGGCAGCAACGAGGCGTGGACGTTGAGGCACCCGAGCCGCGGCATGTCGAGGATCGCCTGCGGGAGGATCAGGCCATAGGCCGCGACCACGCCGACATCGGCGTCGAGCGCGGCGAGGTCCGCCTGCGCGTCCGGACCCCGCAGCGATACCGGCGACCGCACGGGAATGCCTACCGCCTCCGCGCGGCGCTGCACCGGCGAGGGCACCAGTTCGCGCCCGCGCCGCCCGCCCGGCCGCGGCGGCTGGGTATAGGCAGCGATCACGTCGTGTCCCGCGGCGGCGAGCGCATCCAGCACGGGCACCGAGAAGTCGGGGGTTCCCATGAAGACGATCTTCATTGTTCGCTTCGCCGTGGCCGCATCGCCGCCGCTTCAACGCGCTGGCGATGCGCGGCGCAACCCCCTATCGCCGCGTCATGGCATCCCCCGAGATCGAGGCGCTGACTCAGGCGTTGGCAAGGTTGCCCGGACTGGGGCCACGGTCCGCGCGGCGTGCTGTGCTGCATCTCCTCAAGAAACGCGAAGGCGCGCTCGCGCCTCTGCTGTCGGCGCTTGTCGCGGTGGAGGAGCGGCTGGTGACGTGCGCGACCTGCGGCAATGTCGATACGCACGACCCGTGCAGCGTCTGCGCCGATCCGCGCCGCGACCGGCGATCGTTGTGCGTGGTCGAGGAGGTGGCCGATCTGTGGGCGCTCGATCGGTCGCGGCTGTTCGCGGGGCGGTTCCATGTGCTGGGCGGTCGGCTGTCCGCGCTGGAGGGCGTGCGGCCGGAGGATCTGTCGATCGACCTGCTCGTCCGCCGGATCGAGGCGGGGGGGATCGACGAAGTGGTGCTGGCGATGAATGCGACGCTCGAGGGGCAGACGACCGCGCATTACATCGCCGACCGGATCGAACGGTTTCCGGTACGAGTGACCGAACTCGCGCATGGATTGCCGGTTGGCGGCGAACTGGACTATCTCGACGAGGGGACGCTGGCGCAGGCGCTGCGTGCGCGGCGGCCGGTGGCTTGAGGGGGAATTGCGATGGCGGTGACGGGAATTGGCGGCATCTTCGTCCGGGCGAAAGACCCGAAGGCGCTCGCGACCTGGTATCGCGAGCATCTGGGCGTGGGTGCCGGCAAATATGGCAAGTGGACGCCGGAGACCGGCCCCAGCGTTTTTACCACCTTCGCGCACGACAGCGATTATTTTCCGGTCGATCGGCAGTTCATGCTCAACTTCCGCGTCACCGATCTCGACGCGATGCTGGCTACCCTTTCCAGCGGGGGCATCGCGGTCGTTACGAAGCCCGAATGGAACTCACCCGGCGTCGGGAGGTTCGCCCGCATCCACGATCCGGAGGGCAACCCCATCGAATTATGGGAACCGCCGGTCGCTTGACGCACGCGCGCCGCTTTCCTAGCTGACGCGCCATGTCCGTCCTCCCTATCGTCGAAGTTCCCGATGCCCGCCTGCGCGTGCTTTCCGCGCCCGTCGAGACGGTCGACGACGATATCCGCCGGCTGATCGCGGACATGACCGACACGATGTATGCCGCGAAGGGGATCGGTCTCGCCGCGATCCAGGTCGGGGTGGCGAAGCGGGTCGTCGTCATCGACCTTCAGGAGGAGGAGGACGAGGACGGCAAGCCGATCCGCGACCCGCATGCCTATGTGAACCCCGAGGTGATCGAGGCGAGCGACGAGGTATCGGCCTATAATGAGGGTTGCCTGTCGATCCCGGAGCAATATGCCGAGGTCACGCGTCCCTCGCGCTGCCGGGTGCGCTGGCTGGGCGAAGAAGGCGGCGTGCACGAGGAGGATCTGGACGGGCTTCTTTCGACCTGCATGCAGCATGAGATCGATCACTGCGACGGCATATTGTTCATCGACCATGTCTCGCGACTGAAACGCGACATGTTGCTCAAGAAACTGGCCAAGGCGCGCAAGGCCGCCTGAGGAAAGCACTGGCCGCTCGGCTTCGTTCGATCTATGTTCCCGTCAGAGGGAGCTTACATGGTCGAACTGGTTATCGTCGCCATATCGGGAGCCGCTGCTGGCCTGGCACTTGGTTGGCTGATCGCGAGCTGGCGCTCCGGTGGGCTGGCCAGCGACCTGGCCGTCGCGCGGAGCCGGGCGGCGGATGTCGACCTCGTTCGCCAGGCACGGGACGCGGTTGAGCGTGAGCGCAACGCGGCGATGCAGGAGGTCGCCCGGTTGCGCGCGCAGGTGGACGAGCGGCAGGCCGCGCACCTCGCAACGTTGCAGCAGCTGAAAGAAGCCGAAGTTGCGATGACCGCGCAATTTGGGGCCGCCGCCGCCAGGGCGCTGGAGACCGCGCAAGCGCAGTTCTTGGAACGCGCCGATGCGCGCTTCCGCCAGTCCGAAGAGGCGGCGGGGCAGAATCTGAAATCGATGTTGCAACCGGTGAGCGACCGGTTGCTGAAATACGAGGAGACCGTCGCCAAGGTGGAGACCGAACGCCGAAGCGCGTTCGATCAGCTCGAGGGACAGCTGAAGGACTTGCGGATCGGCCAGGACAAGGTGTCGAGCGAGGCGGCGAAATTGGTCAATTCGCTTCGCAATGCACCCAAGTCGCGCGGGCGATGGGGCGAGCAACAACTAAAGAACGTGCTGGAGACATGTGGACTGAGCGAGCATACCGATTTCCAGACCGAGGTCAGCGTCGCGCACGAGGATGGCGGGCGCCTGCGGCCCGACGCGATCGTGCGCGTGCCCGGCGGGCGGAGCCTGGTGATCGACGCGAAGGTCTCGCTCAACGCCTATCAGGACGCGTTCGGCGCGGTCGAGGAGGGGGAGCGCGACCGGGGGCTCGCCGCGCATGCCGCGTCGATGCGCGCGCATGTCAACGGGCTGGGCAACAAGGCGTACTGGAGCCAGTTCGCCGATGCGCCCGACTACGTCATCATGTTCGTGCCGGGCGAGCATTTCCTGTCCGCCGCGCTGGAACATGATCCGACCTTGTGGGACTTCGCGTTCGAGAAGCGGGTCCTGCTTGCAACGCCGACCAACCTCATCGCGATCGCGCGGACCGTCGATGCGGTTTGGCGGCAGGAGAAGATGGCCAAGCAGGCGCAGGATATCGGCGCGCTCGGCAAGGAATTGTACGACCGGCTGGCCAAGGCGGCAGGGGATCTGCGCAAGGTCGGTGGTGGCCTGACTACCGCAGTCAACAACTACAACGCATTCGTGACCAGTTTCGAAACGCGCACACTGGTAACGGCGCGCAAGTTCCGCGATCTTAACATTGAAACCGGTGCGCGGGAGATCGAGGATGTCGCGCCTGTCGAAGCGCTCGCGCGCTATGGCGTGGAGCCGACATTGATCGACACGACAGTTGGTTCCGCAACAGATTGATACCCCCGCTTCGGTTCATCAATGAAAAAGCACGTTCCATCGATATCCTATCATGATTTCGTGTGGGTTAACGCTCGTCGCGCCGTCCTTCCCTACGACTGGGGGACGGCAACGCGCCGGCCGGTCGGCTTCAGGGGAAGCAGGATGCGGATCGCAGTTGCACTGGCAGTGACGATGCTGAATATGGCAGCGTCGGCGATGGCGGCCGAGCCATCGGTCCCGTTCGCCGATACGGTCGCTTCGGCGGTGGCGCAGGGCGCGGTCAGCGTCGTTCCCGTGGTCGAGGCGCGGTTCGGTCCTGCCATCGGCGGCCGGTTCGAAAAGCCGATGACCCTTGTCGCCGATCAGTTCACCAGCGAGGGCATCGCGCTTCGCCACCGTTTCGCCAGTTCGATGATGGAATTCTACCCGTTGGCGAATAGCGGGTTCCACTTTTCGGGCGGGCTGCGCTTCTTCGGGGTGACCAACTTCGCACGCGAAGCTGACAAGCTGACGAACAACCTGCTCTGGTCGCCGGGCAACCGTAGTTCCGGCGGGGTCCGCTACGGCTTCAAGCGGCAGACGCCGGCGATGACGTTCGGCTATACCAAGACGGTCGCGAACAAGGTGGCGTTCGGTGTGGAGGGCGGAACGCTGCTCGGCCGGGTCAATGCCAGCATGCCGCGTTCGTTCGAACGCCGCCTGGGCGGCGGCCGCGACGACAACCGGATGAACCCCGTCGCGAACCTGGTGTTCGGCGTCAAATTCTGATCAAGCTCGCGGCGTCCGAGACAGCACTTCGTACGCCATCACCGCCGTTGCCACCGCCGCGTTCAGGCTGTCCGCCTTGCCCAGCATCGGGATCCTGACCAGCAGGTCGCACGCGGCGGCATAACCGGCGGGTATGCCATGCGCCTCGTTACCCGTGAGCAGGAATGTCGGCGCGGCATAAGTCGCGGCGCGATAGTCGGTATCGGTGTCGAGGCTTAGCCCTACCAGTTGCCCCGGCCCGGCGCGAAGCCATTCGATAAAATCCGGCCATACGCTGCGGACGACGGGGATGGTGAACAACGCCCCCATGCTGGCGCGGACGGCCTCCACCGAAAACGCATCGACGCATTCGCCGATCAGGATCAGCCCACCCGAACCGACCGCGTCCGCGGTACGCAGGATGGTCCCGAGGTTGCCGGGATCGCGCAGCCGCTCCGCCACCAGCCAGATCGCTGCGCTCGTTCGATCAAGATCGGTGAGCGTCCGTTCGAATTCGTCGAAGATACCCACAACCGCTTGCGGATTATCCTTGCCCGACAGCTTGGACAGAATGTCGGGCGTCGTCTGGATCGACTCGCCGCCCGCCGCCTCGACATCCATCGACAACGCATGGACGAGCGGATGGTCCGCGCTGGCCGCGGCGTAGAACAGGGTAGCGGGCAGGCGTCCGGTGTCGCGCGCCTCGGTCAGGATGCGCAATCCCTCCGCCAGGAACTGCCGCGCCGCCCGGCGATGCCGCCTGTCGCGCAAATCGCGGGCGTATTTGACGAGCGGGTTCGAAAAGGCGGTGATTTCGCGGGGCATGGCGCAGCGGCCTAAGCTCTAGCCATGGGCTAGGGCAAGGCGGATTAGCTGTGCCGGCCGGCGGTGCTAAAGCGCCCACCGACGATGCGGCTTCGCCGGGGCGCGCCTGCGTGAGAGCGGCGTGGCAAGACCACGTCGCCGGTCGTCGCCAGGCGACGCCGTCGGTGCCGCTAGTCTTCCCCGAACTTCCCCTCGACCAGTGCGCAAACGGCCCCAACCGCCGCGTCCGCACCATCGCCGCTGGCACTGATCGTGATCGCGTCACCCATCGCCGCGCCGAGCATCATCAATCCCATGATCGACGTGCCGGTGACGCTGCCCGATCCATCCTTCGCGACGTGCAATTCGCACGGCAGCGTCGATGCCAGTGTCACGAATTTGGCACTGGCCCGTGCGTGGAGGCCGCGACGGTTGGTGATGAGGACGGTCCGCGACACGCTCACGCCGCCGCCGACCCAAGCACCTCGGACGCGACCGAGATGTATTTGCGCCCCGCCTCGCGCGCCGCGGCGACCGCGTCGACGACCTTCATCGATTTACGCGCGGACCCGAGCCGGATCAGCATCGGCAAGTTCATCCCGGCGATCACCTCGACCCGGCCGCGCTCCATCAGGGATATCGAGAGGTTCGACGGCGTGCCGCCGAACAGGTCGGTCAGCAGGATGACGCCGCGGCCGGCGTCCGTCGCGGAAATCGCGGCTGCAATGTCCGCACGACGTTCCTCCATATCGTCGTCCGCACCGATCGCGATCGTCGCGACGCGCTCCTGCGGGCCGACGACATGGATCATCGCGGTGAGGAATTCTTCCGCGAGCCGGCCGTGCGTCACCAGTACGAGGCCGATCATCGCGCTTGCTTGTCCCGCATTTGCTGTTCAGACGTCATGTCGCCGACCGATGATCCTTCCAGCGCGTCCTGCGGTGCCGCCGCCAGATCACGGTGTGCGATGGTGAGCGAAAAACCCTCTTCGTGCAACCTGCGAGCGATGCGGTCCGCGACGTGGACCGACCGGTGTCTCCCCCCGGTACAGCCGATCGCGACGGTAACGTACGATTTCCCCTCCGCCGCATAGCGCGGGATCAGCAACAGCAGCAGATCCTCGATCCGCGACACCGCGGCTTCATACGCCGGGTCGGCCGCGACATAGGCGGCGACGTCGGCGTCCAGCCCGGTACCGGGGCGGAGAAGGGGATCCCAATGCGGGTTGCGCAGGAAGCGCATGTCGAAGACCAGATCGGCACCGCGGGGAATGCCGCGCGAAAAGCCGAACGACATGACCGACAATGTCGGCTGGCCATGCGCCTCGTCGCCGAAGGTCGCACGGACCTGTTGCGCCAGTTCGTTCGCGGTCAGCATGGTGGTGTCGATCAGTCGATTGGCGAAATCGCGGAGCGGTGCCAGCAATTCGCGTTCGCGGGCGATGCCGTCGGCCGCCGGATGATCGGGGGCAAGCGGATGGCGGCGACGCGTTTCGGAATAACGCCGTTCGAGTTCGCCGTCCGCACAGTCGAGGAACAGCGTCCCGATCTCGACCGCGCCGGACGTCTGCAGCGTGCGGATACGGCCGATGATCCGTGCCGGATCGAAATCGCGCGTTCTGGCACCAATACCGATCGCCAGCGGCTGCGAGCGTCCGGCCGCCGCGGCGGGAAGCGGCGCGTCGAGCAACCGGTCGAGCAACGCCAGCGGCAGGTTGTCGACGACTTCCCAGCCGAGATCCTCCAGTGTCTTCAGCACCGTGGACTTCCCCGCCCCCGACAGCCCGGTGACGAGGAGAATCGGCGTGCCGTCGCTCATTCGATCGTCTCGCCCCGGAGCGCGAGTTCGAGCTTGATCGTAGCTGACGCGGGGTGGGGATCGAGCACGAACTGGCGGATATCGATTCCCGCGATCTTGCGCAGCCGACGTTCGGGCATCCGCTCGGGCGTCGGATCGAGCCGTACGAGAAGCGCGACGGGGATGTCGTCGGCATGCGGCATCGCGACGATGCCAAGCCCGCGGACTTCGATCCGGCCGGCGATCGTCATCGCCGGTACGCGGGCGTGCAGGTTCGTGCCGACGCGAACGCACAGCGTGTAGTCATCGCTGACAAGCACCGCACCGCGATCGATCAGCCGAAGTGCCAGATCGGACTTGCCGGCCCCGGACGGCCCCTCGATCATCACCGCGCGCCCGCCGATCGCGACGGTGGTGGCGTGAATCGTTTCGGAGGAGATCGCGGCCATGAGGTTTCCGTTCAATCGGGATCGGCGAGCGGCAATCGGACGACGAAGCGCGCGCCGCTCAGCCTGTCCTCGCGCGATTCGACCATGATCGCGCCTTGATGCCCGTCGATGATGGTGCGCGCAATGGCGAGGCCCAGCCCGGAATGGCGACCAAAGGCCTCGCTTTGCGGACGGATCGACTGGAAGCGGCGGAAGATCGCATCGCGCGCCTCCTCCGGCACGCCCGGGCCGTCGTCCTCGACCCGAACGACCATGTCGCGTCGTTCCCGCAGCGCGGCGATCGCCACAATGCTGTCCTGCGGCGAAAAGGACAGCGCGTTGTCGATCAGGTTTTCGAACACGCGTTCCAGTCGCGCGCCTTCGCCGAGCGCCACGAGCGGCACATCCGGATCGTGATCGAACACGATCCGGATGCCGCGTTCGATCCCCCGGGTTACGCGCTGCGCCACCAATCCGTCGATCATGATACCGATGTCCACCGGCTCGAATTTGGCGCGGCTGAGCTGCGCATCGAGCCGCGACGCTTCGGAAATATCGGTGATCAGCCGGTCCAGCCGGTGGACGTCGTCCCGGACGATCGCCAACAGCTGGTCACGAAGCGCCGAGTCGCGCACCGTCGTCAGCCCCTCGACCGCCGACCGAAGCGACGCGAGCGGGTTCTTCAGTTCGTGCGTCACATCCGCCGCGAACGCCTCGGTGGCATCGATCCGGGCCCGCAGCGCAAGGCTCATGTCCGACAGCGCACGGGCCAGCATGCCGAGTTCATCGCGGCGCGAGGGCAGGCGGGGCACCACCACTTCGCGTGCCCGCCCTAGCCGGACGCGGACCGCGGCCCGGGCGAGGCGTCGCAGCGGGCGGACGATGGTGCGGGCGAGGAACAGCGACAACAGGATCGACACGACCGACACCGCCGCCAGCACGACGCCGAGACGAAACCGTTCGATCCGCACCGTTTCCGTGATGTCGCGGGCGTTGACCGTGGACATCACGACGCCGCCCCCGGGCAGCGGCGCGGCGGCGGTGATGACGGGGGTGCGGTCAGGCGCGCGCCAGACCGTCGTCGATACCGCATCGGTTGCACGCGCCGCCATGACGTCGGGCCACGGATCGCCTGCCGCACGTTCGCGGTACAGGGGCGGTCGCGGTGCCATGACGACCGTATCGATCATCGCATCGAGCAGTCGCGCCGCGACCTGGCCGCGGCCTTGCCGATCGGGATCGAGCAGCACGAAATTGTGCGTGCCGAGCGACCGGCTGTCCGCCGCGACGCCGCCGCCGGCATCGATCAGGCGGATGCGCGATCCGGTATCCTCCGCCAGCCGGACGATCAGCGCGCTACGTTCGTCCGGATCGACCGACGCGATCGCCTCCCCGACCAGCCGCACTTCGCGCCCGGCCTGCGCGACCCGGCTGTCGACGATCCGGCTACGGTATGAATCGAGATAGAAGAACCCGCCCGCCAGCAACGCCAGTGCGAAGATGTTGACCGCCAGGATGCGCCGGGTCAGCGAGATCTGACCCGACCAGCGAAGCGTCAGATCGCGGTCTTCATTCGTCCGAAAAACGGTACCCGGCCCCATAAAGCGTTTCGATGGCGTCGAACGAGTCGTCGATCTCCCGGAACTTGCGCCGCAGCCGCTTGATATGGCTGTCGATCGTGCGATCGTCGACATAGATGTCGTCCTGATAGGCGGCATCCATCAACTGGTTGCGCGTCTTCACGATGCCCGGCCGCTGCGCCAGCGTTTCCAGGATCATGAATTCGGTGACGGTCAGCGTGACGGGCAGATCGTTCCAGGAGGTGCGGTGGCGGGCCGGGTCCATCGTCAGCCGGCCGCGGACGATCGGGCCGGTCGCCCCCTCGCTTTCGGCCTCGCCGCTGCTCGGCTGCGCGCTTTCGGAACGGCGCAGGATGGCCCTGATGCGGGCGATCAGCAGGCGCTGCGAGAACGGCTTGGCGATGTAATCGTCCGCACCCATCGCAAGACCAAGCGCCTCGTCCAGTTCATCGTCCTTGCTGGTCAGGAAGATGACCGGGATCTGGCTTTTCTCGCGAAACCGGCGGAGAAGTTCCAGCCCGTCCATCCGCGGCATCTTGATGTCGAAGATCGCGAGATCGGGCGGGTTGTCGATCAGCGCCTTCAACGCCGTCTCGCCGTCCGAATAGACGCGGGTCAGAAATCCCTCGGTCTGCAACGCGATCGACACCGAGGTCAGGATGTTGCGATCGTCATCGACGAGCGCGATCGAAGCCGTCATCGCGGTGGGGCGACCTTGTCTCGTTGCCTTTGCGGGCTATACCAGGAATGCAGAATGCTCAACCGGCTATATTTCCGTCATTTGACCGACCGTTGCCCTGCGATTATGCGCTTTTCCCAGGAATGCATATGTGCACGGCGTCGATCGTGTCCGATGCCAGGTTTGAGAGGATGTCGATGAACGAGCGGATACCTACCCAAGGACTGGAAGCGCAGGGGATCGAGACCCGCGCCGACCTGCACTGGAACCTGACGACCGCGCGGCTGGTCGAGATCGCCGTCGCCCGCGGCGAGGGCAAGCTGTCCGCGGACGGGCCGCTGGTCGTCGAGACCGGCCCGCATACCGGACGGTCGGCGCAGGACAAGTTCATCGTCAGGAATGCGGAGACGGAAGGCAGCGTGTGGTGGGGCAAGTCGAACAAGGCGATGAGCCCGGACGATTTCGCGGCGCTGAAGGCCGACTTCTTCGCCGCGCTCGTCGACAAGGAGGACCTCTACGTCCAGGATCTGTACGGCGGGTCGCAGCCGGAAAACCGCGTCCGCGTCCGTGTCGTGACCGAATTCGCCTGGCATAACCTGTTCATCCGCACGATGCTCGTTCGCCCCGAAGAACCCGATCTGCGGGATTTCGCGGCCGATTACACGATCATCGACCTGCCCAGCTTCCGCGCCGATCCGGCGCGCCACGGCAGCCGGACCGAGACGGTGATCGCGGTCAATTTCACCGAGAAGCTGATCCTGATCGGCGGCACGCGCTATGCCGGCGAGATGAAGAAATCGGTATTCGGTATTCTCAATTACCTGTTGCCGCCGACGGGCGTCATGCCGATGCATTGTTCGGCCAACATGGGACCGGACGGCGACACGGCGGTATTCTTCGGTCTTTCGGGCACCGGCAAGACGACGCTGTCCGCCGATCCGGCACGCACGCTGATCGGGGACGACGAGCATGGCTGGTCCGACACCGCGATCTTCAATCTCGAGGGCGGCTGCTATGCCAAGATGATCCGGCTTTCGGCCGACGCCGAGCCCGAGATCTTCGCGACCACCAAGCGGTTCGGCACCGTGCTGGAGAATGTCGTGATGGACCCCGTCACGCGCCAGCTCGATCTCGACGATGCCCGTCTGGCCGAGAACAGCCGCGGCGCATATCCGCTCGACTTCATCCCCAATACCTCGACCGAGAATATGGGGCCGGTGCCGCGCAACATCGTGATGCTTACAGCGGATGCTTACGGCATCCTGCCGCCGATCGCGAAGCTGACGCCCGATCAGGCGATGTACCATTTCCTGTCGGGCTATACCGCGCGGGTCGCCGGGACGGAGATCGGGGTGACCGAGCCGGATGCGACCTTCTCGACCTGTTTCGGCGCGCCGTTCATGCCGCGGCATCCGTCCGTCTACGGCAATCTGCTGAAGGCACGCATCGCAAAGGGCGGCGTCGATTGCTGGCTGGTCAACACCGGCTGGACCGGCGGCAAATACGGCGTCGGCAGCCGGATGCCGATCAAGGCGACGCGGGCGCTGCTGAACGCCGCACTCGACGGCAGCCTGAATGGCGCCGAATTCCGCACCGATCCGTATTTTGGGTTCCAAGTGCCGGTATCGGTGCCGGGCGTGGATACCGCGATCCTCGATCCGCGCGGTACCTGGTCCGACAAGGGAGCGTACGACGCTGCGGCAGCGAAGCTGGTGGGCCAGTTCGTCGAGAACTTCGCGCAGTTCGAAGATCATGTCGACGAGGGTGTTCGACAGGCGGCACCAAAGATGATGGAAGTGGCCTGACCGGCGACGATAGCGTCGCCCCGGCCTCGAGCCGGGGTCCCGCTTCTTCCCAGGCCCGAAGAAGCGGGATGCCGGGCCTAGCCCCGGGGTGGCGGGCGCATGAATGAAGGGCGCGCGGTTCCATCCCACCTCTTTTCGCTTGATAGCCATTTGCCGCCCCGCTACGCGCAGCGCCTGCAATGTGTCGGGGCGTGGCGCAGTCCGGTAGCGCACTGGTCTCGGGGTCCAGGGGTCGTAGGTTCGAATCCTATCGCCCCGACCATTGCAGGGCCCAACCATTGCAGGGCTATCGATCCCGCGCCGCAAGCATCGCCTTCACCGCGACGAATTTTTCGCGCGGTGCGCCGGCGCGCGCATTGGCGATCTCCGCGCGCTCGATCGCCTGCCAGTCGCGGAACGTGACGATATCGACCCCGCGATCCGCCAGGAGCATGTCGAGCCCGGCGCGCCCCGCCTTGTCGCTGTCCGCCACCGTATCGGCCGCGATATGCTCCGCTGTCAGGAAGCCGTCGGGGCGATTGGTGCCGATCGTCCCGGTCGGCCCGCGCCGCGCCCAGCCGACCGCGTAGAGACCGGGCGCGATCCGCCCCTCGACATTCGCGAACCGGCCGAGCTTCGTATCATAGGGCACGCCCTCGATTGGCGGGGTGCGATAGCCGATGCAGGCGACGACCATCGCCGCCGGGATCGCGTAGGTCTCCCCCGTGCCGACCGTACGCCCGTCGGGTTCGATGCGGGTGCGCTCGACGATCACGCGTTCGACATGCGCCCCGCCCTCGATCCGTATCGGCATCGCGTAGAAATCGAACGCCACCGTGATCGGCTTGTCGTCGCCGCGATCGGCGAAGGCGCGCAGGTGCGCGACCGATTTGCGCACGCCGGGGTCGAGCGCGGCGTCGAGATGTTCGGGCGGCAGGTCGGCAGGATCGACGACGGGTACGGCGCGCGACAAACCGCCGAGTTCGCCCAGTTCCTTTGGCGTCATCGCGATCTGGTGCGGGCCGCGCCGCGCGAGGATCGTGACGGTCTCGATCTCATGCTCGCCAAGCTGCCCGAGCGCATGCGCGACGATGTCCGAACCGGCGAACTCGTCGCCGGTCTTGGCGAGGATACGCGCGACGTCCAGCGCGACGTTACCGGCACCGACGACGACCGCACCGGGACCATGAAGCGGTGGCGCGAGACCGGCGAAATCGGGGTGGCCGTTATACCAGCCGACGAACGCCGCGGAGCCGATGACGCCGGGCAAATCGTCGCCGGGAATATCGAGCGTCCGGTCCGACGGCGCACCCGTCGCCAACACGACCGCATCGTAAAGGTCGGTCAATTCGGCGATCGTCACATCGCGCCCGACCGTCACGTTGCCGACGAAGCGGATATTGTCGGAAAGCGCGGTCGCTTCGTACCGGCGGCTGACACCCTTGATCGACTGGTGATCGGGCGCGACGCCGGTACGGATCAAGCCGTAAGGCACGGGCAGCCGATCGAGGATATCGACCCGGACCCCATCGCCGAACTGCCTGAGGCATCCTTCGGCGGTATAATAGCCCGCCGGGCCCGAGCCGATCACCGCGATATGGCGCATTGGGCGTTCCGATCCGCTCGGGTCTGGGCGCTGGAAGTGGACGAACCACACGCTACGTCAGCGTCGAAATCGCCCCCCGCACTGCCGATCTTGCCGAAAGCGGCGACCGCGGCGGGATGGATCGAGCAGTGCATCGAGCGAAGCTGCCACAGTCGCACGAAGTAGGACAGGGGGAGTGCGAGGTATACAGCTGTTCCCCGGCGAAGGGCGGGGCCCCGGGCCCGGCGTGCAGCACCGATCGCGCCTGCGCGCGAGTCCTTGTGAATGGGCTGGGCACCGGCCTTCGCCAGGGAACGGAAAGGACAGGTGCTCGCGGCCCAGGCCGTTTTAAACGTTGCGGGGCCGAAAGCCATCGGAGCCAACCCTTTGGCATCGCGACGAACGCCTGCTACGGGCGCGGCATGACCCCGCTTTCCACGATCCGCAATTTCTCGATCATCGCGCATATCGACCACGGCAAGTCGACGCTGGCCGATCGGCTGATCCAGGCGACGGGCGGGCTGACGGACCGCGAGATGTCCGAGCAGGTGCTCGACAATATGGATATCGAGAAGGAACGGGGGATCACGATCAAGGCGCAGACGGTGCGCCTGGCCTACAAGGCGAAGGACGGCATCGATTACGTCCTGAACCTGATGGACACGCCGGGCCATGTCGACTTCGCCTATGAGGTCTCGCGCAGCCTCGCCGCGTGCGAGGGCGCGTTGCTGGTGGTGGACGCCGCGCAGGGGGTCGAGGCGCAAACTCTCGCCAATGTGTATCAGTCGATCGAGCACGACCATGAGATCGTCCCGGTCATCAACAAGATCGACCTGCCCGCCGCCGAACCCGAAAAGGTGCGCAAGGAAATCGAGGACGTCATCGGCCTCGACGCGTCGGAGGCGGTGCTGGCCTCGGCCAAATCCGGGATCGGCGTCGCCGAGATACTGGAAGCGATCGTCACCAGGATCCCGCCACCGAAGGGCGATATCGATGCGCCGCTGAAGGCGATGCTGGTCGACAGCTGGTACGACCCCTATCTGGGCGTCGTCATCCTGATCCGCGTGATCGACGGCGTCCTGAAGCGCGGCCAGCAGATCAAGTTCATGAACGCCGGGACGGTGCATCTGGTCGACCGCGTCGGGTGTTTCCGTCCGAAGATCGAGCAACTGTCGGACCTCGGCCCGGGCGAGATCGGCTTCATCACCGCGCAGATCAAGGACGTGGCGCAGGCGCGCGTGGGCGATACGCTGACCGATGCGAAGCGGCCTGCGACGCAGGCGCTGGAGGGGTTCAAGGAAGTCCAGCCGGTCGTGTTCTGCGGCTTGTTCCCGGTCGATGCCAACGACTTCGACAAACTGCGCGAGAGTATCTCGAAGCTGCGGCTCAACGATGCGTCGTTCAGCTTCGAGATGGAGACTTCCGCCGCGCTCGGCTTCGGGTTCCGCTGCGGGTTCCTCGGCCTGCTGCATCTTGAGATCATCCAGGAACGGCTGACGCGCGAATACGACCTGGACCTCATCACGACCGCGCCCTCGGTGGTGTACGAGATCGAGCTGAGCCACGGCGAGGGTCATCTGGAACTGCACAACCCCGCCGACATGCCCGACCCCAGCGCGATCGCGTCGATCAGCGAGCCGTGGATCGCGGCGACGATCTACGTTCCCGACGAATATCTCGGCAGCATCCTGAAGCTGTGCCAGGATCGGCGTGGTATCCAGAAAAACCTGACCTATGTCGGCGGTCGTGCGCAGGCGACGTACGAGTTGCCGCTGAACGAGGTGGTGTTCGATTTCTACGACCGGCTGAAATCGCTGTCGAAGGGCTATGCAAGCTTCGACTACAGCCAGATCGGCTACCGGGAGGGCGATCTGGTCAAGATGGGCATCCTGGTCAACGAGGAGCCGGTCGACGCGCTCAGCATGATCGTCCACCGCGGCACGGCGGAGGTGCGCGGCCGCGGCATGTGCGAGCGGCTGAAGGACCTGATCCCGCGCCACCTGTTCAAG
>NZ_CAXTII010000031.1:0-28074 GCF_964244235.1 uncultured Sphingomonas sp.
GGCGACGACACCTCCTTCATCGCCAAACCGTGGCCTTTTTCAGCAACCTGTTAAAAAAGGTTATGTCTGGCTCGCAGCCGAATTTAAATCTGGATGGAAATTAGGATCACTAGTTTTACTATGTAATCCTTTGCTCACCTTCTACATTTTTCACGAAAAAGCTAAGTGCCGCTCCATTAACCTCTGCGACGTCGCTCGTTTACGCAAAATCTCGGCTCCAAGTCAGGAAGGCAATCTTCACGTTCGGCAACGTAGAGGGTGTGCTGGATCACCCCAATCGTGCCCCGGTACTCAGATAACTGCCCAACCCCGTTTACCACTCCCCACCCGCATCCTCGATCGCCTTCAACAACGCCCGCTTGCTCGGCTTCCGGCGATTACCGCCATTACGCGGCAGCTTAGTAACTCCCGTCTCCGCACGCCGCCGTTCGATGTCGGCAACGAACGCCGCAAGCGGGGTGGCCTTGTCAGGCCTTGAGGTCTGCGACACCATAATCGCCTCCGCTTTCATGCCGAATACGCCGATCCATATAATCCAGATCGGCATCGCCATGAAGGATGAAGAGCTGGCGCGCCTGTTCAAGCATTTCGGGGGCGGTGCCGGACGCATATTGGCCCATCCGGTCGGCGATCATGTCCTCCACCGAAATGATCGCGACCTCGCCGTCCTCGCCCAGGTCGATGAGGACCAGTCGGTCGCGGTCGGCCATGCCGTTCAGCACCGTCGCCGACACGATCTCGAACCCCAAGCGTAACTCGGGGTGAACCCAGCCGAGCGGCGTGTGACCGAGGCCGACGGGCTTCGTGAAGCCCAATTGTTTCAATTCGCCCTCGAACTCCTCCTGCCGGGGCGTGACGATATCGAAGTCGCCGGTCGTGACCGCGCTGTTCGAATATAGCTCGACCGCGCCGCCGCCGACCAAGATGGGGGCGGGAAAGCCGCGCGCCTTCATCGCCTCGCTGGCCCGCGCGAACAGGCGCAGCGCCGCCTCGAATTCGGGCCGGTACGCGCTCACCCCGCGGTAGCGTCTTCGGGGATGGGTGCCACCTTCCCCCGCGCGGTCAGCAACGGTGCCAGATACCGCCCCGTAAAGCTCCCCGCCGCCTTCGCCACCGTCTCCGGCACGCCCTCCGCGACGATTGCCCCGCCCTTCACGCCGCCTTCCGGCCCCAGATCGATGATCCAGTCGGCGGTCTTGATGACGTCGAGATTGTGCTCGATCACCACCACGCTGTTCCCCTGCTCGACCAGCGCGTGGAGGACCTCCAGCAATTTGCGGACGTCCTCGAAATGCAGGCCGGTGGTGGGTTCGTCGAGGATGTACAGCGTGTTGCCGGTCGCCCGCCTGGACAGTTCCTTGGCGAGCTTCACGCGCTGCGCCTCGCCGCCCGACAGCGTCGTCGCCTGCTGGCCGACCTTGACGTAGCCCAGGCCCACCTCGACCAGCATCGCCATCTTGTCGCGGATCGGGGGGACCGCCCTGAAGAATTCCGCGGCGTCCTCGACCGTCATGTCGAGCACGTCGGCGATCGAGTGGCCCTTGAACTTCACCTCCAGCGTCTCGCGGTTGTAGCGCGCGCCGTGGCAGACGTCGCAGGTGACGTAGACGTCGGGGAGGAAGTGCATCTCGATCTTCAGCACGCCGTCGCCCTGGCACGCCTCGCACCGGCCGCCCTTGACGTTGAAGCTGAAGCGGCCGGGCTTGTAGCCGCGCGCCTGGCTTTCGGGGAGGCCGGCGAACCAGTCGCGGATCTGCGTGAAGCTGCCGGTATAGGTCGCGGGGTTGCTGCGCGGGGTGCGGCCGATCGGCGACTGGTCGATGTCGATGACCTTGTCGAGATATTGCAGGCCGGTGATCCTGTCGTGCTTGCCCTGCACGATGCGCGCGCCGTTCAGTTCGCGCGCGGCGGCGGCGTAGAGCGTGTCGATCGTGAAGCTCGACTTGCCGCTGCCCGAGACGCCGGTGATGCAGGTGAAGGTGCCGAGCGGGATGCTCGCGGTCACGCCGCGCAGGTTGTTCGCGGTGGCGTTGTGGACGGTCAGCTTCTTGCCGTTGCCCTTGCGGCGCGTGGTGGGCACGGCGACTTCGCGCGTGCCGTTCAGGTAATCGGCGGTGATGCTGCCCTTCGCCTTGAGGATCTGCTTCAGCGTCCCCTGCGCCACCACCTGGCCGCCGCGCACGCCCGCGCCCGGCCCCATGTCGATGATATAGTCGGCGGTGCGGATCGCGTCCTCGTCATGTTCGACGACGAGCACGGTGTTGCCGAGATCGCGGAGCCGCCGCAGCGTCTTCAGCAGCATGTCGTTGTCGCGCTGGTGCAGCCCGATGCTGGGTTCGTCGAGGACGTAGAGCACGCCGGACAGGCCGCTGCCGATCTGGCTCGCGAGGCGGATGCGCTGGCTCTCGCCGCCGCTGAGCGTACCCGAGGTGCGATCGAGGTTGAGATAGTCCAGCCCGACATTGTTGAGGAAGCCGAGCCGTTCGACGATCTCCTTCAGGATGCGTTCGGCGATCGCCTTCTGCTGGTCGCCCAGATGCTGCGGCAGGTCGGTGAAGAACTGCAGCGCGTCGACCACCGACAGATGCGTGGCGTAGCTGATGTCCTGCATGCCGATCTTGACCGCGAGCGCCTCGGGCTTCAGGCGCGCGCCGTGGCATGTCTCGCACGGGGCGGCGGACTGGTATTTGGACAGCTCCTCGCGCATCCACGCGCTCTCGGTCTGGAGCAGGCGGCGGTTGAGGTTGCCGATCACGCCCTCGAACGGCTTGGTGACGTCGTATTTCTTCCTGCCGTCGATGAAGGCCAGCGTGACGGGCTTGCCCTTGCTGCCATGCAGGATGACCTGGCGCACCTCCTCGGGCAGCTCGCCCCACGGGGTGTCGAGCGCGAAGCCGAACTCGCGCGCCAGGCTGCCCAGCACCTGCATGTAATAGGGCGATGGCGGGTTGGACTTCGCCCAGGGCACGACCGCGCCCTTCTTGATGCTGAGCGCGTGGTTGGGGACGACGAGATCCTCGTCGAACAATTGCTTCTCGCCGAGCCCGTCGCAGGCGGGGCAAGCGCCCTGCGGGGCGTTGAAGCTGAACAGCCGCGGTTCGATCTCGCTGATCGTGAAGCCGCTGACGGGGCACGCGAATTTCTCGCTGAACACGATGCGGCCGGCGGGGGCGTTGTCGCCCAGCACCTCCTGGCGCGGGGTGTGCGGTTCGACCGGATCGGCGGGGTCGACATAGGCCAGCCCCTCGGCGAGCTTCAGCGCGGTCTCGAAACTCTCCGCCAGCCGCGTCGCGATGCCACCCCCGTCAGCATTGGCACCCGTCACCAGGCGATCGACCACCACCTCGATGTCGTGCTTGTACTTCTTGTCGAGCGCGGGGGCCCCACCCGAAATAAAGTCGTCGATCTCGTGGATGGTGCCGTCGATGCGGACGCGGGTGAAGCCCGCCTTCTGCCACTCCAGCAGCTCCTTGCGATACTCGCCCTTGCGCCCGCGCACGACGGGGGCGAGCAGGTACAGCCGCGTCCCCTCGGGCAGCGCCATGACGCGGTCGACCATCTGCGACACCGTCTGCGCGGCGATCGGCAGCCCGGTCGTCGGGCTGTACGGCGTGCCGACACGCGCCCACAGGAGCCGCATGTAATCGTAGATCTCGGTGACGGTCGCGACGGTCGATCGCGGGTTGCGCGACGTCGTCTTCTGTTCGATCGAGATCGCGGGGCTCAGCCCCTCGATATGATCGACATCGGGCTTCTGCATCAGCTCCAGGAACTGGCGCGCATAGGCCGACAGCGATTCGACGTAGCGCCGCTGCCCCTCGGCATAGATGGTGTCGAACGCCAGCGAAGACTTGCCCGATCCGGACAGCCCGGTGATCACCGTCAGCGTGTCGCGGGGAATGTCGATATCGACATCCTTGAGATTGTGCTCGCGCGCGCCGCGGACGGAGATGGTGGTCAGCATGAAGGGAGTTCTACTTCTGTTCTGAACGGGATGCCAGTGGGGGAGATAGGGTCGCGCGCGCCCGATCGCCACCATGGTTGCGCCGGCGCTCGCCTGTATTATCTACATGATACACGAGCGGAGGACGGACATGGCCAAGACCAAGAAAGCGAAGATCCCCAAGCGGATCGCGGGCGTCAAGCTGCCCAGGGAATTGCGCAGGACCGGCGAGGCGATCCTGGAGCGCGCGAACAGCCCGCAGGGGCGCGAGATGCTGGCCGCCGGGCTGACGATGGCGGCAGCAGCGGCGACCGCTGCGGTGGCGCGGAGCCGGGCGGCGGCGGCGGCTCCGAAGGATGCGGGGCCCGGAGAAGCGGGCAAGCCGGGTACGGATCCGATGGCGTTCGCCACCGCGCTAGGCGGGATGGCGGAGGCGGCGTTGGGGACGTTCTTTGCCGCGAAGAAGCCGGGGTGACGCCTTGCGCGGGACGGTGCGCGCCGTAAGACGAGGCACATGACGCTCGATGAACTGCTGACCAAATGGCTCGGGACCGAAGGCGGAGCCGAGCGCGCCAATTACCAGATGTTCCTGAGCGAATTCACCGACGCGCTCGGCCTGCCGCGACCGCATCCCAAGGGCATGGGGCTGGGCGACTATGAATTCGAGGCACCGGTCAAATCGGAGGCTGCGCTGGGTCGCAAGGGCACGGGTCGGATCGACCTGTACAAGCGCGATTGCTTCATCCTGGAGGCCAAGCAGAGCCAGCTAAAGCCGGGCGAGGCCCCCGAGCCCGAGCCGCCCACACCGCCGCGCGAAACCGTCTACGACCTGTTCGGCCACGCGATCGGCACCGCCGCGCCCAAGGGCAAGACGCCGCCGCGCTACGACCGGCTGATGGCCGAAGCCCGCTTGCAGGCCGAGCGCTATGCGCTGGCGCTGCCATCCGACCATAAGTCGCCGCCATTCCTGATCGTAGCCGACATCGGCCGCGCCTTCGAAATCTATTTCGACTGGGCGGGCAATGGCCGGGGCTATGCGCCGTTTCCCGACGAACGCCATTACCGGATCACGCTGACCGACCTGAACATGGACAAGGTCCGCGAACGGTTGCGGGGTATCTGGACCGATCCTGCCAGCATCGATCCGCGATTGCGCGCGGCGGAGGTGACGCGCGACATCGCCGAACGCCTGTCCCGCGTGGCCGCGGAGCTGGAGCGGGGGCAGCGCGATTTGCGCCCCGGCGACGCGCAGGTCGCCTTGGGGATCGAGACGACCAGCCTGTTCCTCATGCGCATGCTGTTCTGCATGTTCGCGGAGGACGTCAAACTATTGCCCAAGGACAGCTTCAAGACCTTCCTTGCCGATGCGCAGGGCCGATCGCCGCAATTCTGGCGGTCGGGGCTCGCCGATCTGTGGTCGCGGATGAACGATCCGCAGGAGGTTAACCGTTATTGGTCGTATGGCGATGCGATCGTCCGCTATTTCAACGGCAATCTATTCGCGGGGACGCAAATTTTCGACCTGCCCCCCGAATTCAAGGGCGAATTGCTCATTGCCGCCGGCCAGGACTGGCGCGCGGTCGAGCCCGCGATCTTCGGCACGCTGCTCGAACAGGTGCTGACCGCGAAGGACCGTGCGAAGCTTGGCGCACACTACACGCCGCGGCCCTATGTCGAACGCCTGGTCGAAGCGACGATGATGGAGGTCCTCCGCCCCCAATGGGACGGCACGCTGGAACGCGCGCGGACGCTGGCGGATGGCGGCGACGTCGCGGGCGCGGTCGCCGAAGCGGCGGCGTTCCAGCGCCAGCTCGTCGACCTTCGCGTGCTCGATCCGGCCTGTGGCACGGGCAATTTCCTGTACGTCGCGATGGAGCAACTGCTCCGGCTGGAGGGCGAGGTCCGGCAGTTCGCCGCGGGGCTTGGAACGGACCTGAGCCCCGGCATCCATCCCAACCAGTTTCTGGGGCTCGAACTGAACCCGCGCGCGGCGGTGATCGCGGAACTGGTGCTGTGGATCGGCTGGCTGCGCTATCGGCTCACCAATACGCCGGACGCGATCGGCACGCCCGTGCTGCCGACGCTCACCAATATCAACCGGGGCTTGCACGGGGGATACGATGCGGTGTTGACGCGCCTGGCGACCGGCGAACCCGATATCGCCGATCCGCGCCGACCCGAATGGCCCGCCGCCGACTTCATCATCGGCAATCCCCCCTTCATCGGCGGCAAGGACATCCGCGCGCGGCTCGACGCCGACCATCCGGGCTATGCCGAGGCGCTGTGGAAGGCCAATCCGGGCGTGCCGAAGTCCGCCGATTTCGTGATGCACTGGTGGGACCATGCCGCCGCGCTGCTGACCGCGCCCGACGCCCGGCTGCGCCGCTTCGGCTTCGTAACGACGAACAGCATCACGCAGGTGTTCAGCCGACGGGTGATCGAACGGTATCTGTCTTCTTCTTCCCCTCTCCCCCTGGGAGAGGGGCAAGGCGCAGCAGCGCCGCGGGGTGAGGGCGAGGGCGATGCGTCCGAAGCGACGTCACCCTCACCCCTTCCGGCACCTGCGGCGCCTCCCTCCCCTCTCCTGAAAGGAGAGGGGAATCGGAAACTCCACCTCGTCCTTGCCATCCCGGACCATCCCTGGACGAAGATCGGCAAGGACGCCGCGGCGGTCCGGATCGCGATGACCGTCGCCGAACGCGCGGCCGGGCCGGGACGCGTCGTCCACATTACGGGCGAATCCGCGCTGGATACCGACATGCCCGAACTGACCGAGGCTACGAGCTTCGGCACGGTCAATGCCGACCTGTCGATCGGCACGGATGTGACCCGGGTCGTGCCGCTGAT
The DNA here is from genome assembly GCF_964244235.1 of uncultured Sphingomonas sp. GTDB lineage: Bacteria > Pseudomonadota > Alphaproteobacteria > Sphingomonadales > Sphingomonadaceae > Sphingomonas. Next base: position 6,791 of record NZ_CAXTII010000031.1, read on the forward strand.
CGCGAACGAGGGGCTATGCTCGCCCGGCGTCAAACTGCACGGCAGCGGCTTCATCGTGACCCCGGCGCAAGCGAAGGCGCTCGGGCTCGGCACGCGACCCGGGCTGGACGCGCACATCCGCGATTATCGCAACGGCCGCGACCTGCTCCAGCGCCCGCGCGGCGTCATGGTCATCGACCTGTTCGGGCTGACCGAGGATGCGGTGATGGACCGGTTTCCGGAGGTCTATCAACATGTGCTGACCGCCGTACGCGACAGCGTGGACGAGAAGGGAACGCCCAACGGACGTGCCGTCAATCCTCGCTTATCCTACCGAAATAAATGGTGGATCTTCGGTGAGCCACGTGGCGATTTACGCCCGGCGCTCGCTGGTTTGACGCGGTACATCGGCACGACGGAAACATCCAAGCATCGCATCTTTCAGTTCATCGATGGATCGACCGTCGCCGATAATATGATTGTGGTGGCAGGATCGGACGATCCATTTCACCTCGGTATATTGAGTTCTGATTTCACGAAATATTGGGCTTTGGACCAGGGCGGCACGCTCGAAGATCGACCCCGCTATTCGAAATCGCTCGTCTTCGACCCCTTCCCCTTCCCCGACCCCACCGACGCGCAGCGGAGCGCCATCGCGACGATCGCCGAACGTCTGGATACGACCCGCCGTACCGCGCTGGCCGAGAACCCGTCGCTCACCATGACCGGACTGTACAACCTCGTCGCCGCGATCCGCGACGGTACGCTGGCCGTCGACAGAGAGGCCGGAGCGGTCAAGGCGCGCGCGCGGATCGTGGCGAAGCTGCACGACGATCTCGATGCCGCGGTCGCCGCCGCCTATGGCTGGCCCGCCGATCTCACCCCGGCGCAGATCGTCGAACGGCTGGTCGCGCTCAACGCCGAACGCGCGGCGGAAGAGGCGACAGGCCATGTCCGCTGGCTACGGCCCGACTATCAGATCCCGAAATTCGCGAAGCTGGCCAAGCGGCCGTAGCGCCCGGCCGAAGGGGCGATGCGGATATGACCCGTTTTCCTGCGAACACAGGAACCCAGGGTAACGATCGTCGACGCCTGTGATCCTGGGCTCCTGCTTTCGCAGGAGAACGGAGGCGGCTGGGCTGCGACACGGGCAAAGCCCATGTCGTCGGACGCGGCTGTAGCCGCGCCGGCCGGGCCGTCACCGGCAAGCATTCACGTTTAGCCACAGGCTAAACGTGAATCGCCTTGCCGGTAACGGCCATCGCCGCCTCCTTCAACGCCTCCGCATGCGTCGGGTGGGCGTGGCAGGTGTAGGCGATGTCCTCGCTCGTCGCGCCGAACTCCATCGCCAGCGCGGCCTCGGCGATCATCGTACCGGCCAGGCTGGCGACGATCCACACGCCAAGCACCCGGTCGGTCTTCGCATCGGCGATGACCTTGACGAAGCCATCGGTGTCGCGATTGGTCTTCGCGCGGCTGTTGGCCATCATCGGGAACTTGCCGACCTTCACCTCGCCCCCATTCTCTGCGGCTTTGGCGCGCGCCGCTTCCTCGGTGATGCCGACACCCGCGATCTCGGGCATGGTGTAGACGACGCTCGGGATCACGTCCTCGTTCACGATCCCGGTGTGCCCCGCGATGTTCTCCGCGACCGCGATGCCCTCGTCCTCCGCCTTGTGCGCGAGCATCAGCCCGGGGATGACGTCGCCGATCGCCCAGACGCCGTCCGCCTTGGTGCGAAAGCTGTGGTCGGTGTCGATCTGGCCGCGCGCGTTGGGTTCGATGCCGATCGCCGGCAGGTTCAGCCCGTCGACATTGGGCCTGCGCCCGATCGCGACCAGCACCGCGTCCGCCTGCAGCGTCTCGCCCTCCCCGCCCGCGGCGGGTTCGACCTGGACGCTGGCCCACCTCTTCTCCATAGGGCCGCCCTGCACGGTGACGCCGGTGACCTTGGTCGACAGGCGCATCTCGAAACCCTGTTTCCTGAACAGCTTCGCGCTTTCCCTGCGCACTTCGCCATCGAAGCCGGGGAGGATGGCGTCGAGATATTCGACGACCGTCACCTTCGCGCCAAGCCGCCGCCAGACGCTGCCCAGCTCCAGCCCGATGACACCGCCGCCGATCACGACCAGATGCTCGGGCACCTTGGGCAGCGCGAGCGCGCCGGTCGAGTCGACGACGACGGCCTGGTCGATCTCGACGCCCGGCAGCGGGGTGACGCTGGACCCGGTCGCGATCACGATGTCCTTCGCGGTGACGGTCCGGTCGCCGACCTGCACCGTGTGCGCATCGACGAAGCTGCCATAGCCCTTCAGCCAGTCGACCTTGTTCTTCTTGAACAGGAATTCGACGCCGCCGGTCAGCTCCTTGACCGCCTTCGCCTTTTCCGCGTGCATCTGGTCGAGGTTCAGCGTCGCGCCCTGAAGCTCGATCCCGAACTTGGCGAGATGCCCGCCCGCCGCTTCCTCGAAGATCTCCGACGCGTGGAGCAGCGCCTTTGACGGGATGCAACCGACGTTGAGGCACGTGCCCCCCAGCGTCTCGCGGCCCTCGGCACAGGCGGTGCGCAGCCCCAGCTGCGCAGCCCGGATCGCCGCCACATAGCCGCCCGGGCCGGCGCCGATCACGAGGACGTCATAGTCGTAGTCAGCCATATCTTTACGATCCCAACGGCAGAGTGCGGATTTCGCCACCCGGTTCGATGACGACGAACCGTCCCATCACCGCGAGCTGACCGCTTGTGAACAATGTAAGAAAGATTTTTGAAACGAGCAGGGCCTGCTCCGGTCGACCGCGCATATAGACGACCCCGGGTGGTGGTGGCTGCAATTCGTGGAAGATCATGCGACCAAAGTCCGCATCGAACGTCACGACGACCCGCTCTTCTTCCCGGGCCCGCGCAAGAATGGCGTCATCCGACGAACGCGGATCGATCTGCGCAATGGCCAGGCAATCATGGCCGAGGGACCGCAGCGCCGTCGCAACACCCAGCGGTACATTCTCGTCGATGACGAACTTCACCGATCAGGCCGCTTTCGGGACCACGGCATATAACTGATCGCCCACCACTTCGCGCGCAAACGCAAAAATCGCTTTCAGGTCATCAGGCGACAATCGCGGATAACTCTCGAACAACTCCGCTTCGCTCCAGCCCGCCGCGAGCCAGTCAAGGATGATCTCGACCGTGATCCGCGTGTCGCGAATCACGGGCTTTCCGCCCATCACGTCGGGCCGTGCCTCGATATGGTCGCGCCAGTTCATGCCTACCTCACAAATCGATCAGTATCCGCGTCGGGTCCTCGATAGCATTCTTCAGCGCCACCAGGAACGTCACCGCCTCGCGGCCGTCGATCAGGCGGTGGTCGTAGCTGAGCGCGAGATACATCATCGGGCGGATCACGATCTGGCCATCGACGACGACCGGCCGCTCGTCGATGCGGTGGAGGCCCAGCACCGCGGACTGGGGCGGGTTGATGATCGGCGTGGACATCAGCGAGCCGAAGACGCCGCCGTTGGAGATGGTGAAGGTGCCGCCCTTCATCTCGTCCATCTTGAGCGTGCCGTCCTTCGCGCGCTTGCCGAAATCGCCGATCGTCCTTTCGACGGTCGCGACCGACATCTGGTCCGCGTCGCGGATCACGGGAACGACGAGGCCGCCGGGCGACGAGACTGCGACCGAGATGTCCGCATAGTCGTGATAGACGATATCGTCGCCGTCGATCGACGCGTTGACGCTGGGGATGTCCTTCAGCGCCATGCACGCCGCCTTCACGAAGAAGCCCATGAAGCCGAGGCGCACCCCGTGCTTCTTCTCGAACAGATCCTTGTACTTGGCGCGTGCGGCGATCACCGCGGTCATGTCGACGTCGTTGAACGTCGTCAGCATCGCGGCGGTGTTCTGCGCCTCCTTCAGCCGCTTGGCGATCGTCTGGCGCAGGCGCGTCATGCGGACGCGCTCTTCCGCGCGGCCGGTCGAGGCGGCGGCGGCGACCGAGGCGGGTTGCGGCGCCGGGGCCGGAGCGGGCGCGGCGGCCGGCTTGGCGCTGGCGGCGGCGGTCACGTCTTCCTTGGTCAGGCGACCGTCCTTGCCGGAGCCCTTCACGGTCGAGGGATCGACGCCGTGCTCGAGCACCGCACGGCGGACCGACGGCGACAGCGCGGCGGGCGAGCCGTCGGCGGCGGGCGCATCGCTCGCCGACGTGCCCGGCTGGTCGCCATAGCCCGCGCCGCCTTCCTGCGCGGCGGGGGCGGGTGCTGCGGTGGCGGGTGCAGGTGCGGGCGAAGGCGCAGGTGCCGCGCCGGCCCCGTCGATCGTCGCGATCATCGCGCCGACCTGCACCGTGTCACCGACCTTGACCGCATGTTCGCCCATGACACCCGCGACGGGGGACGGCACTTCGACCGACACCTTGTCCGTCTCAAGCGACGCGATCGGCTCGTCGGCCTTCACCGGGTCGCCGGGCTGCTTGAGCCATTCGCCCAGCGTCGCTTCGGTGATCGATTCGCCCAATACGGGGACGGTGACTTCGGTTGCCATGCTGTCTTCTGCCTTCTTGTTCACCCGCGAAGGCGGGTGCCCGGACTGGGTCCCCGCCTTCGCGGGGACACAAAGGGGATCAATTATTCCGCGTGCGCCGGATCTCGTCGCGGACATTCTGGCCGAGCGCGTCGGCGACGAGCGCGGCCTGTTCGGTCTTGTGGCGCTTCATCAGGCCCGTCGCGGGCGAGGCGGAGGCCGCACGGCCTGCGTACCGCGCCCGCTTCACCCCGCCATCGATGGTGGCGAGCGCCTCCTCGATCATCGGCTCGACGAAGAACCAGTATCCCTGGTTCTTCGGCTCCTCCTGCGCCCACACCACTTCTTCCAGGTTCGGCATTCGCGCGAACCGCTTCGCCAGCGGATCGCCGGGGAAGGGATAGAGCTGCTCGACGCGGACGATCTGCGTCGCCGTTTCGCCCGCCGCGTCGCGCGCCTCCATCAGGTCGTACGCGACCTTGCCGGTGCACAGCACGACGCGCTTCGTCGCGACGTCCGCGGGTGCCGACGGATCGGAAAGGATGCGCCTGAAGTGCGTGTCGCCGACGAACTCCGCCGCGCTCGACACCGCCATCTTGTGCCGAAGCAGCGACTTCGGCGTCATCACGATCAGCGGCTTGCGGAACGACCGGTGCATCTGCCGCCGGAGCAGGTGATAGTAATTCGCCGGTGTCGTGCAGTTCGCGACCTGCATGTTGTCGCCGGCGCACAATTGCAGGAAACGCTCGGGCCGCGCGGAGCTATGCTCTGGGCCCTGCCCCTCATAACCGTGCGGCAGCAACATCACGAGGCCGTTGGCGCGCAGCCACTTGGCCTCGCCCGACGCGATGAACTGGTCGATCATGATCTGCGCGCCGTTGACGAAATCGCCGAACTGCGCCTCCCACAACACCAGCGTCTTGGGGTCGGCGAGCGCATAGCCATATTCGAAACCGAGCACGCCATATTCGCTCAAGGGGCTGTCGAGCACTTCGAACCGGCCATGCTCGATCGATTGCAGCGGGACATATTTGTGCTCGTCGGTCTGGTCCACCCACGCCGCGTGACGCTGCGAGAAGGTGCCGCGGCCCGAATCCTGCCCGGACAGGCGGACGCCATAGCCTTCCGACAGCAGCGACCCGAACGCCAGCGCCTCGCCCGTCGCCCAGTCGAAATTGGCGCCCGACTTGAACATCTCGCGCTTCGCGTCGATCACGCGGCCCAGCGTCTTGTGGATCGTCAGGTCGCCCGGCACCGTCGTCAGCGTGCGGCCGAGCGCATCGAACAGCTTGGGCGAGATACCCGTTTCCAGATTGCGGCGTGCGCTCTCGGCATCGGCCGGCGCGTGCAGCCCCGACCAGCGCCCGGCGAACCAGTCCGCCTTGTTGGGCTTGTACGCCGCCCCCGCCTCGAACTCGCCCTCCAGCAGCGTGGTATACTGGTGGACATCCTTGTCTATCCACGCCTGGTCGACGACCTTCTCCTCGATCAGGCGCTGGCCATAGACGGCGCTGACGCCGGGATGCCGGCGGATCTTGTCGTACATCAGCGGCTGCGTGAAGCTCGGCTCGTCGCCCTCGTTATGGCCGAAACGGCGATAGCACCACATGTCGATCACGATGTCGCGGTGGAATTTCTGGCGGAACTCCATCGCCATCTTGGTCGCGAAGGTCACCGCTTCGGGATCGTCGCCATTGACGTGGAAGATCGGCGCCTGGACGCCCTTGGCGACGTCCGACGGATAGTCCGACGATCGCGCGAACTGGGGCGACGTCGTGAAGCCGATCTGGTTGTTGATGATGAAGTGGACGCAGCCGCCGGTGTTGTAGCCGCGGATGCCGGAGAAGCCGAGGCATTCCCAGACGATCCCCTGCCCCGCGAACGCCGCATCGCCGTGGATCAGCACCGGGAGCGCGCGAAGATGCTCCTTCAGGTCGTCGGAGATCGTCTGGATCGCGCGCGTCTTGCCGAGCACCACCGGGTCGGCGGCTTCCAGGTGCGACGGGTTGGCGACCAGCGACATATGGACCTTGATGCCGTCGAACTGACGATCGGTGCTGGTGCCGAGATGGTATTTGACGTCGCCCGACCCGCCGACTTCCTCGGGGTTCGCGGAACCGCCGCCGAATTCGTGGAAGATGACGCGCAGCGGCTTGGCCATCACGTTCGCCAGCACGTTCAGCCGGCCGCGATGCGCCATGCCGAACACGATCTCGTTCACGCCGAACTGGCCGCCATATTTGATGACGGATTCGAGCGCGGGGATCATGCTCTCGCCGCCGTCGAGGCCGAACCGCTTGGTCCCGACATATTTGCGGCCGAGGAACTTTTCCCACTGCTCCGCCTCGATCACCTTGGTCAGGATCGCACGCTTGCCCTCCGGGCTGAACTGGATCGCCTTGTCCTTGCCTTCCATCCGGTCCTGCAGGAACCGCCGCTCGTCGACATCGGCGATGTGCATATATTCCAGGCCCACCTTGCCGCAGTAATTGGCGCGCAGGATCGCGACGACTTCGCGCGCGGTCGACCATTCGAGGCCGAGCGTACCGCCGACATAGACCGGCCGGTCGAGATCGGCGTCGGAAAAGCCGTGATATTCCGGGCTGAGATCGGCGGGGAGATGCTGCCGCGCGAGATGCAGCGGATCGAGATCGGCGGCGAGATGCCCGCGCACGCGGTAGGTGCGGATGAGCATCTGCACGCGGATCGCGTCGGACGCGGCCTTGGCTATATCGGCCTGGCTGGGGGCTGACGCGGGAGCAAGTCCCGCGGCGTCGGACGCGGCCTTCGACCGCGCCGGCCGGCCGGCCGCTTTCGCGACCGGCTCCATCTGCGTCGGGTCGAGCGCGGCGGTCAGGTCGTCGGTGGTCGCCAGCGGCCAGGCGGCGTTCGCCCAGCTCGGCCCGCCCGCGGAGCCTTCCAGCCCCTCGAAGAACGCGCGCCAGCCGGACTCGACGCTGTCCGGCTTGTCGCGGAAGCGTGCGTACAACGTCTCGACGAACGCCGGGCTGACGCCGGCGGCGATGTCGCTGAAATCCTGGCCTTCGTAGCCCATCGTTCGTTCCTTCCTGCCCCTCTCCCCTTGTGGGAGAGGGAGGGGCCCGCCGCTCGAAGCGCGGTGGGAGGGTGAGGGGGACGCCGTGAGGCTTTCCCGCCTCACTCCCCCTCATCCGGCGCTTCGCGCCACCTTCTCCCACAAGGGGAGAAGGGTTTTCAGCCCTTCAACACCTCGAGCAACGTCTCGCCCAGCAGCGACGGCGAGGCCGAAACCCTGATCCCGGCGGCTTCCATCGCCGCGATCTTGTCCTCCGCGCCGCCCTGACCGCCCGAAACGATCGCGCCCGCATGGCCCATCCGCCGCCCCGGCGGGGCGGTGCGGCCGGCGATGAAACCGGCCATCGGCTTCTTGCGCCCGCGCTTCGCCTCGTCGATCAGGAACTGCGCAGCCTCTTCCTCGGCAGACCCGCCGATCTCGCCGATCATGATGATCGATCTGGTCGCATCGTCGGCGAGGAACAGTTCGAGCACGTCGATGAAGTTCGTCCCGTTGACCGGATCCCCGCCGATGCCGACCGCGGTGGTCTGGCCGAGCCCGGCGTTCGATGTCTGGAACACCGCCTCATAGGTCAGCGTGCCTGAACGGCTGACGACGCCGACCGAGCCCTGCTTGAAGATGCTGCCGGGCATGATCCCGATCTTGCATTCGCCCGGCGTCAGCACGCCGGGGCAGTTCGGGCCGATCAGCCGCGACCTGGAACCCGACAGCGCGCGCTTGACCTTCACCATGTCGAGCACCGGAATGCCCTCGGTGATGGTCACGATCAGCGGGATCTGCGCGTCGATCGCCTCGAGGATCGAATCCGCGGCGAAGGGGGGCGGCACGTAGATGACGCTGGCGGTCGCCCCGGTCTTCGCCGCGGCCTCGGCCACGGTGTCGTAGACGGGGAGCCCCAGATGCTCGGTCCCGCCCTTGCCGGGTGTGACGCCGCCGACCATCTGCGTGCCGTAATCCAGCGCCGCCTTGGTATGAAAGCTGCCGGTTTCGCCGGTCATCCCTTGCGTGATGACCCGGGTGTTCTTGTCGACGAGGATGCTCATTCAGTGTCTCGCTTCCGTTAGGCCCAAGTGGAGCGCCTTGGCGCCATTCATATCCGTATAGGCGGACGCATATATGTGCCGGGTCTCACCGGCCGGGCCCGCGGCGCTCCAGCGCATCGTCTGCCCGTCAAGCCTCCTGCCATCGGCCGATCGTGTCCGATATGTTTTGTCAGGTTTCGTACCTACCAGAGCGGACACCATGTCCACGATCGGCGCGATGTCCGTCGCAGCAGCCGTGTTCACCAGGACATTGCACTCCGCCAGCGGCCAAGCTTCGACTTGCGACGTGACCGAAACGTCCTTCGCCTGCCACCCATCCAGCCGCGCGCCGGAGGGAACCCCGGCATCGACGTCGAGAAACTGGAAGCCCCAGTCGGCACGCGCATCGATCGCCGATCGCGCGCTGTCCGTGCCGACGGGGACGCGAACACACGCATCCTTGAACAGGCTGACGATCGCCGCCGTGTCGCGCACGCTCGGCACGAGGCGCACATAATCGAACGCTTTCGAGGAGAGGCTGACTTCGCTCCCGCCGGCGTCGAACCACGCGCCCGCCACCGCACGCGGGGACGCAAAGGCAGGACTGACCATCATCAGTGCCACCATTATGCTCCCCGCAAGGCACGCCGCGCAGTTCACCCTACTTCAGCGACCCGTCGATCGCCCGGCACGCCTCCAGCAATTCCTTCACCGCATCCACCGACACGCCGAGGTTCGCCTTCGCCTCGTCGTCCAGCGCGATCTCGACGATCTGCTCGACGCCGCCCGCACCGATCACGACCGGCACGCCGACATACAGCCCGTTCAAGCCGTACTGACCTTCAACGTAAGCGGCCGCCGGCAACACGCGCTTCTGGTCGTACAGATACGCCTCCGCCATCGCGATGCCGCTTGTCGCGGGCGCGTAATAGGCGGACCCCGTCTTCAGCAGTGCGACGATCTCGCCGCCGCCGCCGCGGGTGCGCTTGACGATCGCGTCGATCTTGTCCTGGGTTGAACGGCCCATCGCGATCAGGTCCGGGACCGGAATGCCCGAGACGGTAGAATAGGAGATGACCGGCACCATCGTGTCGCCGTGCCCGCCCAGCACGAAGCTGGTCACGTCCTTCACCGACACGTTGAACTCGTCCGCCAGGAAATGGCTGAACCGCGCCGAGTCCAGCACGCCCGCCATGCCGACGACCTTGTGCGTCGGCAGCCCTGAGAATTCGCGCAGCGCCCACACCATCGCGTCGAGCGGGTTGGTGATGCAGATCACGAACGCGTCCGGGGCATTCGCCTTGATGCCCTCGCCGACCGCCTTCATGACCTTCAGATTGATGCCGAGCAGATCGTCGCGGCTCATCCCCGGCTTGCGCGCAATGCCCGCGGTGACGATGATGACGTCGGCCCCCGCGATATCGGCATAGTCGTTCGAGCCGGTGATTTTGGCATCGAAGCCCTCGACGGGCCCGCATTGGCTGAGATCAAGCGCCTTGCCCTGCGGCACCCCTTCGACGACGTCGAACAGGACGATATCGCCGAGGCCCTTGAGCGCCGCCAAATGCGCGAGCGTGCCGCCGATATTGCCGGCGCCGATCAGCGCGATCTTCCTGCGAGCCATTCCAATCCTTCTCCGTACCTAGCGGGTGCGATTGGCAACGCCGAATAGGCGCATCGCTATCCCGGGGCAACCGCTTAACGTCGAGGCATTAAGAATATTGTTGCAGCTCGTTCGCAATAGCTTTAGAGCCCGCCAGCCTCTGATGCGAGCGATCGCGCAAGCGCATCGCCGGTCGCTCCACGAGGACATGGACCGCCGCGCCGACGACGATCGCCCCCGCGATCGCGCCCACGACCAGCAGCGGTGACGGCACTTGGGTGCCGACCGCGCGGACGGTGACGCCGATGCTCGCGTGCCAGACATAGACCGGATAGGCGATCACCCCGAGTGCCGCCAACCGCCCCGCCGGCCATGCGACCGCGCGCGGGATGCGCGTGCCGACGAGCGCCATGACGAACGCGCCGGCGGCAAGATAGGCGATCGTGAACCCGGGACCATGGCGAAAATCGCCGTCCCCCGCGACGCCCATGATCACGGTACCGGCGACCGCCGCGGCGAACCACCAGCCACGACGCCGCGCCAACCGGGCGAACAGCGCCGGCTGGTGAAGCGAGATCGACGCCATCAGGACGCCGAACGCCGGCGCGTCCAGCCGGTACTGGGTCTGCCACTGGAGGTGGAGCAACGGCACGCCGGTCGCCAGCGCACCGAGGCGCAGGAGCAGACACGCCGCCATGACCGCCAGCAACGCCCGCTCCACCAGCGGGTAGCCGCCCCTGCGCAGGAGCGGCGGGATCATCAGCACCGCGCCGAGGTAGAAATGCTCCTCGACCGCCAGCGACCAGAGATGGCTGGGCGCCTGGTCGTCATAATTCTGGACGTGGAGCAGCACCGGCCAGACCATGCGCCACGCCCCGGTCCCCCCGAGCGCCAGCAAGGCCGCTAGATACAGCCAGAGCACCGGCCACAATCGGAGCGCGCGGCGCCGGAAGAAGCGACGGCGGTCGACCCTGCCGGACGACGCCGTCTCGACCAGGATCATCCGCCCGACGAGGAACCCGCTGAGCACGAAGAACAGATCGACGCCGATCCACCCTACCGCGAACAGCGGCCGGAAGACGGCGTCGAGCGCGGGGACGCCGAGCGGCAGGCCACCATGGAAAAGGAGGACGAGCAGGATCGCGGTCCCGCGGACGACGTCGAGCCCTGGTTGCCGCGCTTGCCCCATCGGGGATGCGATAGCGGGCGGGGGTTAAGATAGCGTGGCGCGCGCGCGCCTAACCACCGGTCGGCAGCGCGTCGCCGTCGCCATGCCCCAGCGCCAGATAGTCGTCCGATCGCATTTCCTCCAGTCTGCTGACCGTGCGCCGGAACTCGAACGCACCGTCGCCGTCCTGGTACAGCGTGCCGGGTTGCGTATCCGCAGCGGCCAGCAATTTGACGCGGTGTTCGTACAGCGCGTCGATCAGCGCGACGAACCGCGCGGCCTCGTTGCGGTTGTCCGGACCCATCGCGGGGATGCCGACAAGGATCACGGTGTGATAGCGCCGGGCGATCGCCAGATAATCGGCCATCCCGCGCGCCTCCGCGCACAGCCGCCTGAACGAGAAAACCGCCACGCCCTTCAACGCTTTGGGCACATGCAGCGTCCGGCCCTGTACGGTCAGTTCCTCGGACGGCACATGCGCGGCGTCCTCGACGGGATAGTCGGTCAGCCGGAAGAAGGCAGCGGATAAAGCCGCGGTGGCGGCGGGCCCGTTCGGGGCCAGCCAAGTGTCGATCGCACCCAGCCGGTCGCGTCGGTAATCGACCGGGCCGTTGAGCGGCAGCACGTCCAGCCGCGCCTGGAGCAGCGCGATGAACGACAGGAAATGTTCGCGGTTGAGCCCGTTCTCGTAGAGGTCCTGCGGCGGCCGGTTCGAGGTCGTGACGATCGTCACGCCGTGATCGATCAGCGCCGTGAAAAGCCGCGACAGGATCATCGCATCCGGGCTGTTGGTGACCATCATCTCGTCGAATGCCAGCAACCGCGCCTCGTCGGCGATGGCGGCGGCGGCGGGGGCGATCGGATCGCCCTGTTCCTTCACGCGCTCGGCGGCGATGCGCTGGTGGATCTCCAGCATGAACGCACCGAAATGGACGCGACGCTTTCGCCCGATGTCGAGGTTGACGAAGAACAGGTCCATCAGCATCGATTTGCCGCGCCCGACATCGCCCCAGAGGTAGAGGCCACGCGGCGCGACCGGCTTGCGGCGGGCGAGGCGCCAGAGGACGGAGCCGCGCCTGGGAGCGACTTCCAGTTCCGACTGGAGCGTGGCGAGGCGGGCGGCGGCGGCGGCCTGTTCCGGGTCGGGGCGGAGTTCGCCGGCAGCGATGAGGGTTTCGTAGGCGGTGAGGACGTCAACCATAACTGTCCTCACCCTTCCCACCGCCTGCGGCGGCGGGCCCCTTCCCTCTCCCAGCGGGAGAGGGAGAGACGCCGAAGGCGGCGAAGTGTGAGGACAGGACGTGTGGACGGATCACTTGGCCGAAGGCTTCCGGATCGTCCCGGAAAACGCCGCGATGCGCATTTGATCCTCGCCCTGCACCACCAGCCCGCGCAGGAACAGCAGCCGGCCCGTTTCCTCCAGCAATTCGACCTGCGCCTCGATCGGCTCGCCGATCCGGCCGCCACCGATGAACTGCGTGTTCAGATCGAGCGTCACCGCCGTGCCCGCGGCAATCAGCCCGAACCCGCGACTGGCGGCGAACAGCGCGACATCGATGAACGCGAGCAGCGCCCCGCCATGAACATGGTCGCGCAGGTTCGAATGCCGGTGCTCGGGCGTCATCCGCACCCGGGCGATCGCGCCATCGACGCGGAACAGCATCGGCCCGAGCAGCGTGTTGAACCGCGTCGGATCGGTCAGCGACCAGATGCGCCAGCCGGGGTTGGCGGCGTCTTCGGTATCGGTGAAGGCAGGTTCGCTCACTTCGTTCCCCCGCGAACGCGGGGGCCCGGAGCCACATGCGTCTCGCCCGTGACTCCTGGGCCCCGGCTTTCGCCGGGGAACAGTTTAGATAACCCGCTCGGCTTCCATCTTCTTGATCTCCGCGATCGCCTTCGCCGGATTAAGCCCCTTGGGACACACCGTCGCGCAGTTCATGATCGTATGGCACCGATACAGGCGGAACGGATCCTCCAGTTCGTTCAGCCGATCCCCCGTCATCTCGTCGCGGCTGTCCGCCAGCCAGCGATACGCCTGCAACAGGATTGCCGGCCCCAGGAACTTGTCGCTGTTCCACCAATAGCTGGGGCAGGAGGTCGAACAGCAGGCGCACAGGATGCATTCGTACAATCCGTCGAGCTTCTCGCGATCCTCGGGCGACTGGAGCCGCTCCTTGCCCGACGGTGCCGGCGTCACGGTCTGCAGCCAAGGCTTGATCGACGAATATTGCGCGTAGAAATGCGTGAAGTCGGGGACCAGGTCCTTGATGACCGCCATCGCCGGCAAGGGCGTGATCCGCACTTCGCCCTTCACGTCCTCGATCGCGGTGGTGCACGCAAGGCCGTTGCTGCCGTCGATGTTCATCGAGCACGATCCGCAAATCCCCTCGCGGCACGACCGGCGGAACGTCAGCGAGCTGTCCTGCTCCCCCTTCATCTTGATCAGCGCGTCGAGAACCATCGGACCGCATTCGTCGAGATCGACATCGAACGTATCGAACCGCGGGTTTTCGGCCTTGTCGGGGTCGTAGCGATAGACCTTGAACCGTTTCAGGCGCTTGCCGGCGGTCGGCGACGCATGTGCCTTGCCCTTCTTGACGACACTGTTCTTCGGCAGGGTGAACTCGGCCATCGCCGCGGCGCTCCTCGGTTTCTCGCGTCGCAGCTATGCCTTCCGACCCTCCCGCGCAAGTCAGATGACGTCGAGGACTAACCCGAGATCGCGCGCTTCCTCGGCGCCGATATACCAGTTGGCAGGTGCCTTTTCGTGCAGTTCCCCGAAGGTGACGCGGCTGCCCGCGATCAGGTCGCGGAAGCCCTCCTCCTCGATATCGATCGACTGCTCGATCTCGTGCAGCGTCGCCTGGATCGAAGCGACGCACATCCGCAGGGGGCCGCTGAGGTTGACGGTCTTCGTGATCTGGCGCTCGTGCAGCATCAGCCGCGTGCCGCGCGTCAGGATGCGCTTGTCGACCGGGAAGGCGGACATGAACGTCGCCCCCGCCGAATAGACGGCGACCCTGCCCAGGAACAATGTCTCGCGCCCGGTGTAATCGCGCAGCAACCGCACATCGTCCGCCATCGCGCGCGCGACCTCGGGGTCGCCCCCGAGCGTGGTGATGGAGAACACGATCGCGCCATCGGTCGGCGCGTCCGCGAGCTGCTGCCTGAAGGTCGCGTACATCTGGTCGTTCACCGGCCCCGACAGCTGGACGTGCGGCTGCGCCAGGAGCGGGTAGTTGCGGGCGTCGTTGCTGGTATCGGTCATGGGGCGGGGCAACGGATCGGGGGGCCGGGGGGTTCCCGACGTTTAGAATGCCGGCTTGATCCCCGCCTGCTTCAAGCTGCCGTTCGCGGTGAACCGGTTTCGCGTCCCCGCATCGACAGTGAAATGCAGGCCGCTGATCGGGCTGAACCAGATTTCGTGATCGCCTTTGCCGTTGCGGACGAACCGGCAATCGTTGTCCATCAGGATGCGCTTCAGGTCGCGACCATAGTTACCGCCCATCAGGCAGCAACCGGAACCGTGCTTTCGTGAAATGCGACCAAGCGAAGCGAATGCGGACCTTGCCGCCGCTCGGCGGGCAGCGCGTCGGCATTGTCTGCGATCAGTTCCGACATGACCGCGACGGCGCGGTCGCGGAGGTGTTCCAGCGTCTCGCCTTCCGTCACGAGCCCCGGTACGTCGCAATCGAGCGTGTACCAGACCCGCGTTTCCGGATCATAAGCGGCGTGGAGCGTCCAGAGTGTCATGCTGCTTCCCTCACGTCCATGTAACGCCGGGCATGTCGGAACGCCATCCGCATCGAGAGGATATCAGCGTAGATTGATCAGCCCTATTCAAGGTGCTATCAACCGGTCATGATCGAACTCATCAACGCCGGCGCGAGTGTGAGCATCAGCGACCTCAAGAAGAACCCGACCGCCGTCATTGCGGCAGCGGGCGGGTTTCCCGTGGCCGTCCTCAACCGCAATAGGCCCGCGGCGTATCTCGTTCCCGCCACGGCGTGGGAGGAACTGCTGGACAGGCTTGACGATCTGGAACTCGCCGAAATCGTCCGCGCTCGGGCGGGCGAAATCGGCATACCGGTCGACATTGACGATCTATAAGCTCGAACTCCTTCCCAGCGCGCGGAAGGAATGGGACAAGCTTGATCCGTCGATCCGGGACCAGTTCGCGAAAAAGCTGCGTGACCGCCTCCGCGACCCAAAAATACCCTCGGCGCAACTCAGCGGCATGCTCGATTGCTATAAAATCAAGCTACGCGCCGCGGGATACCGGCTGGTATACCGCGTCGATGATGGGCGGGTGACGGTAATTGTCATCGCAGTGGGACGGCGCGATCGAAATCTGGTATACAAACTAGCGGCGGGCCGGCTCGGCTGACTTGAGTCCTATAGCTTGGAATGTTTCTTTAATTTTTAATCACTTATTTCGTTTTATATCCGACGCCGTTGCCATTCCGCCAACCGGAATAATTAGAGGTTTGAGTTTAGCCACAGCGGTAGCGTCCATATCCTGACACTCTTGATCGAACTTTTTCTTGAGGATGTTACGGCGAGGAATAACATACCCGTCACGCAAATCTACTGCGAGACTCTTCAGCGCAGTAATGTCACTCGTATCTTGGTAACCGAACATCCGATAAATTCCTTGCCCCGCCTTTGTACCATCGGCTTCATAAACCAATAACATCGGCTCTAATATCTCTTTGTTATTTACCGAGTGCGCAACATTCTTATTCGCTAATTCAAAAAAGTGTCGGTGAACCTCTTCACCTGCTGGCGCGACTTGCTTAACCGCTTCCAGCGTAAGACGAAATCGTACCCCGTTAGCAAAACACCGTCGGTAACGGATCAATGCGGCGTCTTGGAAAGCGGTAATTGTGTCTATGTCGCGATTGGTTTCCGGGACGGCCAGCAATGCAACTAGGCGATCGGCGAACCGCTCAACAAATCCCAAGTCTCGCTCAATGCCGTATAAGTCAGCTACTTCACGTCCTACGTTTGAAGGCATACGACGAGCAACTGTCCTGCCCAGCGACGTATCAAAAAAAGGCGTAGCTCCTTCGGCAGCAGGAGGAGGCGTAAAGCGCGAAGTAATTCGCCGCTTTTCAACCATTAATACACCCGCTTCTTCGGCTTGATATACTCCGCATCGTCGGTGAGCGTATAATCATGCACCGGCCGGTAATCGATCGCCGTCGCACCGCCGACGCCGCCCCAGCCCGTGAAAGTGGCGATGGTGTGCTTCATCCAGCCTGCGTCATCGCGGTCGGGATGGTCCTCGTTCACATGCGCGCCGCGGCTTTCCTTGCGGTTGGCGGCGCTGTCGATCGTCACCTTGGCCTGCGCGATCAGATTGTCGAGTTCCAGCGTCTCGACCAGGTCGGTGTTCCAGATGAGGCTCCGGTCGACGATGCCGATGTCCGCCATCCGGCCATAGGTCGCGGCGATCTTCTCCTGGCCTTCGGTCAGCAGCGCGTTGTCGCGGAACACCGCGCAATGCTTCTGCATCGTGCGCTGCATCTCCAGACGAACCTCGGCGGTCGGCGACGATCCGCTCGCGTGGCGGAACCTGTCGAGACGGCCGATCGCCAGTTCCTCGGACCCCTTGGGCAGCGGCGCGTGGCCGGTGCCGGGCTTCAGCGTATCCTTGATCCTGAGCCCCGTCGCGCGGCCGAAGACGACCAGATCGATGAGGCTGTTCGACCCCAGCCGGTTGGCCCCGTGCACCGAAACGCACGCCGCCTCGCCGACCGCGAACAGGCCGGGGACGACGCTGTCGGGATCGCCGTCCTTCAGATGGACGACCTCGCCGTGATGATTGGTCGGGATGCCGCCCATGTTGTAATGGACGGTCGGCGTCACCGGCAGCGGCTGGCGCGTCAGATCGACGCCGGCGAAGATCTTCCCCGTCTCGGTGATGCCCGGCAGCCGCTCGGCCAGGACCTTGGGATCGATGTGGTCGAGATGCAGCCAGATATGGTCGCCATTCTTGCCGACGCCGCGACCCTCGCGCATTTCCAGCGCCATCGACCGCGACACGACGTCGCGCGACGCCAGATCCTTCGCGGACGGGGCGTAGCGCTCCATGAAGCGCTCGCCCTCGCTGTTGGTCAGATACCCGCCCTCGCCGCGCGCGCCCTCGGTGATGAGGACGCCCGCGCCGTAGATGCCGGTCGGGTGGAACTGGACGAACTCCATGTCCTGCAGCGGCAGCCCGGCGCGGAGCACCATGGCATTGCCGTCGCCGGTGCAGGTATGCGCCGAGGTCGCGGAGAAATAGCAGCGACCATAGCCGCCGGTCGCCAGCACGACCCGATGCGCGCGGAAGCGGTGGATGCTGCCGTCTTCCATGCACAAGGCGATCACGCCGCGGCAGACGCCGTCTTCCATGATGAGGTCGAGCGCGAAATATTCGACGTGGAAATCGGCGTCGTATTTCAGGCTCTGCTGGTACAGCGAATGGAGCATCGCGTGGCCGGTACGATCGGCGGCGGCGCAGGTCCGCTGGACCGGCGGCCCCTCGCCCATGTTCTGCATATGGCCGCCGAACGGCCGCTGGTAGATCGTGCCGTCGTCGTTGCGGCTGAACGGAACGCCGGCATGTTCCAGTTCGATGACTGCGGCGGGTGCCTCGCGCACCATATATTCGATCGCGTCCTGATCGCCCAGCCAATCCGATCCCTTGACGGTATCGTACATGTGCCACGACCAGTGATCGGGCGAATTGTTGCCGAGGCTCGCGGCGATACCGCCCTGCGCCGCTACGGTATGGCTGCGTGTCGGGAACACCTTGGTGATGCAGGCGGTCTTCAACCCGCTTTCGGCAATACCCATCGTCGCGCGCAGGCCGGAGCCGCCGGCACCGACGACGACCGCGTCATAGGTATGATCGATGATCTTGTAGGCGGCAGTCATCAGAGGGAAGCTCCGAGCGCGACCTTCAGGATCGCAAAAAGGGCGGTCGCGACGCACGCGACGATGAACAGGTTCAACGCCACCATGGCGACGACACGGGTCTCGTCATGCCGATAGTCTTCGATCACCACCTGAAGGCCAAGCCGCGCATGGTAGAAGACCGAGAGCACGAGCAGCGCCATCGGCACCGCCGCCCAGCCATTGGCGAGCCAGGCGTGCACCCCGGCGAAGTCGTACGATCCCATGCGCGCGATCGAGATCATCAACCAGGCCATCAGCAGCAGGTTGCTGCCGGCGGTCAGCCGCTGATGCCACCAATGGCCGGTGCCCTCATGTGCGCTGCCAAGCCCGCGCACCCGGCCGAGTTCGGTTCCTCCGCGCATCACTTCATCCCCACATAGAGCCAGAACAGGACCGTCATCGCGATCGAGAACACGAACGTCAGGTAGGATCCGATCCGGTTGATCTTCAGTTCGTAGCCGGCACCCATATCGAGCACGAGATGTCGCACCCCGTTCGCCATGTGCTGGAACAGCGACAGGGTCAGGCCGATGCCGATGACGTAACCGATGATGTTGAGATGCCCGGACGCGGTCGTGAAGACGTTCGCGAACGCCGCATAGCTGTCCGCGCCACCCGCGATGGCCGCGAGCCACCACACCAGCAGGATGATGCCGACGGTGCCCATCCCGCTGCCGGTCGCGCGGTGAAGGATGGAAACGGTCATGTTCACGCGCCATTTCCAGATGCCCAGATGCGGGCTGACGGGGCGCGTGCCCGGACGGGCGGGAGATCGGGTGGCCAAAGGGCGGGTCCTCGAACGACGAAGGGGTAAGGGATGCGTCCGGTCTATTAGGTGCGCATCCCCGTCACCGCAATGGCCGCGACCGAGCCAAGTGGCGCGTTCGGCATCGGTTGTTAATTGCCGACGCTTTCATCCCCCCGCCGCAAATTGGTTTACCATGTGTGGCCAAGGCGACGGGCAATTGAAGCATCGGCGACAGCGCTAAACCAGCGCCAGCAACGCGTCCCGCCTGGCGACCAATTCCGCGAAATCGCCCTGCGCCGCCGCCCGCCCTGCCATCGCCCGGTCCAGCCGCGCGCGCGAAACGGGTGCGATCTCTTCCAGCCGGTCGGCGATCGCGGCCATCTCGTCCATCCGCGCCCAGCAATCCAGCACGACATCGCACCCGGCAGCGATCGCCCCAGCCGCCTTGTCCGCCGCGGTCCCGGACAATGCTTTCATATCGATATCGTCCGTCATCAGCAGCCCGTCGAACCCGATAGTCCCGCGTATCACCTGTTCGATCACGATGGGCGACAGCGTCGCGGGGCGGTCGGCGTCCCATGCCTCGTAGACGATATGCGACGTCATCCCCATCGGCGCTTGGTTCAGCGTACGGAACGGTTCGATGTCGATCGCGAGCGCCGCTTCGTCCGCGGTAACCGTCGGCAACGCATGGTGCGAATCGACCGGCGTCCGACCGTGCCCGGGCATATGCTTGACGACGCCCACGATCCCGGTCGCAGCCAGTCCGTCCAGCATCGCCCGGCCGAGCGCCGCGACACGCATCGGATCGCGGCCGAATGCGCGGCTTGTGATTGCGGCCGTCGTGCCGGGCCGCGCGACGTCCAGCAACGGGGCGCAATTCACGGTAACGCCCACCTCCGCCAGCATCAGCCCAAGCGCCTGACCGTTGGCGCGCGACGCCTGGATCGCGGATATCGGTGCGATGTCGTAAAGCCGGTCGAAGACCGGACCAGCCGGGAAAGCCGGCCATTCGGGCGGCTTCATCCGTGCGACCGGTCCGCCCTCCTGATCGATCAGGATCGCCAGATCGTCATGGCCCGCCAGCGCACGCAGGCTGTCGGTCAGCGAACGCAGCTGCGCGCGATCGACGATGTTGCGGCCGAACAGGATATGGCCGACGGGTTCGGCATCGGCGAAGAACGCCGCTTCGTCGGCGGTAAGAACAGGGCCGGACAGGCCGAAGATCACGGGCTTCATGGGGGGATCGTCTAACGCAAGATCGCACCCGAAAGCATCCCCGTTCGCAGAGGTTTATTCCCCATCCCGCGAGCGGGAGGGGAAAGACATAGCCCGTTCTCCCGCAGTTGCGACGGAACGGAACCCTCAACTCGCGACGAAGCAGCTTTCCCCTGCGACGCGCAGCCGGCCGCAGATATCCGCCGCCTGGTTCGCGCTGCCCGCGTTCACGCGCAACCGGTAGAGCGTCCGTCCGCCGGTCGCGACCGGCTGCACCGCCTTGCCCAGCGGCGCGATATACGCGAACCGTTTGGTGAAGGTCGTCCAGGCCGCGTTCGCCACCGCTTCGCTCGGATATGCGCCAAGCTGCACCAGCGAACCGCCCGCCGTCGCCCCGGCCGCTACCGCGCGCGAGACGGTGACCGGTGCTGCGGCGACCAGCTTGCCGCCGGGGCCGGGGACCTGTGCCACCGCATTATGACCCACCGGTGCGGTCGATTTCCGGGCGGTATGCGCGCCCTTCATACCCTTCACCGGTGCCTCGGGCACGGCCTTCAGGTCGATCGCGCCATTGCCGGCACCCTTGCCCGCGCTCGTCGCGATCGCGCTATCGCCCTCGCCCTCGACCTTCAGGCCGCCGGGATCGCCCGGTTTGACCTTGTAGTCGCCCTCCTGCGCGGCGATCAGCTGGCCGTCGGGACCGGTCGGGCGATGCTGCAGCTTGAAGATACCGAATACGATCGCCGCCAGGACCGCCAGCCCGACCGCGACCAGCGCGATCACGCGGCCGATTCCCGGCGCCGTCCGCTCGTCCGGCTCGACGGTTTCCAGCCACGGCAGGCGATCTTCCTCGCGCAGGTCCATGTCGTCCGTCATCAATTCATCTCCGACACCGCGTCGACACCCATGATCGACAACCCATTACGAATAATCTGTCCGACCGCCGCCGCCAAGGCAAGACGCGCCCGTGTGGCTTCCGCATCGTCAACCATCAGGAAGCGCCGGTCCGGCCGATCGTTGCCGACATTCC
>NZ_CAXTII010000032.1:0-27797 GCF_964244235.1 uncultured Sphingomonas sp.
GTAAAGGTCATCGCTCCCCGAGAGCGAGCGCCCACCCACAACCCCTCCTGCCAGCGGGAGGGGAGTGAGAAGGGTGACGAAACCGCCCCGTTCGTCTACGGCCCCTCGAATGGCAAAAATCCCCGTCGTCGCGATCGTCGGCCGTCCGAACGTCGGCAAGTCGACGCTGTTCAACCGCCTCGTCGGCAAAAAACTGGCGCTGGTCGACGACCGGCCCGGCGTCACGCGCGATCGGCGCGAGGGCGATGCGTCGCTGATCGGGCTCGATTTCCGGATCATAGACACCGCCGGCTACGAGGATCACGACGTCCAGACATTGCCCGGTCGGATGCGCCAGCAGACCGAAGCCGCGGTGGCGCAGGCGGACGTCGCATTGTTCCTGATCGATTCGCGCGCCGGCATCGTTCCGCTCGACGAGGAGATCGCACGGTGGCTGCGCACATCGAGCACGCCCGTCGTGATCGCGGCGAACAAGGCGGAAGGTCGCGCGGGCGAGCAGGGCATCATCGAGGCGCTGGCGCTGGGTTTCGGCGATCCCGTCCAGCTGTCGGCCGAACATGGCGAGGGCATGGGCGACCTGTTCGACGCGCTATTGCCCTTGCTCGAACCGGACGGCGTCGAGGATGCCGCGGACGAAGAAGACGATGAGCGCCCCGACGCGCCGCTGAAACTTGCCATCGTCGGGCGCCCGAACGCGGGCAAGTCGACCCTGGTCAACCGCATGCTCGGAGAAGACCGGATGATCACCGGGCCCGAAGCCGGGATCACGCGCGATTCGATCGCGGTCGACTGGACGTGGCATGACAAGGACGGCCACCCGCGGCAGGTCCGGTTGATCGACACCGCGGGCATGCGCAAGCGGGCGAAGGTGCAGGACAAGCTGGAAAAGATGTCCGTCGCCGATGCGCTGCACGCGGTCGATTTCGCGGAGGTGGTCGTGCTGCTGCTCGACGCGACTTTGGGGCTGGAGGCGCAGGATCTGCGGATCGCCGACCGTGTGCTCGAGGAAGGACGGGCGATCGTCATCGCGCTGAACAAATGGGACGTGGCGGAAAACGCCTCCGGTCTGTTTAACGGTGTCAAGCGCGCGCTGGAGGACGGGCTCAGTCAGGTGAAGGGCGTGACCGTCATGACAGTCTCGGCCGCGACGGGGAAGGGGATCGACCAGTTGATCGCCGCCGCGTTCGAGACGCGCGACGCGTGGTCGAAACGCGTGCCGACGGGGGAACTCAACCGCTGGTTCGAACGCGCGATCGAGGCGAACCCGCCCCCCGCGCCCGGCGGCAAGCGGGTGAAGCTGCGCTATGTCACGCAAGTGAAGTCGCGGCCGCCGAGCTTCGTGATCTTCGGCACGCGGGTCGATCAGTTGCCGGCGAGTTATGAGCGGTATCTGGTCAATTCGATGCGCCGCGATCTGGGCTTCGGCGCGGTGCCGGTCCGGCTGACGATGCGAGCGCCGAAGAACCCGTTCGATCGCGACCGCGCCTGACCACGCGGCGATGGAGTCGCAACGGGTTCTTTACCGTCTCCGCTTAGGATGAAGGTCGAAGCCGCGCGTCACATGGTCGCGTGGAGGGGAGACTGCGGTGTCGTTCGAAGGAAGCACGTTGGTCGACTGGACCGCCTATTCGCATGCACGCAGTGAGCTTGGTGCCGGGTTCGTCCGCATTCTCGGCTATTTCCGGGAAGACGGCGTGAAGTCGGTCGCGGCGATCGAGGCGGCGATCCGCGCGCAGAACGCGGCGGCTCTCGTGATACCGGCGCACACGTTGAAGGGGGAGGCGCGCCAGTTCGGCGCCGAACCGCTCGCCGCACTCGCGCAGGAGATCGAAGAGATCGCGCGCGACTGCGTCGAGCTGCAGGACACGCCCGAGCAGGCGATGGCGTCGGTCGTGAAGCTACGTCCGTTGTTCGAGGAAACGCTGACATTGCTGGAACGCGAAGCCAGCCCGCTGGTCGAACGCCGACCGGTGGCGGGTGGGTTCGGTCGGCGCGGAACGGGGTTCGGACGGGTCTGAACTGCCGGGCCGGATGCGATTTAACCTATCGGGCCAACCATTCCGCCCCGGAATGTTCCCCCAGCCGAGGCGACGGGCACTCGCTTCCGATGCGCACGCCGTCCATCACGATCGGCGCAGCCAGTCCCGGCAACGTGCCACCGGCAGCCTCGGACAGCGACAGCCGCAACCCGCGCGCCACCACCTGCGGATCGGCGAAGACCTGGTCGATCCGGTTGACCGCTCCCACCGGGACCCCCGCCGCCTCCAGTGCGGCGAGCAGGTCGGCGCTTCGGTGCTCCACGGTCAGCGCGGTCAGCCCAGGGATCAGTGTCTTGCGGTTGACGACCCGGGCCGGATTGGTCGCGAACCGCGCGTCGCCGGCCATCGCAGGCACCCCGAGCACGTCGCATAATCTGGCGAATTGCCGGTCGTTGCCGACCGCAACGATCAGATCGCCATCCGCGGTCGGCAGGCTCTGATACGGCGCCAGATTCACATGCCCGTTACCCATCCGTAACGGGACCACCCCGCTGGCCATCCAGTTCAGCGCCTGGTTGCCAAGTACGCCGACCTGCGTGTCGAGTAGCGCCATGTCGATCGTCGTACCCTCGTCGGTCGCATGCCTCCGCTCGATCGCGGCGAGGATCGCGACGGTCGCGTAGACGCCGGTGAACACATCGGCATAGGCGACGCCGCTTTTCTGCGGCGGGCCGTCGGGCTCGCCGGTGATCGACATCGCGCCGCCCATGCCCTGAATGATGAAATCATATCCGGCACGTGGCGCATAAGGGCCGGTCTGGCCGAAGCCGGTAATCGAGCAATAGACCAGCCGCGGGTTCCGCGCGCGCAGCGTCGCGGCGTCCAGGCCGTAGCGCGCAAGCCCGCCGACCTTGAAATTCTCGATTACGACATCCGCCTCGGCCGCCAGCGCGGCAACGCGCGCCTGCCCGTCGGGCGTGGCGATATCGATCGCAACGGACCGCTTGCCGCGATTGCAGCTATGGAAATAGGCAGCGTCCAGACCTGTACCGTCCGCGGCGGTCAGGAAGGGTGGACCCCAATGGCGCGTGTCGTCGCCTTCGCCGGGCCGCTCGATCTTGATGACGTCCGCCCCGAGATCGGCGAGCAATTGTCCCGCCCAGGGCCCGGCAAGGATCCGCGCGAGTTCGAGCACGCGCAGCCCGGCGAGCGGGCGCGGCGCGAGATCAGGGTCGCCGGCTGTCACTTCGTCACGGTAGGCGCGACGGGCAGCACTTCGATTGCGAAGCCGCGTTCGGGGCGCAGATAGCGCGCGATCGCGGCCTTCACGGCCGCCGGGGTCACGTCCGTCCAGCGCGACACCGCGGCTTTCGTGAACGCGAGATAGCGCGGATCGTCCAGATCGCCGGTCAGGACGTTCATCCAATAGCCGTTGTCGCTCAGCGCGCGCTCCGACGCGCTCGATGCCACGGTCCGCGCGCGGGCCAGCGCGTCGGGGGTCGGGCCATGCGCGCCGAGATCGGCGATGATGGCGTTCAGCGCGCGGGTGAAATCGTCGATCCGTCCCGTCCGTAGCTGCGCCCCCGCCAGGAAGACGCCATAATGTGGCATGGCGCCGGACTGCGGGTGGCTGGCGAAGGGGGAATAGGTGCCGCCCTGCTGTTCGCGGAACTGCTCGATCATCCGCGTCTCGACCAGCCGCGCTGCGATGTCGAGCGCGGTCGATGTCGGAACATCCTCCAGCAGGCCGATCGTCGGATACACCTTGGCGACAATGGCCTGGAGCGGATCGCCCTCGTGATGCAGCTGCACCGGTCCCCTGGCGGGCGCATCGGCCTTTACGTCGAAGAGCGAGGCAGGCGGCCTATCGTCGGCGCGAGGCGCGAGCGTCCCGATCGTGCGTGCGACCGCTGCGACCGTCGCATCGCGATCGAAATCGCCGACGATCAGGACGCGCAACGGTCCGCTTGCCAACCGCTTCGACCAGAAGTTCTGGAAATCGGGCAGCGTCAGGCCCTGGACGGTCGATAGCGGCGGCAACGGGGCGAACCGGGCGTCGCCGCCGTGCAGATAGGGCGCGCCGAACCGCTGAAAGACCGAAACCGGCTGGCTGAAGGTGCTTTGATAGCCGATCCCCACCGCGTCGCGCAGCCGGCCGAGCGGCGCGGCGCGGAATTGCGGCTGGGTCAGTTCGCCCGCCATCAGCTTCATCATCGATTCGACGTCGCGCCGCCCGCTGGCTCCCGTGAAGGTGAACCGGTCGACGCCGACGCCGAATCCGAAGAGGACGGCGCGCCCCGCCCCCAGCCGCTCCAGTTCATCGACCGAGAACGGGCCGATCCCGCCCGCCGTCACCGCTGCCGAACTCCACAAGCTGGATGCGCTCGCCGTCGTTTCGCCGAGCAGCCCGTGCCCGAACGTCACGAGAATGCGGATCCGGTTCTTTTCGAACACGGTCTGTTTCAGGTCGATCTCGACCCCGTTGGAAAGATGAACCCGTTCGATCCCCAGATCCGCTATCTTGTCCGACCCGGTGACGGTGGCGGGTTGCCCGGCAAGCGTCAGTTGCGCCAGCGATACTTCGCGCACCGCGACACCGGCATCCGCGGCGGCCGCGCGGCTGCTCGCGAGCGCCTTGGCAGCGGCTTCGACGGGCACCGGCGCGTTCGACGCGATCAGCAGGCGCGGATCGGGTGCGAGCAATCGCTTGACCGCGGACTGGATCACGGCCGGGGTCAGCGTCGCCCGCTGGAGCGCGAACAGGCGCAGGTAGAAACCCGGTGCCGCGGTTCCGCCCTGCTGATCGATACTGCCGACGAAACCGTTGGCGACCGCGGCGGACGCCAGGGTCTGCTCGGCGCTGACGGCGGAGGACAAGGACTGGATCAGCTTTGCGGTCTGTTCGTCGATTTCCGCCTGCGACGGCGGTGCGGCCAATGCGCCGTTCAGCACGCGATACGTCGCCTCCAGCGCTTGCGACCATTGTCCCGGCCTGGGCGTGATCGCGATGATCACCTCATCCTCGATATGGCGTTGCCGGGTTACCCCGACGGTTGCGAGGATGATTGATTCTCCGCGCTGCGCCACGCTGTCCAGGCGGCGGCGCAGGATGCCGATCGCGACCGCATCGACGAAATTGCGCTGCTGCCGCGCGGTGGTATAGACACGGTCGTCGTGCGGCGTGACGAGCGCGAGAATCGCTTGCGACGGCAATTGCGGATCGCTGACCGTCGCGAGCGACTTGGCCGGCGCGCGTGGGGTGCCGTAGTCGGGCTCGGTCGGCTCCGCGCCCTCGGCCGTCCAGCCTCCGAACGCGGTGCGTACGCCCTGTTCCAGCAGCGCCGGGTCGGCATCGCCAACGACGACTACGACGGCGCGCGACGGCCGGTACCACGCCTTGTAATAGGCTCGCAGCGCGCTCGCGCTCGCGCCGTTCAGCGTGGCGTCGTTGCCCGCGATATCACGGGTCGCGGATTTGGTGCCCGCGAAGAACAAGGGCTGCGTCGCCTCGCGCATCTTGCGGACGAGCGGCGGCATGCGTTGCGCGCGTTCCGCCATGACGACGGCCCGCTCGGTCGCCAGCAATTTTGGATCGATCGTCGCGCTCGTCAGCATTTCCGACAACACCGACAGGGCGTGGCTATAGGATGCGGTGTCGGCGCGTGGCAAGTCCAGCGCATAGGTCGTCGAACGAAGCGCGGTGAAGGCATTGGTATCACTGCCGAAACTGGCACCCAGTCGCTGCCAGACGCGGACGCCCTCGCCATCGGGGTAATGCGCGGTGCCGCGGAAAACCATGTGCTCGATCAGATGCGACCAACCTTGCTGTTCGTCGCGTTCCATCAGCGCGCCGACGTCCATGCGGATGCGAACCGAGATCGTTCCCGGCGGCTGCCTGCCGCGCCGCACGGCGTAGCGGACGCCGTCGGCAAGCGTGCCGGTGTGCCAGGCCGGATCGAGCGGAACGTCGCTGCCGACCGTCGGCCAGCTGGCCGCGGGTACGACGACGGTCGGCGCGATGCTTGCCGGGGCCGATAGCGCGTCGGCTGTAGCAGGGACCAGGACCGGGGCGAACGCAAACAAGCTTACCGACGCCAACCGCAGATCGACCATCCACCTATCCCCGTCGCCGACGCACTGTAAGGCGTCAGCGACGGATCATTAGGACAGGATCATTCCACCGTCGATGGATCGGTCCGACACTGCCGCGATTTCGCCCGCGTCAGAGCAGCTTGTCGAGCGTGATCGGCAGATCGCGAATGCGTTTGCCCGTCGCGTTGTAGACCGCGTTGGCGACCGCGGCGGCGACGCCGGTGATCCCGATCTCCCCGACGCCGTGCGCACCCATCGGTGTGTGCGGATCGGCGATGTCGGTCCAGATCACGTCGATGTCGGGCACATCGAGATGGACGGGGACATGATATTCGGCAAGGCTCGGGTTCATGATCCGCCCCGATCGCTCGTCGAACTGCGTCTCCTCCATCAGCGCCATGCCGAGCCCCATGATGATCCCGCCGCGGAACTGGCTGCGCGCGGTCTTCGCGTTCAGGATTCGGCCGCAATCGAACGATCCGAGGATCCGGCCGACCCGCGGTTCGCCGGTGACCGCGTTGACCCGCATCTCGCAGAAGATCGCGCTGTGCGAATGCATCGACCAATGCATCAGTTCGAGCGGCTGGCTGGCCTGTTCCGATACCGTCACGCTGTCGCGCTGCGCCCGCGCCAGTATCGAGGCGTAGCTTTCCCGCCGGCTCGGGTCGTCCAGCTTGGCGAGGCCGCCGTCCTCGCTGCCGATATCGTCGGGGGAGAGCCCGGCCAGCGGCGAATCGTTGCCTGCGAGCGTCAGCAATTCCGCGACCAGCGCGTTGTGTGCCGCGATCACCGCCGCACCGATCGCCGCGGTCTGCTGCGATCCGCCGGCCATGATCGCGCCGGGAATGATGGTGTCGGCGTAGCGGACCTCGATCCGCTCGATCGGCAGACCCAGCCGTTCGGCGGCGACCATCGCGGTGGTCGTGGACGTGCCCATGCCCATCTCGTGCGCGGCGACCTCGACCAGCGCCCTGATTCCGTCCGGGCCATCGCGGTCGATGGTCAATCGGGCCGCCGCGCCCGGCATCCGGTAATAGGGATAGGTGCCTGTCGCGCAGCCCATACCGATCAGCCATTCGCCATCGCGCCGCGATCCGGGTACGGCGTTGCGCCTGTCCCAGCCGAACCGCGCCGCGCCCGCGCGCCATGCCTCGACGATGTGCCGCGACGAAAAGGGTCTCTCGGAGATCGGATCGACTTCGGGCTCGTTGCGGATTCGCAGTTCGATGGGATCGATACCAAGCTCGACCGCCAGCTCGTCGATCGCGGACTCCAGCGCGAAGGTGCCCGGCGCTTCGCCTGGCGCACGCATGAAGGTGTTGGCGAGCATGTTCATCCGCACCGTCTCGACCGACAGCTTGAAACTGTCCGCAGCATAGGCGGCGCGCGTCCCGACGACGAAGGGCTCGGGCATGGTGTTGTGCGGCGACATCGCGACGGTGCCGGTGTGGATCAGCGCATCGAAATGGCCGTCCGGCTGCGCGCCGATCGCGACCCGCTGTTCGGTCAGCGTCCGGCCGCCGACGACCCGGTACACGCCTTCGCGCGACAGCACGATCCGCACCGGCCGCCCCGCCAGCTTCGCCGCCGCGGCGGCCAGGATCTGGTGGTCCCACAGTCCTTTCGCGCCGAAACCGCCGCCAACATAAGGCGACGTGATCCGAACCTGTTCGGGCTTCAGATCGAACACATCGGCAATCGTCGCCGCCGTCGCGGTCACCATCTGGCTGGCATCGTGAATCCTCAGCGTATCGCCCTCCCAAGCCAGCGTGGCGGCATGCGGTTCGATCGCGTTGTGATTGTGGCGCGGGGTGCGATAGACGTTGTCGACCTTGTACGGAGCAGCGGCGAGCTCGGCGTCCGCATCGCCGATCTCGTTCAACAGGGGCTGACCCATGAACAGCCCGGGTTTGGCACCCGCCGCCTTCGCCTCGGCGAAGGACGAGATCGACGGCTCCGCCGCATAGGTCGCGACGATCAGCGACGCGGCATGGTCCGCCTGCTCCTGTGTCCCGGCGAGCACCAGCGCGATCGGCTGCCCGTTCCAGTGGATTTGGTCGTCCTGCATGATCGGCAGATCGCTCGGACCGACCGCGGTGGGGGACGAGCCGAACACCGCCGGCGGGTTCATCCGCGGCGCATTGCGGTGGGTCATCACCAGCACGACACCGGGCGCGGCCTCTGCTGCTCCGGTGTCCAATGCGATGATCCGACCGCGCGGGATCGCGCCATAGACCAATGCCGCATAGGTCATGTCCTCGAGTTTCACCTCGGCGGCGAACCGCGCGGCGCCTTGCACCTTCAGCGGTCCGTCCAGCCGCGAAACCGGCGTGCCGATCAGCCCATGCTTGCGCGCGATTAGCGGATCGGGAACGCCGCCCGGGATCCAGTGGTCGGGAGCGAGCGGGACCAGTTTCTCCATCGCACCCTTCACGAGCCCCTGCGCGGCTTCCTTGGCCGTATCAACGATGCTCATGCGTCCACTCCCGTCCGGTCGCCGAACACGGCGATGCCCGTCAATTCGCCAAGCACGGCGACGATCGTCCGCTTGGCCAGTTCGATCTTGAACGCGTTGTCGCGGTATCCCTTGGCTCCGGCCAGTTCCGCCGCGGCGGCGGCCGCGAAGCTGGCCTCGGTCGCGGGCTTGCCGCGCAGCAGGCCCTCCGCAATCGCGGCGCGCCATGGCTTCGCCGCGACGCCGCCGAGTGCCAGCCGCACGTCGCGGATCGTGCCGCCATCGACGTCGATCGCGGCGGCGACCGAGACCAGCGCGAAGGCGTAGCTCGCCCGGTCGCGGATCTTGCGATAGGCCGACCGCGCGCCGAACGACAGCGCGGGCAGCGATACCGCGGTGACGAGTTCGTGCCGGCGCAATACCGTTTCGACGTCCGGCGTATCTCCGGGCAGTATGTGGAAATCCACCAACGGCACGATCCGCGCGCCGCCCGGTCCGTCCAGGTGCACGACCGCGTCCAGCGCCGCCAGCGCGACGGCCATGTCGGAAGGATGCGTCGCGATACAGTCGGGGGAGGCGCCCAGCACCGCATGGTTGCGATTGAACCCGCCCACTGCGTCGCATCCCGCGCCCGGCACCCGCTTGTTGCAGCGCGCCGCGTCATCGTAGAAATAGGTGCAGCGCGTCCGTTGGAGGATGTTGCCGCCGACCGTCGCCATATTGCGGATCTGGCCCGACGCACCGCCGAGGATCGCGCGCGCCAGCACCGGATAGCGTTCCCGGACGGCAGTATTGGCGGCCAGCGCCGCATTTGTTGTCGCCGCGCCTATCGTAAGGCTGCCGTCGTCCTCCGTCGTGATCGCATCCGACAGACCGGTGACATCGACGACGGTCGCGGGGCGTTCGATCCCTTCGCGCATCAGATCGACCAGGTTCGTGCCGCCCCCCAGATACCGCGCGCCGGCATCGTCGCCTGCCAGCCGTAACGCATCGGGTGCGCTGTCGGCTTTGGCATAA
This sequence comes from uncultured Sphingomonas sp., assembly GCF_964244235.1. Lineage (GTDB taxonomy): Bacteria > Pseudomonadota > Alphaproteobacteria > Sphingomonadales > Sphingomonadaceae > Sphingomonas. Next base: position 9,544 of record NZ_CAXTII010000032.1, read on the forward strand.
GTGAACGGGGTCATGCCGCCTCCTGCTTCGCTGCTTCGGCGGAATAGGTTTCGGCGATCGCATCGATGATGCCGTTATACGCGCCGCAGCGACACAGATTGCCGCTCATTCGCTCGCGGAGTTCGTCGTGATCGAGCGTCACCGTGCCTGCCGACAGGTCCGCCGTCACGACGCTGGGGATACCGCGTGCGACCTCGTCTGCCATCGCCACGGCGGAGCACAATTGGCCCGGCGTGCAATAGCCGCACTGGAACCCGTCATGTTCGATGAACGCGCGTTGCAGCGGGTGGAGCATGCCATTGCCCGCCAGTCCCTCGACGGTCGTGATCGATCGACCCTGATATTGGACCGCGAGCGCAAGGCAGGCATTGATCCGCTCGCCATCGACCAGCACCGTGCATGCACCGCACGCACCCTGGTTGCAGCCCTTCTTCGATCCCGTCAGCCCGAGGTGATCGCGCAGCAGGTCGAGCAGCGAGGTGCGCACGTCGAACGCCGCCTCCACCGGGTCGCCGTTGATCGTGAATTGCATGCCGCTTCCCTATCCGTCGGTACCGCGACTACGCGTGAGGCACCGCATGGTTGCAAGTTCCGTCGCGACTGGTGATCCGCCGGCGCACGCGGTACCAACGAGCGAACCGATGCGAGGACTCGATGCCCGAAGACTATGAAATCCGCGGCGTGCATGAGGAGGCCATCGAGGAGGGCGCGCACCGTCATGAACCGCTGAGCCAGAAGATCGCCTTGTTCTCCGCGGTGCTGGCGACACTGGGCGCGATCGTCAGTTTCCTCGGCGGCCACACGCAGAACGATGCGTTATATTACAAGAACGAGGCGGTGTTGATGAAGGCGCGCGCGTCGGACAGCTGGGCCTATTATCAGGCGGAGGATATCAAGCGGCATCTGGCCGAGACCGTTGCGAGGATCGCGCCGGGGGCGGCCACATCGGCCGGCGACGCGGCCAAATACCGCGACCGCGCGACGGCGCTGAAGGCCCAGGCCGAGGGGCTGGATCGTCGGTCCGACGAGGCCAATACGGAATCGGTTCACGCATTGTCGCCCCACACCCGGCTGGCGATCGCAATGACGTTCATCCAGATCGCCATCGCGCTGGCGTCGATCAGTGCGTTGACCCGGCGGCGGTGGTTGTTCCGGGGTGCGGGGGCATCAGCGGCGGTGGGCACGGTGCTGGCAATCCTGGCCTGGTTTTAGAGGGCTTGTTCTCCCGCGAAAGCGGGAGCCCGGGGTATGCAGGACACCGCTCGTGGCCCCTGTTCCCCCGCTTTCGCGGGGGAACAGGGCTCTATTACTCCCCCGGACGATACCGCCGCTCGACATGCCCGATTAGTTCGTCGGACCAGAAATACACCGGCCGCAGATCGCCCTTCGTATAGCGCAGCGCCTGGTCCGCGAAATGCGGCGAGGCCGGGTCGCCGCTCTCGCCCCCCGCGGTCACCGCCCATGCCTCGACCCGCGGGCCGAACTCCACGATCGCGACGAAGCTGTTGCCGCTGGTGCCGTAATATTTCTTCGTGTTCGCATAGGGATGCGCGCCGAACGAGGCGAGCGATCCCCATTGCGCGGAGGTGAAGGGCACGGGCAGGCTCGGTGCGGCATCGTCGAAATGCGGCGCGATCCGGTCGTCCAGACGCTGGAAGCGGTTGATCTCGCTCCGGGGCACTTGCCAGCGCCCGAAGTCGCGCGTCAGCCGGTCCATCGCCTGGCTCAGCGCCGTGAGCTTGGCGTCGAACGTGACGCGCGTCGCGATATAGTCGGGCACGTTCATCCGCTCCGCCTTCGCGAACGCGCCGACTTCGGACCACAGCATGTCACCCCAAAAGACTGCCAGCGAGGTTGCGGTGGAATCGGCGCTCCAGCGATCATCCCATCGGCGAAGCAACCCGATCGGTGCCGCCAGTTGCCGGCGTCGCGCATCGCCCGCAGGGAGCGCGTCGTAAGCGGCGGTCAGCATCGGCAGCAGTCGTGCGAAGGCGGGCAGATAGCTGTCGAACGCCGCCTGGCGCAGGCGCTCGCGCGTGAAGTCGTGCTTGCCGGTCAGCAGCATCGTCGCGTGCACCCCGCGCTCGTTCTCGCCGGCCTGATCCATATAGCGCGGGTAGTCTGCCTTGCGCGGGCTGTCCGGCCCGGCCGCGCCCCAGGGCTGGTCGTTGGTGTTGAACGCCCAGCCGACCTTCGGGTCGATCGCTTGCGGCAACGAAGCGAGGGGGTGCAGCCCCTTCCAGTCGGTCGCAGGGTCGGCACCATCGACGGGGCGGGTATAGTCGAACCGGTCGTCGCGGATGGGTACGAATTGCGGGTGGAGATAGGCGATCTCCCCCCTGGTGTCCGCGAACAGCGTATCGTTCGAACTGTTCGCCTGAAGCGCGGCGACCTTCAGATACGACGCGAGGTCGGGCTGCTTGGTGCGAAGAAAGCTTTGTTCGAGCGCCGGTACCGGTCGCCACATCAGCGCCTCCGCGATCCACTTGGTGCCTTCCTTGCGGACGATCGGACCATGCTGGCTAACATAGGTCGTGAATTTGCGCGTGCCCATCGTTCCGTCCGGCCTGCGATAGGAGAGGGTGACGGCGGTACTGACCAACGGCTGCCACTCGTGGCCATATCTGTACCGGAGCGGACCGACGCGCGGGAATGCGATCGTCTCCGCGAATTCGTCGACATTGTCGACGCCCGACGAGGTGTGCATCCAGCCGGTATGCGCGTTCCAGCCCTGATAGACGAAGAACTGCCCCCAGGTGACCGCGCCATAGGCGTTCAGCCCTTCGTCGCTCGTCATCTGCAGTTCCGACCGGAAATAGAAACTGGTGTGCGGGTTGATGAGCAGCAGCGCGCGGCCGTTCGCGGTGTTCTTGGGTGCGATGGCGATGCCGTTGGACCCCTTCGGCTCCTGCGGCCGCGCCCCGGTTTCCTCCGGGGTCGCGGCCACCGGCTTCCCGCCGTAGAATTGCTGCAACCCCGACAGCGAAATCCGCTCGATATCGCCGCCGATGCTTCCTTCGGTGAAACTCAGCGCCATCCATGGCTCGAAATGCGTCAGCACCTTCGGGTGCACCGCCGGGTGGACCGACAGGTAGAAGTTCAGCCCGTCGGCCCAGGCATCCATCAGCGTTCGGAGCCATGCCGGACCCTCGCGATACTGGCGTTGCAGCACGACCGGATCGACGTACAGACGCTGCCGCAGATCCTGCCAGATCGCGCCTTCGCCCTCCGCCTCCGCGGTGCGGCCGAGCGCGGTCAGATAATTGGCCTCGATCCGTGCGAAATCATCCTCCGCCTGGGTGTAGATCATCCCGAACACCGCATCCGCATCGGTCTTCCCCGCGATGTGCGCGATTCCCCAATCGTCACGGGTGATCGTCGTCGCCGCGGCATGCGCATACCAGCGGGCCTGCTCGTCCGCGGTCGCCGCCAGCGCTGGCTGGGCGACCACCAGGATCGGTAGCGACAAATGGGCGAGGCGGCGGCTAGGTCTATCCATCGCGGGAGGCTATCCCTCGTCCGTCCGCCCCGCAAGAAGGTCGCCACCAACATGAAACGGATCGTCCTCGCCGTCCTCTGCCTCGCCACCCCGGCGACCGCGCAGACGATTCTTCTTCGTCCGGCGCAGGTGTTCGACGGCACCGACCCCAAACCGCATCCCGGCTGGCAGGTGCTGGTGGACGGGGACAGGATCGCCGCGGTCGGACCGGCGCTGCCAGTAACCGCCGGCACGACGACGATCGACCTGCCCGGCGACACGCTGATGCCCGGCATGATCGAGGGGCACAGCCATTTGTTTCTCCATCCCTATGACGAGACCCCGTGGGACGACCAGGTCCTCCACGAACCGCTCGCGCTGCGCACCGCGCGCGCGGTGGCGCAGGCACAGGCGACGCTGATGGCGGGCTTCACGAGCGAACGCGATCTCGGGACCGAGGGTGCGGGATACGCCGACGTCGGGCTGAAACAGGCGATCGACAAGGGGATCGTGCCGGGCCCCCGGCTGCTCGTCGCGACCAGGGCGATAGTCGCGGAGGGTGCCTACGGTCCCAAGGGGTTCGAGCCCGGCGTCCGCGTGCCGCAGGGCGCGCAGGAGGTCAGCGGGATCGACGACATCGTCCGCGCGGTCCGCGACCAGATTGCGGGCGGCGCGGACATCGTGAAGCTCTACGCGGACTATCATTACCAGGGCGGGGAGGGCAGTCGCCCGACGCTGTCCGCCGCGGAGATGGCGGCGGCGACCGCGGCGGCGCACGATGCCGGCCGCATCGTCGCGGTCCACAGCGTCACGCCCGAGGGCATGCGCCGCGCGATCGCCGCGGGGGTGGATACGATCGAGCATGGCTATGGCGGGACGCCTGAGACTTTCCGCGCTATGCACGACAAGGGAATCGCGCTCTGCTCCACGCTCGCCGCCTCGGACGCGACCGCGCGCTATCGCGGGTGGAAGGGGCAGGAACCCGCGCCCGACAGCGTGCGGCTGAACCGCGACTCGTTCCGCATGGCGCGGGCGGCGGGGGTGCCGATCTGCATGGGCGGCGATGTCGGTGTCTACGCCCACGGCACCAACGCGCGCGAGATGGTGCTGATGCAGGCGGCCGGCATGCCCGCGGCGCGGGTGCTGATCGCGGCGACGAGCGGGAACGCGCATATCTTCCGGATCGATGACAAGGTTGGGCGGGTGAAGGTCGGGCTGCTCGCGGACCTGGTGGCGGTCGAGGGCGATCCGACGATCAATGTCGGTGCGGTGCGATCGGTGAAGCTGGTGATGAAGGGCGGGCGGATCGTTAGGGGACCGTAATTCCGCTACCTCCACCCCGGCGAAGGCCGGGGCCCAGGTGCGAGATGCGCGCGGCGGCGCGATGTCCTTCGTTTGTGAAACCTCGGCAACTGGGCCCCGGCCTTCGCCGGGGTGAGTAACCAGATTAGTGGGGTAACAAGAAAGGCGTTCAGTCCACCGCCCGATCGTCGAAGAACCCGAACAACACCGTCGACGCATACATCGCGATCGCCCGCTCGCGCGGCATCGTGCCCGCCCATTTGCGCATGTCGAATGCCGCATTCTGCAACGCCATCAGCGTCTGCGCGGCGATCAGCGCGTCGACCGGGCGGCAGGACCCTTCCGCGATACCGTCCATGATCGTGCCGGCATAGCGCCGCGCGATCCGGTTCGACCGGTCGACCATCGCATCGCGCGCGTGATGCGGCAATCCGGACAATGCGGTGGTCCGCAACAGCGGTGCGCGCTCCGCGAACTGGACGTCGAGCAGCGTCGCGATCGTGCTCGACAGCCGGTGCCAATGGCTGCCGGTTTCCGCGTCCGCCAGCGTCTGTGCGGTGCCGATCGTGTCGAAGCTGCGCTTGTAGCATACGATGACCAGCTCGTCCTTGGCGTCCAGATGGTGGTAGAAACTGCCCTTGGTTACGTTCAGCTCGGAAGCGATCCGCTGGACGCTGGCACCGCGATAGCCCAGTTCGTTGATCAGCCTGGTCGCCGCCAGCAGGAACGCGTCGCGTCCCGCCTCGGCGTCCGGATGGTCCAGCGACAGCATCGTCGGTGCCCAGCGCACGTCCGGCCCGGCGATCCCGTTCGTAAACACGTCCATCAGCCGCGTCTCGATCCGGTCATATTGGTCGAGATCGTAGCGCGTCAGCCAGATCGGCAGCCAGAAGGTGTTTTCCAGCAGCACATGCGCCCGCGCGCCGTGCAGATCGGTCTGTGCCCGGCCGCTCGCCGGACCCCATAAGGCGCGCGTCCGGCGGAACACCTCGCGCCAGCCGTTCATCAGCCGGTTACGGATCGGGTCCTCGGTCGCGCGGAGATCGGACAGCACCGCAAACGGCCGCTCTTCGCCGCGTTCGATCCGCGCCAGCCGCGCCATGTTGAGCGCGAGGTAGCGGCGGACCCGCTCCCTGGGCGTCGGTGCCTCCAGCGCGGCGTCGAGCATGACCAGCAGATAGTCGAGCGTATATTCGAACGCGGCGGCGGCCAGATCTTCCTTGCGCTTGAAATAATAGGTCACGCTGGTGGTGTTCAGCCCGACCCGCCGGGCAACGTCGGCGAAGGTCATGCCCTTCGCGCTCTGTTCGTTGATCGCCTCGGCCGCGGCGGACAAGATGGCGTCGCGTTTGGCCCGGAACCGCTTGGTCCCGGCCGCTTCCTCCTCGATCGTCTCGCGCCCCGCCATTTCCGATACCTTATCAGCTTCGTTTAGAAGAAACAGTGTTTTCCTGGGAGAGCGGGATCGCCCGAAAACGCTCCGTCATTCCACCGGCCGGGCCACTTTACCGAAGATGCGGTACGGTCTAAGCGGACCCCGGGATACGAGAATCCTGGCATGGAGAGACCCGGTGGATTTCACGCTGAGCGAACGCGAGACCTATTTCCGTGACCGGGTGAAGGAATTCATCGATACCAATATCCGCCCCCGCCAGGCCGAATATGACGAGCAGCATCACGAGGGCGATCGCTGGAAGGTGATCCCCGTGATCGAGGAGGTCAAGGCGAAGGCCAAGACGGCGGGTCTGTGGAATTTCTTCATGCCGCCGCACTCGGGCCAGACGCATGTCGATGACAGCTTCGTGTTCGAGGGCACGCAGCTTACGAACCTGGAATATGCCCTGTGCGCGGAGGAAATGGGCAAGGTCGGCTGGGCGAGCGAGTGCTTCAACTGCTCCGCGCCCGACACCGGAAACATGGAAGTGTTCCACCGCTACGGCACGCGCGAACAGAAGGAGCGGTGGCTGAAGCCGCTGATGGAGGGCACGATCCGCTCCGCCTTCCTGATGACCGAGCCGGCGGTCGCATCGTCCGACGCGACCAACATCGAAACGTCGATCGTTCGCGATGGCGAGGACTATGTCATCAACGGTACCAAATGGTGGTCGTCGGGCGTCGGCGATCCGCGGTGCCAGATCGCGATCACGATGGGCAAGACCAGCTTCGAAGGATCGCGCCACCAGCAGCAGTCGCAGGTGCTGGTGCCGCTCGATACCCCCGGCGTGACGATCAAGCGGATGCTTTCGGTCTACGGGTATGATCACGCGCCGCACGGGCACGGCGAGGTCGTGCTGGAGAATGTCCGCGTTCCGGTCGAGAACGTCCTGCTCGGCGAAGGCCGTGGCTTCGAGATCGCGCAGGGTCGGCTCGGGCCGGGCCGCATCCATCACTGCATGCGCACGATCGGCGTCGCGGAGACCGCGATCGAGGCGATGGCCAAGCGGCTGCTGAGCCGGGTCGCGTTCGGCAAGCGGATCGCCGACTTCTCGGTCTGGGAAGAACGCATCGCAACCGCACGGATCGATATCGAGATGACCCGGCTGCTGTGCCTGAAGGCCGCGGACATGATGGACAGGGCCGGCAACAAGGCAGCACAGCTCGAGATTTCGATGATCAAGGTCGCGGCACCCAACATGGCGCTGCGGATCCTCGACGATGCCATCCAGGCGCATGGCGGGGGTGGCGTATCGGGCGATTTCCGTCTGGCGCACGACTGGGCGGCGATGCGCACGCTGCGCTTCGCCGACGGCCCGGACGAGGTCCACAACCGCTCGATCGCGCGGAACGAGTTCGGGAAATATGGCGATTTCCGCAAGGGCGGTGTGTCGAGCGGGGATGTCGGGGTCAGTCGGTAGAGAACCGTCACCCCGACTTGCTCCGGGGTCCATCTCTCCACCTGTACCAAGCCGCTTGATGGACCCCGCCGGAGCAAGTCCGGGGTGACGAAAGGGAAAAGTTGAAAGCCGCCGTCCTCTTCGAAGCCAAGACGCCTCTCAGCATCGAGGACGTGACCGTCGGCAAGCCCGCTGCGCACGAGGTGCTGATCCGCACCGTCGCCTGCGGGGTATGCCGCAGCGACCTGCATTTCGTCGATGGTGTCTATCCGCACGCGCTGCCCGGCATTCCGGGCCACGAGGCGGCGGGCGTCGTCGAGGCAGTTGGCGACGAGGTATCGACGGTGAAGGTCGGCGACCACGTCGTCACCTGCCTGTCCGCGTTCTGCGGCCACTGCGAATTCTGCGTCACGGGCCGGATGTCTTTGTGTATCAGCTCCAGCGTGAAGCGTCCCAGGAGCGCGTCACCGCGCCTCATGCTGGGCGACAAGCCGATCGCGCAGATGCTCAACCTCAGCGCCTATGCCGAGATGATGCTGATCCACGAACATGCCTGCGTCGCGATCGATCGCGACATGCCGATGGATCGCGCGGCGCTCCTCGGTTGCGCGGTGACGACGGGGGCGGGGGCGGTGTTCAACGCCGCCGCGATCGTGCCCGGCGAGACGGTATGCATCGTCGGCTGCGGCGGGATCGGTCTTGCCGCGGTCAACGCCGCGAAGATCGCGGGGGCGGGCAAGATCATCGCGCTCGATCCGGTCGCGGAGAAGCGCGCGCTGGCGGAGAAGCTGGGTGCGACGCATGCGATCGACGCGCTGTCGGACACGGCGGCGGACGAGGTCGTGGAGATCAGTCGCGGCGGCGTGCATCATTCCATCGAAGCGGTCGGCCGCGCGCAGTCTGCCGCCACCGCGGTCAAGGTCCTCCGGCGCGGGGGCACCGCGACGATTCTCGGCATGATGCCGCTCGACGAAAAGGTCGGGCTGTCGGCGCTCGACCTGCTCGCCGACAAGAAGCTGCAGGGTGCGCTGATGGGCCGCAACCATTTCCCCGTCGACATCCCGCGGCTGGTCGATTTCTACCTGCGCGGACTGCTCGATCTCGACACGATCATCGCCGACCGGATGCCGCTCGAGCGGATCAACGACGCGTTTGACGAACTGCGCAAGGGCGACACGACCCGCAGCGTGATCACGTTCGCATGACCGACGAAATCAAGACCATCCCCGCCGAGGGCAAGGATCGGCTCGACGAGGCGGGGCTGAGCGAATGGATGGCGGCCAACGTCGCCGGGTTCACCGGCCCGCTGACCTATGCGAAGTTCGCCGGTGGCCAGTCGAACCCGACCTACCGGCTCGACAGCCCGTCGGGTGCGTACGTCCTTCGCCGCAAGCCCTATGGCCCGTTATTGCCGAGTGCGCATGCCGTCGACCGCGAATACCGGCTGATCGCCGGGCTGCACCCGACCGGCTTCCCCGTCGCCAAGCCTTACGGGCTGTGCACCGACGAGCGCGTCATCGGCGCGATGTTCTACGTCATGGGCCTCGCGGACGGGCGCAACCTGTGGGACGGGACACTGCCGGACTATGCGCCCGCGGAACGCACGGCGGTCTATGAGGCGATGTGCGACACGCTCGCTGATCTCCACAATGTCGACTACGCCGCCGCCGGGCTCGGCGATTACGGCAAGCCCGGCAATTACTTCACGCGCCAGGTCGAGCGTTGGACGCGGCAATATCGCGCGTCCGAGACCGAGACGATGCCGGAGGTCGAGCGGCTGATCGATTTCCTGCCGCGCACCGTGCCCGAACAGACGCGCACGTCGATCGTCCACGGCGATTACCGGATCGACAACATGATCTTCGCGAACGCCGAGCCGAAGGTGATCGCGGTCCTCGACTGGGAACTATCCACGCTCGGCGATCCGCTGGCGGATTTCAGCTATTTCCTGATGAGCTGGGTGACCGAGCCCGAGGGGCGGTCGGGGGTGCTCGGCCGCACCGGACCGGCGACCGGGATACCGACGATTGCAGACATGACCCGCCGCTATTGTGCGCGAACCGGGCGCGACGACGTGCCCGACCTCAACTGGTATTTCGCTTTCAACCTCTTCCGGCTGACCGGGATCGTCCAGGGGATCAAGAAGCGGATCGTCGAAGGCACCGCATCCAGCGCCCAGGCGGAAAAGTCCGCATCGGGGGTGTACCGGTTGGCAGCGGCAAGCTGGGGCTTCGCCGAGTTGGCGGGAGCTTAGAAGTCGTCCTCCTCCCGCAAGCGGGAGGGGTCAGGGGTGGGCGCTCGCTCACCCCAGGCAATACCGTTTGCGGCAGGCGGGGCGCCCACCCCCAACCCCTCCCGTAAACGGGAGGGGGGTAAAAAATGTCCCAATTCGACCTGACCGGCAAAGTCGCCATCATCACCGGTTCCACCCGCGGCATCGGCATGGCCGCCGCATATGAAATGGCCGAACACGGCGCGAAGATCGTGATCTCCAGCCGCAAGCAGGACGCGTGCGACGCGGTCGCCGCCGAACTCAACGGCGAATACGGCGAGGGCACCGCGATCGCCGTCGCCGCCAGCATCTCGGACAAGGCGGCGCTCCAGCAGCTCGTCGACGACACCCGCGTCGCGTTGGGGCGGATCGATATCCTCGTCTGCAACGCCGCGTCCAACCCCTATTACGGCCCGCAGGCGGGGATCAGCGACGATCAGTTCCGCAAGGTCCTGGACAACAACATCATCTCCAACCACTGGCTGATCGGGATGGTCGCGCCCGAGATGCGCGAGCGCGGGGACGGCTCGATCATCATCGTGTCGTCGATCGGCGGCTTGCGCGGAACACCGACGATCGGCGCGTACGCGATTTCCAAGGCGGCGGACATGCAACTCGCCCGCAATCTCGCGCATGAATTCGGCGGCGACAATGTCCGCGTGAACTGCATCGCGCCCGGCCTGATCAGGACCGACTTCGCCAGGGCGCTATGGGAGGACGAGAAGGCCGTCGCCGCGCGCAACCGCGCTACGCCGCTCGACCGGATCGGCGAACCGCACGAAATCGCCGGTGCGGTCGTGTTCCTCGCGTCCGCGGCAAGCAGTTACATGACCGGACAGACGATCGTCGTCGATGGCGGAGTGACGATCTGATGCCGCAGGAGAGTCGCATGCGCTTCACCGATAAATCGATCGTCGTGACCGGAGCCGGCTCCGGCATCGGTCGTGCCGCTGCCCGGCAGTTCGCCGCCGAGGGCGGCAGGGTCGTCGCCGCGGACCTGACCGAAGGGGCGGACGAGACTGTTCGGATGATCGCCGACGCGGGTGGCACCGCGGTCGCGATCCGGATCGATGCGGGGGCCGAGGAAGACGTCGCGCGCGCGGTCGCTCTGGCGTGCGACCGGTTCGGCGGGCTCGACATCATGTTCGCCAACGCCGGCATTTCGGGCGGGATGGCGAACATCTTCGATACCGACGTCGCGCTCATCACCGAGGTGTTGCGGGTGAACCTGATCGGACCGTTCCTGGCGATCAGGCATGCCGCGCCCGAGATCGCGAAGCGGGGCGCCATTACCGGAAAAGGGGGCGCGATCGTCCTGACCGCCAGCGTCGCGGGCATCCGCTCCGGCGCGGGCTCGCCGGCCTACTCCGCATCGAAAGCCGGCGTCATCAACCTGGCGCAGGTTTCCGCGCAGCAGCTGTCGGGATCGAACGTCCGCGTGAATGCGATCTGCCCCGGTCTGACCGAGACGGGCATGACGAAGCCGACCTTCGATTACGCGCGCGATGCGGGTAAGATGGACCGGGTCGGCCGCCTCAACCCGCTTCGCCGCGGTGCGCAGCCCGAGGAACTGGCGGAAGTCGCGTTGTTCCTGGCATCCGACGCGGCGAGCTACGTCAATGGTCAGGCGATCGCTGTGGATGGCGGGCTGTCCTCGAGCCATCCGGTGACCAAGCAGGAATATGGCCGCACCGCGGTCTGACCATCGCGCTCAGGCGGCGTCGTGCAGATCGGCGAAGCTGTTGAAATACGCGCTGAGCGTCGGGTCGGTGACCGACTCGGTCATCGTCGCCACCACATCGCGCAGCCGATTGCCGTCGCGCCTGGCCGATATCCCATCGCCCAGCCACCGAACGTCCGCGTCTCGATCGCCTCGCTCGCGAGTTCGACGATCGCGAAGTGGCGCGAATCGGCGGCGATGCGCCGGAACACGGTATGGACCGCATCGGTGGGCCTCTCCAGCGTCTGCAGGAACCGCCGGCCGCCGACCACGAGCATCCCCGTGACCTCGACCGCGGCATTGTTGATCCGCGACCGTTCGAGGATCGACGCGACCATCGCCGCATCGGGCATCGTCCGCGCCGTACTGATATAGAGCAGCCTGTGCATCATGATGTTCCCCAAAACCGACCCCAGACGCCTACGATCAACAAAGAAATTGCGTAAACAGCGCGTTGACCTGGATCAGGTCACTCCCGCAACCGGATCAATCCTTCCTGCGCGACGCTGACCACGAGCCGCCCGTCGGCGGCGAACACCTGCCCCCGGTTGAGCCCGCGGGCGTGCCCGGCCCGTGCCGCCCGGCTGCCGCGCGCCGCGGTAGAGGTCGGTGTCGATCTCCTCGATGTCGAGCAGGTCGATCAGGCCTTGGGCGAGAGAGGCGGGGGTGGGGTCGTCGGTCATTCCAAATTCCTCCCCGGTACGGGGAGGGGGGACCATGCGAAACATGGTGGAGGGGGCGCGCCTCACATGCTTTGCTTGGGGCCTGCCGCCTCCACCACGCCCTTCGGGCGTGGTCCTCCTCTCCGTGCCGGTGAGGAATGCTGCGTTCAATACCCCGCCGCGACCGCCAGCCGGTCGGCATGGAAGTTCGCGTCCCCGAACATCTCCGCCAGCACCCGCGCGCGCTTCATGTAGAAGCCGATGTCGTATTCGTCGGTCATGCCGATGCCGCCATGCATCTGCACGCTCTCCTGCACCGACAGCGTCGTCGCGAGCGCGGTCATCGCTTTCGCGACCGACACCGCGGCGTCGGCCTTGTCCGACCCGGCGTCCGACAGCTGCTGCGCCTTCAGCACCGCCGCGCGCGCGACCTCCATTTCGCTGTAGAGATGCGCGGCGCGGTGCTGGAGCGCCTGGAAGCTGCCGATCAGCGTGCCGAACTGCTTGCGCTGCTTGAGATAGCCGACGGTCATGCCCATTGCCCCACCACCGACGCCGAGCAGTTCCGCCGATGCGCCGGCACGCCCGGCGCGCAGCAGCCGGTCCAGGACCGCGCGACCCGAATCGACCTCGCCAATCACCGCATCGGCATCGAGTTCGACACCATCCAGCGTCAACCGCGCGGCGATGCTGGAGTCCGCCAGCCGTTCGGGCGTCGCGGTCAATCCGGCCGCATCCTTCTCGACTGCGAACAGCGTGATGCCGTCCGTATCCGCCGCCGACCCGGCGGTGCGGGCGGCGACGATCAGCAGGTCGGCGACATGGCCGTGGGTGACGAACTGCTTGTTGCCCGTCAGCTTGAAGCCGTTGCCCGACCGCTCGGCCTTCATCGCGACCCTGTCCCGGTGTTTGGCCCCCTCGTCGATCGCCAGCGCGGCGACGGTGTCGCCCGCGACGATCCCGGGGAACCAGCGATCCGCCGCCGCGGTGCCCTTCAGCGCCGCGACCGCCGCGACCGCCGTGGTCAGGAACGGGGAGGGGGAAAGGTTGCGCCCGATCTCCTCCAGCACGACGCCCGCCTCGACATGGCCCATGCCCAGGCCGCCCTGATCCTCGCCGACCAGGATGCCGGTGAAGCCCATCTCCGCGAACTGCTTCCACAAGCCCCGGCTGAAGCCGGTCGGGTCCTTCTCGTCGCGAAGCTTGCGCATGTGGCTGACGGGCGCGGCGTCGGCGACGAAATCGCGGATCGTGTCCTGGAGGGTCGTCTGGTCTTGGGTCAGGTAGAGCGGCATTTCTATTGTTCCCCCGCGGAAGCGGGGGCTCAGGAGCCCCACGCGCCGCGCTTGTGATACCGGGCCCCCGCTTTCGCGGGGAAACGAGTTAGGACGGTAATTCCAAAATCCGCTTGGCGATGATGTTCAGCTGAACCTCGCTCGTCCCGCCCTCGATCGAATTGGCCTTCGTCCGCAACCATGCCCGCGCGTCGCGGCCACCATCCGAGCCATCGCTTTCCCATTCCAGCGAGTCCGATCCGCCGGCTGCCATCATCAGTTCGTATCGGCTCTTGTTCAATTCGGTGCCGTAATATTTCATCATGCTGGGTTGCGCAGGGTGCGCCTGGCCCGCCTTCAACTGGTCGATGAACCGCTCCGACATCGCCCCGAACGCCTTCGCCCGCACTTCGAACATCGCGATCGCGCCGCGCAGCAGCGGATCGGCGAGGCGGCCGTCATGATCCAGCCCGACCGTCGCCAGCGCACCCTCGATCAGCGGATTGCCGCCCGTGGAAGCGAGGCCCATGCCCGAGATCATCTCGCGCTCGTGGCCCAACAGGTATTTCGCGACGTCCCAGCCCTTGTTCTCGTCATGGACGCGGTTCTTCTTGGGCACCTTCACATCGTCGAAGAACGTCTCGCAGAACGGCGAATAGCCCGAGATCAGCAGGATCGGCCTGGTCGAGACGCCCGGCGACGCCATGTCGAACAGCACGAAGCTGATCCCGCCCTGCTTGGACTCCTTGCTGGTGCGCACCAGACAGAAGATCCAGTCCGCCTCGTCGGCGTAGCTCGTCCAGACCTTCTGGCCGTTGACGACGTAATGATCGCCCGCATCGTCGGCCGATGTCGCCAGGCTGGCGAGATCGGAGCCTGCATTGGGTTCGCTATAGCCCTGGCACCAGCGGATTTCACCGCGTGCGATCCTGGGCAGATGGTCGAGCTTCTGCGCTTCGGTGCCGTATTCGAGGAGCGCCGGCCCGAGCATCGAGATGCCGAACGAATTGAGCGGATTGCGAGCGCAGATCGCCGCCATCTCCTCGCGCAGGACCTTGGTCTGCGCCGGGGTCAGGCCGCCGCCGCCATATGTCGTCGGCCAATCGGGGACCGTCCAGCCGCGTTCGCCCATCACCTTCAGCCACGCCGCCTGGGGCGGATTGGCGGCGGGATCGTAGCTGCGGCCGCCCCAACAGGCATCCTTGTCGCTGCGCAGCGGCTCCCGCATTGCGGGCGGGCAATTGTCCGCCAGCCAGGCGCGGGTTTCGGTGCGGAACTGGTCGAGGTCGAGGTCGGTCATTGCTTTTCTTCCGTCACCCCGGCCTTGAGCCGGGGTCCATCTATCCGCGAGTGCATCGCAAGAGGCTCCATCCACCGTGCTCGCGGCACCATGGACCCCGGCGCAAGGCCGGGGTGACGAAGGGGGCCGAACGTCGTCACTTGATCGTCCCATCGCGAAGACTCTGTGCCACCGCGAAGCCGTGCTTCTCGAGCCCGGCGACGACCTTGTCGTACCCCTCGCTCTGCGCCCAGAACATCGGGCCGCCGCGATAGACCGGCCAGCCATAGCCGTAGATCCACACCACATCGACGTCCGACGCGCGCTGCGCCTTGCCTTCTTCGAGGATCAGCGCGCCTTCGTTGACCATCGGGTATAAGGTGCGCTCGACGATCTCCTGATCGGTGATCTCGTGCTGCGGCGTGCCGGTCTGCGCGCGGAAATCCGCGATGATCTCGGCGACGCGCCGCGAAGGTGTCGGCTGACGCTTCTCGTCGTAATCGTAGAAACCCTTCCCCGTCTTCTGCCCCCAGCGTCCCTCGGCGGCGAGCGCGTCGCGGATGCTTTCGATGCGGCTCGGGTCGCGGTGCCAGCCGATATCGACGCCGGCAAGATCGCTCATCTGGAACGGCCCCATCGGCATCCCGAACGCGACATGGACCTTGTCGATCTGTTCGGGCGTGGCACCCTCGAGCAGCAGCTTCATTGCCTCTACCTGGCGCGGCATCAGCATGCGGTTGCCGATGAAGCCGTATGCGACACCAGCTACGACCGCGACCTTCTTGATCTTTTTCGCCAGCGCCATGACGGTCGCCAGCACGTCGAGCCCGGTCTTCTCGCCGCGGACCACCTCCAGCAGTTTCATGACGTTGGCGGGCGAGAAGAAATGCATGCCGACCACGTCTTCGGGCCGCCCGGTGCAGGCGGCGATCTCGTCGACGTTCAGATACGACGTGTTCGACGCCAGGATCGCGCCCGGCTTGCATAGCGTGTCGAGCTTCGTGAAGATGTCCTTCTTGACGTCCATATTCTCGTACACCGCCTCGATGACGAGGTCGCATTCCGCGAGCGCGGCGAAATCGAGCGTCGGCGTCAGCGCGCCCATCGCGGCCTCGACCTGTTCGGGCTTCATCCGGCCCTTGGCGGCGGTCGCCTCGTAATTCTTGCGGATGACGCCGGCACCGCGATCGAGCGCCTCCTGCTGCATCTCGACGATCGTCACCGGGACCCCCGCCGACAGGAAGTTCATCGCGATACCGCCGCCCATCGTGCCGGCACCGATCACGCCGACCTTGTTGACCGCGCGCAGCTTGGTGTCGGCGGGAACGTCGTCGACCTTCGCGGCCTGGCGCTCGGCGAAGAACAGATGGCGCTGTGCGGCGGACTGGGTGCCCGACATCAGCCGCATGAATTCCGATCGCTCGAACGCGATGCCGTCGGCGAAGCTCGATCCGTCCGACGCCTTCTCGACGCAGGCGATATTCGCGGCGGGCGCCTCGAACCCGCGGAAACGCCGGCCATTCTCCTTCCTGAACGCGGCGACAGCGTCGGGATCGGGCTTCGCAATTTTCTCCGACGCGCGGGGCAGGGGGCGGTGCGCAGCCATCTCGCGCGCGAAGGCGACGGCGTCCTCGGCCAGCGTATCCTCGCCGACGATCTTGTCGATCAGCCCGGCGTCGAGCGCCTTCTTCGCGGAGATCGGATCACCCTTCGCGGTCATCTCCAGCGCCAGCGCGACGCCGGCGATGCGCGGAATGCGCTGCGTGCCGCCCGCGCCGGGCAGCAGGCCGAGCTTCACCTCGGGCGTACCGATCCTGGCGGACGGGGCGGCAACGCGGTAGTGGCAGCCGAGCGTGACTTCGCACCCGCCGCCCAGCGCGGTGCCGTGGATCGCCGCGACGACTGGTTTGGAAGACGCCTCGATCATATCGACGACGGTCGGCAGGCCCGGCTCCTGCATCGGCTTGCCGAATTCGGTGATGTCCGCGCCGGCGAAGAAGGTGCGGCCGTCGCAGCGGATGACCATCGCCGCGATGCCGTCATCGCTCAGACCTTCCCTGATCGCGGCTTCCAGGCCCTGTCGAACCGCCGCACCGAGAGCATTGACCGGCGGGTTGTCGGAAATGATGACGAGGACGTCGTCATGGCGTTCGGTACGGATCGGGCTGGTCATGGTATTGCTCCTGCATGTTTTCCTGCGAAAGCAGGAAGCCAGGGCCACGATCGTCGCCCTGCGTGATTCCGGGCTCCTGCGTGCGCAGGAGCACGGACGGTCAATTCAATGCGGCGTAGATCATCGTCTTCAGTTCGCGGCGGATCGGGTACACGCCGCTTGGCGACAATTGCGTCATGAAGACCATCGACACCTGCTCGACCGGATCGATGAAGAACGCGGTCGAGAACATGCCGCCCCAATAATATTCGCCGACCGATCCGGGCATCATCGATCGCGCCGGATCGATCGTGACCGCAAAGCCAAGGCCGAACCCGGTGCCGGCATTGGTCGTTTCGCTGAACAGCGATTTGGACACTCCCGTCAGATCGCTGCCGCCGGGCAAATGATTTTGCGTCATCAGCTCCAGCGTCTTGCGCCCGACGATCCGCACGCCCTCGATCGTCCCGCCGTTCAGGCACATCCGGCAGAAACGGTGGTAATCCAGCGCGTTCGACACCAGCCCGCCGCCGCCCGACAGCATTTTCGGCTGGCGGCTCCAGGTGCTCTCCGCACCGCGGTCGTACATCACGCGGCCCTTTGCCGGATCGAACGTCCAGCAATCGGTCAACCGGTCGATCTTGTCCGGCGGCACCGCGAAGAACGTGTCGTCCATGCCGAGCGGCGCAAAGATGCGAGCGCGGAAGAAATCGTCCAGCGCCTGCCCCGAAACGCGTTCGACCACCGCGCCGAGCACATCGGTCGATACCGAATAATTCCACGCCGTGCCCGGCGAGAACTCGAGCGGGATATCGGCCAGCGCGGCAACGAGTCCCTGCAGGTCGAGCTGGCCATGCCAGCTTTCGATCCGCCCCGTCCGGTACGCAGCATCGATGTTCGACCGGTTCTGGAAACTGTAAGTCAGCCCCGAGGTATGGCGCAGCAGGTCGACCATCCGCATCGGCTCGGCGGTCGGCTTCGTCCGGAACGGTACCCCCGCGCCGCCGCCATCGTAGACGCCGACGCCCTTCAGTTCGGGCAGGACATGATGCACGGGCGTGTCGAGTGCGACCTTGCCCTCCTCCATCAGCATCATGAACGCGATCGAGGTGACGGGCTTGGTCATCGAGGCGATCCGGAACAGCGACGATTCGTCGATCGTCGCGCCGCCGCCCTTCGAATCCATTGCCCGGCCTGCGCCCTGGTGCGAGAAATGCGCGATCTCGCCGCCCTGTGCGATCAGCAATTGCGCATGTGGCAGCAGTCCGCTGTCGAGATAGC
>NZ_CAXTII010000033.1:0-27570 GCF_964244235.1 uncultured Sphingomonas sp.
ATACCTTCATCCGCGAGAATCCGACCAACCCGCGGGTCGATTACGCCTACTACATGAAGGGCCTGGTGTACTTCGAGCGGCAGTCCAACTGGCTGGAGCGTCGCTTCCGGGTCGACCTGTCGCAGCGCCCGCCCATCAACGCCAAGAAGTCCTTCGACGCTTTCCAGCAGCTGATCGAGAAATATCCTCACAGCCAGTACGTCACGGACGCGCACCAGCGCATGGTCTACCTGCGCAACCGCCTCGCTGATTTTGAACTGCACGTGGCCCTGTACTACA
The DNA here is from genome assembly GCF_964244235.1 of uncultured Sphingomonas sp. Classification (GTDB taxonomy): domain Bacteria; phylum Pseudomonadota; class Alphaproteobacteria; order Sphingomonadales; family Sphingomonadaceae; genus Sphingomonas. Next base: position 280 of record NZ_CAXTII010000033.1, read on the forward strand.
TGAAGCGCGGCGCTTACGTCGGGGCGCTTAACCGGGCCAAGTACTGCGTGGAGAACTACGACGGTGCACCGGCAGTGCGCGGATCGATGAAGGTCATCGTCGACGCCTACCGGGCGCTGCACATGCAGGATCTGGAGGCGAACGCGGCCAAGGTCTACGAGACCAACTTTCCCGGCTCCACCACCGAGGTCGAGCCAAAGAAGCACTGGTGGCGGCGGATCCTCTAGATCAGCGGGCCTTGTAGCCGCTGGTGATCGGGTAACGCCAGTCGCGGCCCAAGGCGCGGCCGCTGACGCGCACCGGCGAACTGGCGCACGTCGTCCGCCGCGCGCTCGGCCACAAGCCGCACGACAAGAAGGACCCGGCCACGCGGACCTTCCAGGCGATCCGCATCCATGTGAACCGCGAACTGGACGAACTGGCGGACGGTCTGGCGGCGGCGGAGCGTGTGCTGAAGCCGGGCGGGCGGCTGGCGGTCGTCACCTTCCACAGCCTGGAGGACCGGATGGTCAAACGCTTCCTGCGCGACCGCTCCGGTGCCGCGCCGGCCATGTCGCGGCATATGCCGCAGGTATCGGCCGGCCCCGCGCCGACGTTCGAGAATGTAGGACGCGGCGTTCGCGCAGGCGATGACGAAGTGGCGCGCAACCCGCGCGCGCGCTCCGCAACCCTCAGGACGGCGCGGCGTACCCATGCGCCCGCCTGGAATAATGGGGCCTGGCCCGACGATATCGGACATGAAGAGGTGATGGCATGACCGCTGCATATCGGTTGAAGGGTCTCGGTTGGTTCGCGGCTTGCGTGGCGGTGACGCTCGGCTTCTATCTGGTGTCGCTGCAGGTTGCGTCGGAACGCAAGAAGCTGGAGGCGGTCGACAGCCGGATCGGATCGGCGCGGCGCGACATCCGCGCGCTGGAAACCGAATTCGACACCCGCGCCAACCTGACGCAGCTGGAGAAATGGAACGGCGACACGCTGGCGCTCGCCGCCCCCGCCGCCGGGCAGTTCGTTCGCAGCGAGGCGCAGCTGGCGGCGATCGACGTCAACGCGGCGGCGGTGCCGGGCACCGCGCAAGCGGTCGCACTGGTCGTGCCGTCCGCGCCGCCGGCGTTCGCGCCCGCGACGCCGATCCCAGCCACGGTCGCCCCGGTCCCCGCCACGGTCGTTGCGCACGCCGACATCGCCGCGCCTCGCCCGGCGGTGCATGCCGCGACGCTGCATGACGAGCCGATCCCCGTCGCCGCCGCGGCGAAGCCGAAGTTCGTCGCATCGAAGCCGGTTGCGGTCGCGATGCTCGACCACAAGCTGCTGTCGGACCATACGCTGGGCGATATCCTGTCCGGCGCGCGCGCCGAGGCCGGTCACCGGCGTTGACGGTCGTCGTCGCCCGGCCGACGCCGCAGCGGCGATCCGCCGGCCAGCGCCACGCGCTGGTCGCGACAGCGCATATGCGCCTGATGATGCTGATGCTGTTCTTCGCCGCGGCGGTCATGGTGGTGATCGCGCGGCTGGCGATGCTGGCGATCGTCGATGGCCCCGCGGACGAGGCGGCACGCGTCGCGACGATCGCCGCCAGGGGGGATATCGTCGACCGCAACGGCCAGCCGCTGGCGCGCACGATCGACGCGTGGACGATCGCGGTGCATCCCAGGCAACTGATCGGCGACCCGATGGACATCGCCGCGCGCCTCGCCGCGCTGATGCCCGACCGCGGCGACCAGGCGGCGTTCTACCGGCTGCTGACGTCGAAGGTCAGCTTCACCTATCTCCAGCGCCGCGCGTCACCTGCCCTGGTCGAACAGGTCAACGCGATCGGGGAGCCGGCGATCGTCTTCGCGCGCGAAACGCAGCGGCTGTATCCGCAATCCTCGCTCGCAGCGCATGCGCTCGGTTTCCTGTCCACCGACGGCCACGGCATGTCGGGGATGGAGCGCGTGCTGGACCAGCGGCTGCTCGATCCGACGAAGAACGGCCAGCCCGTCGCGCTCTCGATCGATACGCGCGTGCAGGCGGCGATGGAGAGCGAGCTGGGCCGGGCGGCCGCGACGTTCCAGACTCGCAGCGCCACCGGCATCGTGCTGGACGTGCACAGCGGCGAGGTGATCGCGCTCGCGTCGCTGCCCGTCTACAACCCCAACCGGGTCGGCATGGCCGGCAGCGACGAACTGCGCAACACCGCGACGCAGAGCGTGTACGAGCTGGGATCGACGTTCAAGCCGATCACCATGGCGGCGGCGATGGACGGCGGCGTCGTGACGTCGATGGCGCGGCGTTTCGATGCGACGGTGCCGATGAGGATCGGCGGCTTTACGATCCACGACGATCGCGGCGACGAACAGAGACGCTGGCTCAACATCCCGGAAACCCTGGTCTATTCGTCCAACATCGCCACCGCGCGGATCGCCGATGAGGTCGGTTCGGCACGGATGCAGGCAATGTTCAGGAAACTGGGCTTCGATACCAAGCCCGACATCGAACTGCGCGAGAAGGCGCATCCGCTGTGGCCGAGCTTCTGGGCACGGACAACGGTCATGACCAGCGCTTATGGCCACGGTATCGCGGTAACGCCGCTGCATCTCGCCAGCGCCTATGCCGCTTTGGTAAATGGCGGCATCTGGCGGCCGGCGACGCTGATGAAGGTCGCCCCCGGCCATGAGGCGGCGGGCCGCCGTGTGATCGGCGAGGCGACGAGTGCGCGTATGCGGCAATTGTTGCGGCTGATCGTGTTGCGCGGGACCGGGCGCAAGGGCGATGCGCCCGGCTACCGCGTGGGCGGCAAGACCGGCACCGCCGAGGCCGCGGTTGCTGGTGGATACGACCACCACCGCAATGTCGCGACCTTCGCGGCGGCTTTCCCGATGGAGGCGCCGCGCTACGTCGTGCTCGTAACCCTCGATTCGCCTATCGGTACCAGGGAAACCGCGGGCTTCAAGACTGCGGCCTGGAACGCGGCACCCGTCGTGGGGCGGGTGATCGCACGGACCGGATCGATGCTTGGCGTCATCCCCGACTTGAACAACGATATCGACGAGAGCGAATTGCTGCCTTTGCTGTGGCGCGGGTCGGGCAAGGAGGCGGCCGGCAAATCGCCGGGCTCGGTCGAATGAAGCTGGGCGCGTTGACCGGGGGTGGAGAGGACAGCGTCGTCACCGGCTTCGCGATCGATCATCGCAAGGTCGCGCCGGGCACCGTCTTCGGCGCGTTCCGCGGGGCCGCGGTCAATGGCGAGGATTTCATCGCCGATGCGGTGAAGGCGGGCGCGATCGCGGTCGTCGCGCGGCCCGAGGTGATCGTGCACGGCGCCGCGCATATCGCCGACGCGTCGGCGCGCGAGGCGTTCGCGCACCTCGCCGCACGATTCTTCGCGCCGTTCCCCGCTACCGTCGTTGCAGTGACGGGCACCAACGGCAAGACCTCGGTCGTCGAGATGACGCGGCAATTGTGGCGGATGACGGGGTGTCATGCCGCCTCGATCGGTACGCTGGGCGTGACGACCGCCGAGGAGCGGACCGGTACCGGGCTGACGACCCCCGACATCGTGACCTTCCTGTCCAACGTCGCCGGGCTCGCGCGCGAAGGCGTGACGCATCTGGCGTTCGAGGCGTCGAGCCACGGGCTGACCCAGTATCGCACCGAAGGCCTGCCCGTCGCGGCGGCGGCGTTCACGAACCTCAGCCGCGACCATCTCGATTATCACGGCGACATGGCGAATTACCTGACCGCCAAGCTGCGGCTGTTCTCCGAAGTGCTGGCCCCCGGCGGCACCAGCGTCGTTTGGGCGGACGACGTGCAGTCCGCGCGCGTCATCGACCTGGCGCATGCGCGCGGCAACCGGTTGCTGACTGTCGGGGAGCGCGGCGATGCGCTGCGGCTGGTGGGGCGGACGCCGACGTTGCTGGGGCAGGGGCTCACGATCGCGGCGGACGGGCGGACCTTCACGGTCCAGCTGCCGCTGATCGGCGCGTATCAGGCCGCCAACGCGCTGGTCGCCGCCGCATTGGTGATCGCGACCGGCGGCGACGTAGCGACGACGCTGGCGAACCTCGCGCGATTGCAGCCGGTGCGCGGACGGCTGGAGCGCGCGGTGATCGCGGCGAGCGGCGCGCCGGTCTATGTCGACTATGCGCATACGCCGGATGCCGTCGAGGCGGCGATCGCCGCGCTGAAGCCGCATGCGGGCGGACGGCTGATCGTCGTGCTCGGTGCCGGCGGCGACCGCGACGCCGGCAAGCGCGAGGCGATGGGCGCGGTCGCGGCGGCGCGCGCGGATGTGGTCATCGTGACGGACGACAATCCGCGGAGCGAGGATCCGGCGGCGATCCGTGCGGCGGTCCTGAAGGGCGCGCCCGCCGGGACGGAGATCGCGGATCGCCGCGAGGCCATCGCCGCCGCGATCGCGCAGGCGGGGGCAGCGGACATCGTGCTGATCGCCGGCAAGGGGCACGAACAGGGGCAGATCGTCGGTGATCGGGTGTTGCCGTTCGACGATGTCGCCGTGGCGCGGGAGTTCGGGGGGTGACCATGCGTGATCATCCGTCATGCCGGGCTTGTCCGGGCATCCATCGTGCCGCAAATTCTGACGCCGTCGAATGCGCGGCACGATGGGCCCCGGCACAAGGCCGGGGTGACGAAGGGGGCGTTCGGCGATGAACGGCCCCCTATGGACGTCCGCGGAGATCGCGGCCGCCACCGGCGGCATCGCATCCGCCGACTTCGCCGTCTCCGGCGTCGCGTTCGACTCGCGCGAAGTCGGGCCCGGCGACCTGTTCGTCGCGATGAAGGGCGAGGCAACCGATGGGCATCGCTTCCTGGATCGGGCGTTGGCGCAAGGCGCGACGGGTGCGATCGTTTCGGAGGCGACCGGGCACCCCCATGTCCGGGTGAACGACGGCTTCGCCGCGCTTCAGGCGCTCGGCCATGCCGGCCGGGCGCGGACCGGGGCCAGGATTATCGGCGTCACCGGATCGGTGGGCAAGACCAGCGCCAAGGAGGCGCTGTTCGCCGCGCTCGACCGGTCGATCCCCGGACAGGTCCACCGCTCGGTCAAAAGCTACAACAACCATACCGGCGTGCCTCTGAGCCTCGCCCGGATGCCGCGCGGCGCAAAGATCGGCGTGTTCGAAATGGGCATGAACCACGCGGGCGAACTCGCCGACCTGACCCGGATGGTCCGGCCCGATGTCGCGATCGTCACCGCGATCGCGCCGGCGCACACCGAATTCTTTCCGGACGAAAGCGCGATCGCCGACGCCAAGGGCGAGATATTCCAGGGCCTCGAACCCGGCGGCACCGCGATCGTCCCCTTCGACAGCCCGCACCGCGACCGCCTGATCGCCGCCGCCCGACCCCGTGCCGCGCACATCGTGACGTTCGGGCTGAACGACGGTGCCGATGTCCGCGCGATCGAGGCGATGCGGTTGCCGACCGGCACGTTCATGACCGCGCGCGTTGGCGACGAGGAATTGAGCGTCACGATCGCGCAAGCCGGCATGCACTGGGTGTCGAACGCGCTGGCGGTGCTGGCGGCGGTGCAGGCAGTGGGTGCCGATCCGGGGCTCGCCGGGCTGGCGCTGGCCGATCTCGGTGGGCTTGCCGGGCGCGGAGCGCGACGGACGATCCCGGTCGATGGGGGCGAGGTATTGCTGATCGACGAAAGCTACAACGCCAATCCCGCATCGATGGCGGCCACGTTGGCGGTGCTGGCGCACGAACCCGGTCGCCACGTCGCGGTGCTCGGCGAAATGCGCGAGCTGGGCGCGGCGTCGCCGGCCTATCACGCGGCGCTCGCCGAGCCGATCCTGGCGGCCAACGTCGAACGGGCGCTCCTGGTCGGCGAAGCGATGAAGCCGCTTGCCGAAGCGCTTGAGGGGCGCATCGATTTCGTCCATGCCCCCGACACGCAAGCCGCACTCGTGTCGCTGCGGCAGATGCTGGCGGCGGGCGACACCGTGCTCGTCAAGGGATCGAACGGGGTCGGGCTGGCGCGATTGGTGGCCGGGCTCGGGGGCGTGACATAATGTTGTTCTGGATCGCCAAGCATTTCGGGTTCGAAGGGCTGCTTAACCTCATCCGCTACCAGACCTTCCGCACCGGCGCGGCGGTCGCGACCGCGCTTGTCATCGGGCTGATCATCGGGCCGAAATTCATCGGCTGGCTGCGCGTGCGCCAGGGCAAGGGGCAGCCGATCCGCGCCGACGGCCCGCAGACGCATCTGGCCAAGCGCGGTACGCCGACGATGGGCGGGCTGATGATCCTGACGTCGATGGTGCTGGCGATCCTGATCTGGATGGACCTGACCAATCCCTATGTCTGGTCCTGCCTTTTCGTGACCCTCGGCTTCGGCGCGATCGGGTTCATGGACGATTACGACAAGGTGCGAAAGGCGAGCACCACCGGCGTGTCGGGCCGGGTGCGGCTGCTGATGGAGTTCGCGGTCGCCGGCATCGCCGCGGTCGTCATCATGCAGTCCAACGGTCCGCATCTGTTCCTGCCGTTCACGACGCGGATGTACCTCGACCTGGGATACGCGTTCCCGATCTTTGCGGCGTTCACGATCGTCGCGTTCGGCAATGCGGTGAACCTCACCGACGGGCTCGACGGGCTGGCGACGATGCCGGTCATCATCGCCAGCGTCGCGTTCATGGTCATCGTCTACCTGGTCGGCAACGTGAAGTTCGCCGATTATCTGGGGATCCCGCACGTGCCGGGCGCGGGCGAGCTGGCGATCTTCTGCGGCGCGGTGGTGGGGGCGGGGCTCGCCTTCCTGTGGTTCAACGCGCCGCCTGCGGCGGTGTTCATGGGGGATACCGGGTCGCTGGCGCTGGGCGGGGCGCTGGGAACGATCGCGGTGGTGGCGCATCACGAGATCGTGCTGGGGATCATCGGCGGGTTGTTCGTGGTCGAGGCGCTGTCGGTCATCATCCAGGTGTTCTTCTACAAGCGCACCGGCCGGCGCGTGTTCAAGATGGCGCCGATCCACCATCATTTCGAACAGCTCGGCTGGAGCGAGCCTACGGTGGTGATCCGCTTCTGGATCATCGCGCTGGTGCTGGCGCTGGCGGGGCTGTCGACGTTGAAGCTGCGGTGATCGTCGCGCGCGCCTGGGCGGGGAAGCGATACGCGGTGCTGGGGCTGGCGCGGTCGGGGGCGGCGACGGTGCGGGCGCTGGTGGCTGGCGGGGCGAGCGTGGTTGCTTGGGATTCGGATGAGGCTAGGCGCGATGCAATCCTCCCCCGCAAGGGGGAGGGGGACCGCGAAGCGGTGGAGGGGGCGGATGCCATGAGCTTCGCGGCTGCCTCCCCCTCCGTCACGCCTTCGGCGCGCCACCTCCCCCTGGCGGGGGAGGAATTGACCATCGCTGATCTCGACGCGATCGACCTCACCACCTTCGACGCGCTCGTCGTCTCCCCCGGCGTTCCGCTCAACACCCACCCGCTCGCCGCCAAGGCGCGTGCGGCGGGCACTCCCGTCATCGGCGATATCGAACTCTTCGCCCAAGCCCGCGCCGATCTCCCGCCGCACAAGGTCGTCGGCATCACCGGCACCAACGGCAAGTCCACGACCACCGCGCTCGTTCATCACATCCTCCAGACCGCGGGGATCCCGAGCCTAATGGCCGGCAATATCGGCCTGCCCATTCTCGCCGCCGAACCGCTCCCCGAAGGCGGCGTGTACGTGCTGGAACTCTCCAGCTACCAAATCGACCTGACGCAGACGCTCGACTGCGACGTCGCGGTACTGCTCAACATCACCCCGGACCATCTCGACCGCTATGACGGCTTCGACGGATACGCCGCCAGCAAGGCGCGGCTGTTCGCGATGCAGTCGCCGACCAACGAGGCGGTGATCGCGATCGGCGATGCGCCCTCCGCCGTGATCGCGCGTGGCCTCTCCGCGCGGGGCGAGCACCTCACCAAGATCGCGCCGGGGGTGTGCATGGACCAGTCGCGCTGGCCCGCATTGCAAGGCCCGCACAACGCGCAGGACGCGCTCGCTGCGATCGCGGTCGCCAAGGCGCTGGGCGTCGCGGAAGCTGCTATCGATCGGGGGCTGGAAAGCTTCGTTGGGCTGCCGCATCGGATGGAGACCGTCGCCACGCGGGGCGGCGTCGCGTTCGTCGACGACAGCAAGGCGACCAATCCGGAAAGCACCGCGCCGGCGTTGGGGGCATTCGCGCGAATCCACTGGATTTTGGGCGGGCAGGCGAAGGGCGACGATCTCGACGCCTGCGCGCCCTATCTCGACCATATCGTCGCCGCCTATACGATCGGCGACGCGGCGCCGTTGTTCTTCGACCTGCTGAAGGGCCGCGTCCCGGCGGTCGAGCAGGCGGGCGATCTCGCCACCGCGGTCGCGCACGCCGCGGCGGCCGCGCGGGCCGGGGATACGGTGCTGCTGTCGCCGGCCGCCGCCAGCTTCGACCAGTTCGCCGATTATGCCGCGCGCGGCGAGGCGTTCCGTGCCGCCGTGGAGGGGCTGCCATGACCGATGTCAGGATGGACCGTCGCGCCGGGCTGATGGCGAAGGTGCGACAACGCGGCGGGCGCGGGGACCGGTCGCCGCTCGGCACGTGGTTCTTCGATATCGACCGGATGCTGCTGCTGCTGACGTTGTTCCTGATCGCGATCGGGCTGGTGGCGGTCGCCGCCGCGTCGCCGGCCAGCGCGGTCCGCTATTCGGGCGAACACCACAAGATCGCGCCGTTATTCTATTTCTGGCGGCAGTTGCTGTGGGTCGCGGTGTCGCTGCCGGTCCTGTTCGGCATGTCGATGCTGCCGCTCGCGACCGCGCGGCGGATCGCCATCATCGGCGCGGGCGTCTTCGTCGTGTTGCTGGCAGCGACGCCGTTTGTCGGCGTGTCGGTCAATGGTGCCCGGCGCTGGATCGGGTTCGGCTTCGCGCAGTTCCAGCCGTCCGAATTCCTGAAGCCGCTGTTCATCGTGACCGTCGCGTGGATATTGTCGCTGAAGGCGAAGGACGACGAACTGCCGACCGTGCTGATGACGGGGGCGATGACCGGCGGCGTCGCGGTGCTGCTGATGCTGCAGCCCGATTTCGGACAGACGGTGATCTTCTGCACCGTCTGGCTCGCGCTGCTGATGATCGCGGGTACGCCGACGAAAGTGCTCGTCGGGATCGTCGCGCTGGTGCCGGCGGGGCTGGTATCGGCCTATATCTTCTACGGCGTGGCGCGGTCGCGGATCGACGCGTTCCTGTTTCCCGCGGTCGACGGCGAGGGCGCGGCGGACCATTTCCAGACGAACGCGGCGCATACGACCCTGGTCGCGGGCGGATGGTCGGGGACGGGGCCGGGCGGTGGCGCCGCGAAGTTCGGTCTGCCCGAGGCGCATACCGATTATATCTTCTCGGTGATCGGCGAGGAATTCGGGCTGATCGCGTGTTCGATCATCGCGCTCGTCTTCCTGGCGATCGTGGTGCGCGTGTTCGTCAAGCTGCTGGACGAACAGGATGAATTCAAGCTGCTCGCCGCGTCCGGGCTGGCGGTGCAGTTCGGTGCGCAGGCTTTGGTGTCGATGGCGGTCAACACCGGGCTCGCGCCGTCCAAGGGTATGACGCTGCCGTTCATCAGCTATGGCGGATCGTCGATGATCGCGCTTTCGATCGGCATGGGGTTGCTGCTGGCGCTCACCCGGCGCAATCCGTTCCTGACGCGGAGCCCCTATGTCGTTCGCTGGAGCGGTAGATGAGTAAGCATTTCGTCCTGGCGGCCGGTGGGACCGGAGGTCATATGGTTCCCGCTGCGGCGCTTGCCGCGGAACTCACGAAGCGCGGCCACCGGGTCGCACTGGTCAGCGACGCGCGCGGCGTGCGCTTCCCCGGATTGTTCGCGGAGGGTCCTGGGGGCGTCCAGACGCATGTCCTGCCTGCCGGTCGACTGAGCGGCGGGCCGATCGGCTGGGCGAAGGCGGCGCGCGAGATGTGGCGCGGGCGCGGGATGGCGCGCGAGCTGTATCGTAACTTCAGGCCGGCGGCGGTCATCGGTTTCGGCGGCTATCCGGCGCTCCCCGCGCTGTTGGCGGCGTTCGCGGAAAAGGTGCCGACCGCGATCCATGAGCAGAATGCGGTACTGGGCCGGGTCAATCGGCTGGTCGCGCGAAGGGTGGACGCGATCGCGACGTCCTATAGCGAGGTCGAGCGGCTGAAGCCCGGCTTCGCGGGCAAGGTCCATGACGTCGGCAATCCGGTGCGCGCCGAGGTGCTGGCGCTGCGGGCGAAACCCTATCCGCTGCTGGAGGAGGACGGCATCTTCCGCGTGCTGGTGACCGGCGGGTCGCAGGGTGCCAGCATCCTGTCGAAGGTCGTCCCAGACGGACTCGCGATGCTGCCCGTGACGTTCCGGCGGCGGTTGCAGGTGACGCACCAGGCACGGATCGAGGATATCGACGCGGCGCGCGCGCAATATGCCGCGCACGAGATTCCCGCCGAACTGGCGACCTATCTGCCCGACCTGCCCGAACAGCTTGCCTGGGCGCATCTGGTGATCGCGCGCGCAGGCGCGTCGACGCTCGCCGAACTGACCGCGGCCGGCCGCCCGGCGATCCTGGTGCCGCTGCCGAGCGCGACCGACGACCATCAGACGGTGAACGCGCGCGAGATGACGAAGGCGGGCGGCGCGCGGACGATCACGCAAGGAGAGTTCACCGCGGTAGAACTGGCGAAGCAGATGCAGAAGCTTGGGCTCGACCCGGCCGCACTGGAAAACGCCGCCGCGCGGGCCAGGGGGTGCGGGCGACCGAACGCGGCTAGCGACCTGGCCGATCTGGTCGAGAGCCTGGACGCGCCGCGCGTGCGGCTGCCGGTGACGACGCCGCGCCCGAAGGAGGCGTTCGCGTGAGGGCCCTTCTTCATTCCTCCCCGGGACGGGGAGGGGAACCATCCGCAGGATGGTGGAGAGGGCTCTCCACGACCTGCACCGCCTGTGGAGAACCCCCTCCACCAGCTTCGCTGGTCCCCCTCGCCTTCCAGGGGAGAATTTAATGAAAGGCGTCGCGACCGATATCGGCACGATCCACTTCGTCGGGATCGGCGGGATCGGCATGTCGGGCATCGCCGAGGTGATGAAGAATCTCGGCTACAGCGTGCAGGGGTCGGACGTGGCCGAGGGCTATGTCGTGCAGGGCTTGCGCGAGAAGGGCATCCCGGTTGCGATCGGGCATAGCGCGCACAACCTCGGCGATGCGGCGGTCGTCGTCGTTTCCACCGCGATCGTTCGGTCGAACCCCGAGATCGAATGCGCGCTGGAACGGCGAATTCCCGTCGTGCGCCGGGCGGAGATGCTTGCCGAACTGATGCGCCTGAAATCCACCGTTGCGGTCGCGGGCACGCACGGCAAGACGACCACCACCTCGATGATCGCCGCGATCCTGGACGCGGGCGGGGTCGATCCGACCGTCATCAACGGCGGTATCATCAACAGCTACGGATCGAACGCGCGGCTGGGCGCGAGCGACTGGATGGTGGTCGAGGCGGACGAGAGCGACGGCAGTTTCCTCAGGCTCGACGGCACGATCGCGGTCGTGACCAATATCGATCCCGAACATCTCGATCATTACGGCTCGTTCGACGCGGTCAAGGACGCGTTCGTCGCCTTCATCGAGAACGTCCCTTTCTACGGCGCGGCGCTGATGTGCCTCGATCACGTCGAAGTTCAGGGCATATTGCCGCGGCTGCGCGACCGGCGCGTCGTGACATACGGTTTCTCCGCGCAGGCCGATGTCCGCGGCGTCAACGTAACGCCGATCCCGGGCGGCAACCGGTTCGAATGCATCGTCCGTGCGCGCGACGGTTCGGTGCGGTCGATCGAGCATATCGAACTGCCGATGCCCGGCCGCCACAATGTCCAGAACGCACTTGCCGCGATCGGCGTGGCGCTGGAGCTGGGGATCGACGACGCGACGATCCAGCAGGGCTTCGCCAAGTTCGGCGGGGTGAAGCGGCGCTTCACCAAGGTCGGCGAGATCGCGCTGGCGGGCGGCGCGGCGACGGTGATCGACGATTACGGGCATCATCCGGTGGAGATTCGCGCAGTGCTGGCCGCGGCGCGCGAGGCGGTTTCGGGTGGCCTGCCCCCGGCAGGCCAAGATCGTGCCGGGGGCACGATCGACCGAAACCGGGTCGGGCGGGTGATCGCGGTGGTGCAGCCGCACCGCTATTCGCGGCTCGGCAGTCTGATGGAGGATTTCCAGACCGCGTTCAATGACGCCGACCGGGTATTGGTGACGCCCGTTTATGCCGCGGGCGAAGCGCCGGTCGAGGGGATCGATGCGGAGGCGCTGGTCGAAGGGCTGAAGCGCCGCGGCCACCGGTTCGCGACGACCGTGGCCGACGCGGATACGCTGGCGGTGGAACTGGCGGCGACGATCCAGGCGAACGACATTGTGGTGTGCCTGGGGGCGGGCGACATCACGAAATGGGCCGCCGGGCTGGCGGATGCGGTGGCGGCGCGCGTCGAGGTGATGGCGTGAGTGGGACTATTTCATCTCCCCTCCCGTTTACGGGAGGGGTAGGGGGTGGGCGCTCCCCATCAACGAGGTATCCGGTAGCGAGCGAGCGCCCACCCCCAACCCCTCCCGCTTGCGGGAGGGGAGTCTCGGTCGAGCCCGGCGGCTCGCTGGCGGCGTTCATCTGGTTTCGCACCGGAGGCCCCGCGGAGTATCTCGTGCGGCCGGATACGACCGACGACCTCGCCACGTTCCTCCGCACCCTCGACCCCGAAACCCCCGTCCTCCCGATCGGCGTCGGCTCCAACCTCATCGTCCGCGACGGCGGCGTCCCCGGGGTCGTCGTCCGCCTGCCCAAGGCGATGGCAAAGGTGTCGATCGAGAACGGCTGCGTTCGCGCAGGAGCGGCGGCGATGGGGATTACCGTCGCCAGCGCGGCGCGTGATGCGGGGATCGCGGGGCTGGAGTTCCTGCGCGGTATCCCCGGCACGGTCGGTGGCGCGGTGCGGATGAACGCGGGCGCCTATGGCCGCGATTCGAGCGATATCCTGGTCGAGGCGACCGTCGTGACCCGTGACGGGTCGGCGGCGGTCTGGCCCGCCGCGAAGCTGAACTACCGTTATCGCCATTCGGACCTCCCGGCGGGCGCGGTGGTGGTCGAGGCGGTGTTCGCCGGCACCCCCGGCGACCCTGCGACGATCGGCGCGGAGATGGACCGTATCGCCGCCGAGCGCGAGGCGTCGCAGCCGCTGCGGTCGCAGACCGGCGGATCGACATTCAAGAACCCGGATGGCCACAAGGCGTGGACCTTGATCGATGCCGCCGGCTGTCGCGGGCTTCGGCATGGCGGCGCGCAGGTGAGCGAGAAGCACTGCAATTTCCTGCTGAACCTCGGGGCTGCATCGAGTGCCGAGATCGAGGCCTTGGCCGAGGAGGTCAGGGATAGGGTGAAGGCGCATTCGGGGGTGACGCTGGAATGGGAAATCCAGCGGGTGGGGATCGTGGCGTGAGGGGGCTTCTTCAATTCCTCCCCGGGACGGGGAGGGGGACCATGCGAAGGATGGTGGAGGGGGCGGGCCACAAGCTGCACCGCCCGCTGAGAACCCCCTCCACCAGCCTGCGGCTGGTCCCCCTCCCCCTCCGGGGGAGGAATTGATGTCGGGTCTTCACATCGTCGTTCTCATGGGCGGCTGGTCCGCCGAGCGCGAAGTGTCGCTGCTCTCCGGCACCGGCGTCGCCGACGCGCTGGAGTCGCTCGGCCACTGCGTGACCCGGATCGACATGGGGCGCGACGTCGCGGCGCGGCTGGCCGAGGCGAACCCCGATCTGGTCTTCAATGCGCTTCACGGCACGCCGGGCGAAGACGGCAGCGTCCAGGGGATGCTGGACCTCATGGGGCTGCGCTACACGCACAGCGGGCTCGCCACCTCGGTCATCGCGATCGACAAGGTGCTGACCAAGCAGGCGCTCGTCCCCCACGGCATCCCGATGCCCGGTGGGCGGGTCGTCAAATCCGCCGACCTGTTCGAAGGCGATCCGCTGGCGCGACCCTATGTCCTGAAACCCGTCAACGAAGGCTCGTCGGTCGGGATCGCGATCGTCACCGCGGACGGCAATTACGGGAACCCGATCGGCCGCGACGTCGCGGGACCGTGGCAGGATTTCGCGGAACTGCTCGCCGAGCCCTATATCCGCGGTCGCGAGCTGACGACCGCGGTGCTAGGCGACCGGGCGCTGGGCGTCACCGAACTCAGGCCCAAGAGCGGTTTCTACGACTACGACGCCAAGTACACCGACGGGATGACCGAGCATGTCTTCCCCGCGCCGATCCCCGACGCCGTCACGGAAGCGTGCAAGGCGCTGGCGCTGGAAGCGCACCGGTTGCTGGGTTGCAAGGGCACGAGCCGCTCCGATTTCCGCTGGGATGACGATCGCGGGGTGGCGGGCCTGTTCCTGCTGGAGGTCAACACCCAGCCGGGCATGACCGAACTGAGCCTCGTCCCCGAACAGGCGCGGCATACCGGCATGCGCTATGCCGAACTCGTCCAGGCGATCGTCGACGAGGCGCTCAGGTGAGCCGTACGATCAAGCGCGGCCCGCCGCCCCGTCGTCCGCAGCCTCGGCGCAAGCAGCCGGTTCGCAAGGTGTCGGCGATGGATCGGCTGGTCGGGGCATTGCCGGTCAGCGAGACGACGCTGCGCAAGCTGACGACATGGACGATCCTGGGTGCGGTCGGCGTTGCGGCGCTGGTCGCGGCGAGCCTGGCGGGCGTACCCGGCATGGTCGGCAGCGCGCTGGCGGAGGGCGCGGGGCGTGCCGGCTTCCGGGTCGAGCAGATCGAGATCACCGGCCTGAAGCGGATGGACCGGATGAGCGTCTATGCGGTCGCGCTCGACCAGAAATCGACCGCGATGCCGCTCGTCGATCTGGCGGGGGTGCGCGATCGGCTGCTGCATTATGGCTGGATCGCCGATGCGCATGTCTCGCGTCGGCTGCCCGACACGCTGCTGGTAGATATAGTCGAGCGTACCCCCGCCGCGGTGTGGCAGGATAATGGCCAGCTGACGCTGATCGACGCCAAGGGCGTGCTGCTGGAGCCGGTAAAGTCCGACGCGATCCCCAATTTGCCGCTCGTGATCGGTCCCGGTGCGGACTTGCAGGAGGCGAGCTACCAGACCCTGCTCGCGGCCGTGCCTGCGCTGAAATCGCGGGTCACCGCGGCGACCTGGATCGGCAACCGGCGATGGGACTTGACGTTCGACTCGGGCGAGACTCTGCTGCTGCCGGAAGAAGGGGCGGACCGGGCGATCATGAAATTCGCGGCATTGCAGGGAGATCGACCGTTGCTCGGGCGCGGCTGGCTGCGGTTCGACATGCGCGATCCGGCGAAGCTCGTCGCGCGCAAGCCGGGTGCCAGCATGGCGCGCGAGGTGGCCGATCCGGGCGATGCCAAGATCGACGCGAAGACGAACGACAAGACGACGGGGGCGGTCGCTGGGGCCGGCCACTCGGCAATCGGGGAAGGCTAGGGCATGGCGAAGGCCGCACCGGAAGGACTCATCACCGCGCTGGATATCGGATCGTCCAAGGTGTCGGCGATGATCGCGCAGAAGGGCGATGGCGGCGAACTGATCGTGCTCGGCACCGGCCAGCGCGAAAGCCGGGGCGTCAAGCGCGGCTATATTGCCGACATGGCCGCAACCGAGGCCGCGGTGCGCGAGGCGGTCGAGCAGGCTGAACGCATCGCCGGGATCAACATCGAGAATGTGTGGGTCGGTTTCTCCGCAGGTGGCCTCGTGTCCGACGTCGCCGAGGTCGAGTTCGAACTGGGCGGCCACCGCGTCGAGCAGCAGGACATCGACGCGCTGCTGGCGGCGGGGCGCAATTCGATCGATCCGCAGGGCCGGATGGTACTGCACGCGCAGCCAGCGCTCTATACGCTCGACGGGCTGACCGGGGTGAAGAAGCCGCTGGGGCTGCATGCCGACCGGCTTGGGGTCCATATCCATGTCGTCGCCGCGGACGGATCGCCGGTGCGCAACCTGGACCTGTGCGTCCGGTCGGCGCATCTGGAGGTGAAGTCGATCATCGCCTCCCCCGTCGCGACCGGTCTCGCGTGTCTCAGCGAGGAGGAGCGCGAGCTGGGCGTCGCGCTGGTCGAGATGGGGGCGGGAATCACCAACGTGTCGCTGTTTGCGGGCGGGATGCTGGTCGGTCTGACGTCGATTCCCGTCGGCGCGCAGGACATCACCGACGACATCGCCTCCGCCTTCGGTACCCGGCGGCAGAATGCCGAGCGGATGAAATGCTTTCACGGTTCGGCCAATGCGTCCCCGCGCGACAATCACGACATGATCCCGGTGATGCCGATCTCCGCGGAGGACGGTGCCGGGGACGGGATGCAGATCACCAAGGCGCAGTTGATCAGCGTCATCCGCCAGCGGCTGGAATATCAGATGGGCGAGGTGCGCAAGGCGCTGACCGCGCTGAAGTTCGAGGGGCCGGTGGGGCGGCAGGTCGTACTGACCGGTGGCGGCGCGGAACTGAAGGGCGTGGCGGACTATGCGCAGGCCGCGCTGGGCCGGTCGGTCAGGATCGGGCGTCCGCGCGGGCTGACCGCCTTGCCCGAGGCGCATGGCGGGCCGGCGTTCGCGACGCTGGCGGGCCTGGCCTTCTACGCCGCGACCGATCCGGTCGACCTGCGCGCGCTCGCGCCGCAGCCGCAGACCGTCCATCGGACCCGCGGGCTCGGCATGTTTCGCAAGCTGCTGCAGACGGCGCGCGCGAATTATTGACGAAACATGACGCACTTGCGCTTTCGGCTGGCACCTTGCCATCCGATCGGGCATCAAGGTTAATCAGGGGCCGGGCGTGGCGTTCCACCGGGCAAGGGGCTGGAGATACAGGCGATGAGCATCGAATTCCTTTCTCCCGAAGTGGACGAACTCACCCCGCGCATCGCGGTGATCGGCGTCGGCGGCGCGGGCGGCAATGCGATCGCGAACATGATGCGCGCCGACGTGCAGGGCGTGGACTTCCTCGTCGCGAACACCGACGCGCAGGCATTGAAGCAATCGACTGCGCCGCAACGCATCCAGCTTGGCGCGAAGATCACGCAAGGACTGGGCGCGGGCAGCCGCCCCGAGATCGGCCGCGCCGCCGCGGAGGAGACGATCGACAGCCTGGCCAAGCAGCTCGAGGGCACGCACATGGTCTTCATCGCCGCCGGCATGGGCGGCGGTACGGGGACGGGCGCTGCACCGGTGATCGCCAAGGCGGCGCGCGACATGGGCATCCTGACCGTCGGCGTCGTGACCAAGCCGTTCGCGTTCGAGGGCAATCGCCGTGCGAAATCCGCCGATGCAGGCATCGAGGAACTGCAGAAATACGTCGATACGCTGATCGTCATCCCCAACCAGAACCTGTTTCTGATCGCCAATGCGAACACCACCTTCAAGGAGGCGTTCACGATGGCGGACGAGGTGCTGCAACAGGGCGTGCGCGGCATCACCGACCTGATGGTCATGCCCGGCCTCATCAATCTCGACTTCGCCGACGTCCGCTCCGTGATGCAGGAAATGGGCAAGGCGATGATGGGCACCGGCGAAGCGTCGGGCGACAACCGCGCGCTGGAAGCGGCGCAGAAGGCGATCGCCAACCCGCTGCTCGACGGCGTGTCGATGCAGGGTGCGAAGGGCGTCATCATCTCGATCACCGGCGGCGACGACATGCGCCTGCTCGAGGTCGACGAGGCGGCGAACCATATCCGCGACCTGGTCGATCCCGACGCGAACATCATCTGGGGTTCGGCGTTCAATCCGGAGCTCGAGGGCAAGATCCGCGTGTCGGTCGTCGCCACCGGCATCGAGGCGACCGCGCGCCCCGCGGCGGTCGCCGAACCGACCCGCAGCTTCAGCTTCGGCGGCGCGCGCAAGGGGGAGGAGACCGCCACCTCGTTCCGCCCGAGCGAACCCGCTGCGCCAGTCGCGACCGCGCCGGTCGCCGAACCGGCCTCGGCCCCAACTCCCGTCGCAGCGGCGCAGGACCATGCCGACGCCGCAGCCGCAGCCGCAGCCGCCACCGCCGACGCCGCAGCCGCCGATGCCAGGCCCGAGACCACGGATGCAGCGGACGAGGAACTGGTGCTCGGTGCGGAGACGATCGTGTCTGCCCCGCCGCGCACGTTCGACGACGGGGCGTTCGGTGCCTCGACCCCCCCGATGACGCCGTCCGCCGCTGCCCCGGTACCGTCCTTCGGCACGCCATCCGCCGATGGTGGCCGCCGCCGCTGGATCGCACCGGGGGCCGAAGCGCCTGCCGCCGCCGAACCGGCGGCGACGCCGCGGGTCAAGCTGGGCGGAACGCTGTTCGAACGCATGTCCAACGCCGCGCGCGGTACCGCGCGCGAGGAGGATGCGCCCGAAGATCCGCCGCTCGATATCCCGCGCTTTCTGAACCGGCAGAATAACCAGTAACAATGATACCCCTCCCCGGCGAAGGCCGGGGCCCAACGGGGAAAGCCGGCGTAGCGAAGGGCATCGCGTCGTAACCATCGTCGCGCTCCTGGACCCCGGCCTTCGCCGGGGTGGTGTAGATACGCTCGGGCTGCCGTTCTCCTGCGAACGCAGGAGCCCGGGATACCAGGGTACGCCGCTCGTGGCCCTGGCTCCTGCTTTCGCAGGAGAAGACCGATCCCGACAGACTGCCGAGCACGATAACGTGGTGCCACCCGTTCGTCGCCGCACCGCCTCGCTTCACCGCTGCGCCGCGAACCCCCGGTTGCCGTCCGCATCGCGCTGGCCTCTAGCATCGCCGAAGCATGCGATTCCGTTCGATCCCCTTCCTGTCGCTCGCGCTCGCCCTTGCGATCGTTCCCGCCCCCGCCGACGCGCAGGCGGTGGTTCAGCCGTTGCCGGGGACGACCGATGCCGATCGGCTGGCCGATCAGGTCCACCGTCTCGCGGCGAACCCGCAGGATCTCGACGCGCTCGTCACCGCGGGCGCGCTGTCGATCAAGCTCGATGACCTGACCGCCGCTGCGGCGTTCTTCACGCGCGCGGACAAGGTCGATCCGCGCAGCGCACGGGTGAAGGCGGGGGAGGCGTCGCTGCTGGTCCGCAACGAGCGTCCGGGCGAAGCGTTGCGATATTTCGCACAGGCGGAAAGCTACGGGCTTGCGCCCGGGGCATTCGCCGCCGATCGCGGCCTGGCCTATGATCTGGTCGGCGATCAGCCGCGGGCGCAGCGCGATTATCGGCTGGCGTTGAAAGCGGCCGCGAATGACGACGAGACGATCCGGCGTTACGCATTGTCGCTCGGCATTTCCGGCAATAAGCAACTGGCGCTCGACACGCTTGCCCCGTTGCTGACGAAGACCGATCGCGGCGCATGGCGGTCGCGGGCGTTCGTGCTGGCAATGAATGGCGATATCGCGGGCGCGGAGCATATCGCGACGACGATGATGCCAGGCGGCATGGCGCTGGGGTTGCAACCGTTTTTCGAGCGTCTGCCGATGCTCGACCCGATCGACCGCGCGTTTGCGGTGCATTTCGGCGAAGTCCGGACCAGTCCGGAGCGAGTCGCCGATGCGCGCCTGGCCCCGGCGACGACACCGCTGCCCCCGGAACCCGTCGCGGTCGCTGCGGTCGCGGTCCGGCCGACGCCCGAGCCGCGCAACGGCCGCAGGGATCGTCGCGGTCGCAGCGTGCCGACGCCGACCCAGGCCGTCCCGGCCTCGCCGGTTCGGGTGGCGCAGGCGGTCGTGCTTCCGCCGGCCGTCGCGCCGCAGCCCGCGCCCGGCATTGCGGCCAGCACACCCGCGGCGATTGCCCCGACGCCGCGCGGGCAGCGCCTTGCCGCGATGGCGGTACCGGCGCAGGTAATACCCCCGACACCGCCTGTCGCGGTCGCGGCGATCGCTCCGCACGCGACCGTGCCGCCGGCCGTCGCGCCGCAGCCCGCGCCCGGCATTGCGGCCAGCACACCCGCGGCGATTGCCCCGACGCCCGCGCCGCCCCCTCGGGCAACGCTCGTCGCCGCGACGGAGTCGCCTGCGACGCTCGGCGCGATCGCCTCCACACCGGTGACGGTCGCTGCAGCGACGCCTGCGCCTATGACGACACCGGCGGTCCCGGCTCCGGCCGGACCCGTCTTCGGGCCCTCGGTCGCGGTGGTGCAGGCGGTACCCGTGCGCAAAGCGCCGACGCCCGAACCCGCCAGCGCCGCGCCGTTGCCGACGCCGGGCTTCACCGCCCTTGCCGGTACCGCCGCGGTGCATCGCACGACCGCGCGCCGTGCGCATGGCGAGGACGCGGTGCTCGCGCGGATCATCGCCGGTCTGTCGATCCCCGCATCGGAACTGGATGCCGCGGGGCCGGCTCGTGCCGCGTCGAGCGAGATGGCCGCCATCGACGCGAAGCCGGCGCGCAGCGGACGCGGTCGTCACGATGCCGCCCCGACGCCTGCACCCACCGACGAACCCGTGACCCCGGCCGAACGCAGGGCCGCGGATCGCAAGGCCGCTGCCGCGACGAAGGCGCTCGCCGCCAGGAAGGCTGCGGCCGAGGAGAAGGCGGCCGCGGACAGGGAAGCCGCGAAGGAGGCCGTCGCCGAGCGCAAGGCCGCGCGATCGAACCCCGCGCGGATCTGGGTACAGGTGGCGGGCGGCGCGAACGAGGACGATCTGCCCAAGGCCTGGGCCGCGGTGAAGAAGAAAGCCCCCGATGCGTTTGCCAGCCATGGCGGGTGGAAGACGCCGTTGCGCGCGACCAACCGCGTGTTGGCCGGGCCGTTCAAGACCGACGCCGATGCGCGTGCGTTCGTCAATTCGCTCAAGAAAAATGGCGTGTCCGGCTTCACCTTTACCAGCGACGCCGGTCAGAAGGTCGAGAAGCTGCCAGCCGAATGACGGAGGCTGCGCCCTGGGCTTCGGACCCGGCGGCGAGCAGAGGACGGCTTCACGAGGAACAAAGCGGGATCGAGCACGGCCCGCGCGACGGCTTCCAGCGCGACCGCGACCGGATCGTCCATTCGATCGCGTTCCGCCGCCTGCGCCACAAGACGCAGGTGTTCATGGCCCCCGATGGCGATCATTTCCGCGTCCGCCTGACCCACAGCCTGGAGGTCGCGCAGATCGGGCGGACGATCGCGCGGGTGCTTGGCCTTAACGAGGACCTGACCGAGGCATTGTGCCTGGCGCACGATATCGGGCATCCCCCGTTCGGCCATGCCGGCGAGGATGCGCTGAAAGCGGCGCTGGCCGAGGCGGGGGGCTTCGATCACAACGGGCACACGCTGCGCACGCTGATGACGATCGAGCGTCCTTACCCGCGGTTCGACGGGCTGAACCTCGGTTGGGAAACGCTGGAGGGACTGGCGAAACATAACGGCCCGGTGTGCGATCCGGGTTGGGCGCTGGCGGAGGCGGACGCGGCCTTTCCACTCGCGCTGGACATGCACGCGTCGCTGGAGGCGCAGGTCGCGGCGATCGCGGACGACATCGCGTACGACAACCACGACATCGACGATGGATTGCGCGCCGGGCTGCTGAGCATCGATCAGCTCTGCGCGGTGCCGATCGTCGCGCGGGGTTGGGCCGCGGCGCAGGCGCGATATCCGGGTGTCGAGCACAAACGGCTCGGTCACGAACTGGTGCGCGCGCAGATCGGTCTGATGGTGAACGATCTGATCGCCGAAACGCATGCGAGGATCGCGGCGAGCGGCGTGACGAACGCGGACGACGTTCGCAATGCCGGTCAGCCGCTGGTCGGCTTTTCGGACGCGATGCGGATCGAGGAGCGCGATCTGAAAGGGTTCCTGTACGCGAACCTCTACCACCACCCGGTACAGCTGGCGGCGGCGGAGGCCGCGCGCGGCGTCGTCGGTGGACTGTTCGCGGCATATCGAACCGATCCGTCGGCAATGCCGGCGGAATGGCGCGATCGCCTGCCCGCAGACTGCGTGACGCGCGATCGGCACATCGGCGACTTCATCGCCGGCATGACCGATCGCTACGCCGTCACGCGGTACCGCGAGCAGGTTGGCCCGATCGACTTGCCCGAAGGGTTCTGAACACCCCCGGAGCTTTGCCCATCGTCATCCCCGCGAAAGCGAGGATGACGCGAGCGGGTCAGCGCGATGCGATCTGCGTATTGGTCGGCCCGATATCCGCTACGTTGAAGGCGACCTGCACGCCGGATACCAGTCCATGGACATGGCCGTTCGTGACGACGAGGCGGAAGGGTTCGCCCGATGGCAGGCTACGGCCGATCAGGACCTGATGCGCGCCATGCTGTTCGGCGGTATATTCGTAGGTGACGCCGTCGCGAACGAAACGAGTCGGTGCTTCGCGCGCCATGGCGACGGTCGAACCGAGCACGGCGATGGCGGCGGCGATGGTGATGCTGGTCTTGCGCATGATCGAAAACTCCCGAAAGATCGGTGCTGGTCTCGCACCCGTTCTTCCTCTCCCGCTTTCGAACGTCGGTTTATTGCGACGCAGCATAGGTTGCAAATGCAAACCCGTCGCGGTGCGAATGCAGCTTTTGCATTCGTCAACGCCGATCCCGATCGCGCGAAGGATTGTGACGACATGGCGCGTTACGGGGCATAGTTTTGCGACAGTCGGGGCGTATCTCCGGTCCTGGCCATGGTCGAAGGAGACGGACGATGTCGGCATCCAGCATCGCGATCAACCGCTTCGGGCTCGGCGCGCGGCCGGGCGACGCGGTCCCGAACGATGCGAAGGGCTGGCTGCTGGGCCAGTTCGCCGCCTATCAACCGCGCCCGGCCGCGCTCGCCAACGCGCCGACCAGCGCCGCGGTGTCGGCCGAGCTTGCGGAATATTTCGAACAGCAGCGGATGTTGCGCCAGCAGGCACAATTGGACGGCCAGCCGCAACCCGGTGCCGCGTCGCCGCCGATGATGGCACCGCCATCCCCCGCCGCCGCCGCGCAGATGACCAGCGCCGCGCCGCAGCCGCTCCCGCCAGGCATGGCTCCCGCCGATTCTGCAAAGGCCCCCCGCACCGACGCGCAAAAGACCGCGCGCCGGTTCGCGCAGCGCGAGGGTCGCCAGGATTACGCCGGCGCGGTCGCCGCGCGCGCCACCGCCGCGCTGACGACCGATACCCCGTTCGTCGAACGGCTGGTGTATTTCTGGGCGAACCATTTCGCGGTGTCCGCGGACAAGCTGGCCGTCATCGGCCTGTCCGGCACGCTGGAGTTCGAGGCGATCCGCCCGCACGTGCTCGGCAATTTCCGCGACATGCTGACCGCGGTGGAGCGGCATCCGGCGATGCTCATCTACCTCGACCAGGCGGTCTCGATCGGTCCCGACAGCCCGCTCGGCCAGCGGATCGCGATGCGCGGCAAGCGCAAGGTCGGGCTGAACGAGAACCTTGCGCGCGAGATCCTGGAGCTGCACACGCTTGGCGTGCGGTCCGGGTACACGCAGACCGACGTGACCGAATTCGCCCGCGCGATGACCGGCTGGACGGTCGCGGGGATCGGGCAGGGGCCGGGCGCGCGCGCGGCAGGCACCTTCGGCGCCCCCGGCCAGTTCGTCTTCGCGGAGGCGATCCACCAGCCCGGCGAACGCCGCATCATGGGCAAGCGCTATGCCAAGAACGGGGTGAACCAGGCGCAGGAAGTCCTGGACGACGTCGCGGTCGCGCCCGCCACCGCGCAGCACATCGCCACCAAGCTCGCGCGCCATTTCGCCGGCGACAACCCGCCGCCGGCGATGGTCGCCCGGCTGCAGGCGGCATTCCTGTCGTCGGGCGGCGACCTGCCCGCCGTCTATCGCGCGATCGTGAACTCGCCCGAGGCGTGGGTCGAGGCATCGCCGAAATTCAGGACGCCGTGGGAATGGACGATCGCCAGCTACCGCGCGCTGGGTGCGACGACGGTACAGCCCGGCGTCATCGTCGGCCTGATGAACCAGCTCGGGCAACCGGTGTGGAAGCCCGGCCAGCCGGTCGGTTACGACGACATCGCCGCCAGCTGGGCCGGCCCCGACGCGGTAATGCGCCGGGTCGAGGCGGCGGAGCGCTTCGCCGCCAGGGTGCCCGCGGCGATCGACGCACGTGCGCTTGCGATCAAGCTGTTCCCGGCATCGGTCAGCCCTGCCACCGCGCAGGCGCTGACGAACGCCGAAAGTCCTGCCCAGGCGCTGGCACTCCTGCTGGTCGCCCCCGAAATGATGCGGAGATAGATGATGTTCGATCGTCGTAGTTTCCTGTCGAGCGCCACGCTGGCGACGATCGGCACCGTTTTCGCGCCACGCATGGCATTCGCGAAGGCCGCCACCACCAAGCGGTTCGTCTTCATCATCCAGCGCGGGGCGGCGGACGGTCTGGGCACCGTCGGCCCGGTCGGCGACGCCGCCTTCGCGCACCAGCGCGGCGCGCTGGCGGAGGATTTCGCGACCGGCACCAAGCTCGACGCGATGTTCGCGCTCCACCCGTCGATGACGCACACCGCGCAGCTTTACGGCCAGGGCCAGGCGCTGTTCGCGCACGCCATCGCCTCGCCCTACCGCGACCGGTCGCATTTCGACGGGCAGAACGTGCTGGAGACCGGTGGGGCGGGGGCTTATCAGGTGCGCGACGGCTGGCTCAACCGGCTGCTGGGCGTCGTCCCGACCCAGGATGCGCGCGCGATCGCGGTTGCCGCCACGGTACCGATGGCGCTGCGAGGGAGCCATGAGGTCGCATCCTATGCCCCGAGCGCGCTGCCTGCGGCCTCGGACGACCTGCTCCAGCGCGTGTCGATGCTGTACCAGGGCGACAGCCAGCTTCACGGTCTGTGGAGCGAGGCGATGGCGACTCGCCAGCTGACCAGCGACCTCGGCCAGAATGGCGGACAGAATGCCGCGGCGACCGGTACGCTCGCGGCCAAGCTTCTGTCGCCCGCGGACGGCGCGCGGATCGCGATGATCGAGACCGGCGGCTGGGACACGCACGCCGCGCAGCGCCAGCGGCTGGGCGCGCAGCTCAAGGGACTCGACGCGATGATCGCCGCGCTGCAGGTCGGGATGGGGCCGCTATGGGACGACACGATGGTGCTGGTCGCGACCGAGTTCGGCCGCACCGTCGCGGTCAACGGCACCGGGGGTACGGATCACGGCACCGGCACCTCGGCGATGCTGATCGGCGGCGCGGTGAGGGGCGGCCGCGTGGTGGCCGACTGGCCGGGCCTGAAGGGATCGCAGCTGTACGAGAACCGCGACCTGAAGCCGACCACGCCGCTCGACGCATTCATCGGCGGCGCGGTGGCGGGCCATTTCGCGACCGATCCGCAGCGGACGATGGCGGCGTTGTTCCCGACGGGCGGGGGGACGGCGGCGATCGGGGGGCTGGTGCGGGCTTAGCGTCGTTTCCTGCGAACGCAGGAATCCAGGGTAACGGGCGCTGCGCTATCGACCCTGGGCTCCTGCTTTCGCAGGAGAACGGAACGGCTTGATGGGATCAGCCTCGCACCAGCGCGACGATGGCATCGAATATCGTCGCGCCCGCCAGCGGCCCGACCAGCAGCATCAGCAGGTTGAGCCCGACGATCCAGCCGATCATCCGCTCCCGACGCTTCGTGACGTGACGGGGCGGCCGTTTGGGCGGCCAGGGTTCGGGTGGCGGCCAGGCGTTCCGGAAATCGACGAACATGCGTGGCTACCTTGCGCGGGTGAGTCGCGGTTCGAACAAAGCACAAATCGCCTGCCATTGCGATGCGCACCGCGGCCCCGTAAGCGCGCGGGTATGACGCTCTATACCCGTTTCGCCGATTATCTCGATGCCGCGCTCGACGACCTGACCCTGGCAGGCGTGTTGCCGGAGGGGCTGGATCGCCGGGGCGTGACGGTCGAGCCGCCGCGCGATGCGAGCCATGGCGATCTCGCGACCAACGCGGCGATGGTGTTGGCCAAGCCGGCGAAGACCAACCCGCGTGCGCTGGCCGACGCGCTCGCCGCCGAACTGCGCAAGGTGGACGGCGTCGCCGCGGTCGCGGTCGCAGGGCCGGGGTTCATCAACCTCCGCCTCGTCGACGATATCTGGCGCGACGAGATCGCGGCGATCGCGGTGGCCCGGGAAGACTATGGCCGTTCGGACACCGGCATGGGGACGACGGTGAACATCGAATATGTCTCCACCAATCCGACCGGACCGATGCACATGGGGCATTGCCGCGGCGCGGTGGTCGGCGATGCGCTCGCCAACCTGCTCGCGTTCACCGGCTACGACGTCCGCCGCGAATATTATGTCAACGATGCGGGCGGGCAGGTCGATGTGCTCGCCCGCTCGGTGCACCTGCGCTACCGCGAGGCGCTGGGCGAGGATGTCGGTGCGGTGCCGGAGGGGCTGTATCCGGGCGACTATCTGATCCCGGTGGGGCAGGCGCTGGCGAGCGAATTCGGCGACCGTTACGCGGCCGCGCCGGAGGCGGACTGGCTGGTGCCGTTCCGCACGCACGCGGTCGCTGCGATGATGGCGCTGATCAAGGCCGATCTCGCGCTGCTCGGTGTCCATCACGATGTCTTCGCATCGGAGGCCGCATTGCAGGCCGCGGGCAAGCCCGAGGCGGCGGAGGCGGTGCTGCGCGCGCGCGATCTCGTCTATGACGGCGTGCTGGAAGCGCCGAAGGGCGAGACGCCGGAGGATTGGGAGCCCGTCGTGCTGCCACTGTTCCGCTCGACCCGGTTCGGCGACGATCAGGACCGGCCGATCCGCAAGTCGAACGGCAGCTGGACCTATTTCGGGGCCGATCTCGCCTATCATTTCCAGAAGGCCGAGAGCGCGGACCAGCTGATCGACATCTGGGGCGCGGACCATGCCGGCACCGTCAAGCGGATCACCGCCGCGGTCGAGGCGCTGACCGAGGGACGGACGCGGTTCGATGTGAAGCTGGTCCAGATGGTCCGGCTGCTGCGCGGCGGCGAGCCGGTCAAGATGTCGAAGCGTGCGGGCAATTTCGTCACCCTGGCGGACGTGGTGCGCGAAGTCGGCAAGGACGTGGTGCGCTTCACGATGCTCACCCGGCGGTCGGACGCGCAGATGGATTTCGATTTCGCGAAGGTCGTCGAGGCGTCGAAGGACAACCCCGTCTTCTACGTCAACTACGCGCATGCCCGGATCGCATCGCTGCACCGGCGCGCGGTGGAGGCGGGGATCGCGGAAGGGACCGCCGACCTGTCCCGGCTTGATACGGAAGAGCTGGCGCTGGTGAAGCTGGCGGCGCAGTTCCCGCGCACCGTGGAGACCGCCGCGAGCACCCGGGAGCCGCATCGAATCGCGTTCTATCTCTACGACTTGGCGGCGGCATTCCATGCGTTGTGGAAT
>NZ_CAXTII010000034.1:0-26638 GCF_964244235.1 uncultured Sphingomonas sp.
CGAAGATCGCCGATGCCCAACCGCGAGCTACACCACGTCGTGGGACACGACCGAACGAACCGGATGCCGGGGACCTTGCTTCGCACGCAATTGCCCGCCCAGGTCATTCAGGGAAGCTTGCGGCCGCTCCGATGGGATACGGTGTCCGACTTACGGACGCGAAATGCGGTATTGACCAAAGTGGCTACGGAACCCGGCGTATCGATGCAGATGTTGAAGTCGATGAAACCGCCTGTCCGTGTCGAACGCAGCGGACCGTTTTCCAACTGGTATCTTTATAAAACCATCTTCAGATTTGCCACAGACGGCACGTTAGCTGAGTCAAGGAGTGGTCCTAGCTCGACTGAGGATTTTAACTTGCTCACCAGCAGTCGTGGGGTTTCATCGTTCAATTTTATGTCGGCTTCGCATTTCTATGCGTTTTCGTTCTCAAACACGCTATACTCATTATCCGCCGAAGACTTGGGTATTTACACGATCGAGTTTCCAGAAATAGAAAACTCTACTTTATTTTGTAGATTAAATCGCAGAGGAAAACGGTAATGGCCAAAAAGATCGTTTATAATTTAACTCCTCGGCGCCAGCCGTAACAATCTGCCGCCCGAACCCTTTTCACCGTCCTCCAGCAGCCAGATCGATCCGTCGGGTGCCTGCGCCACGTCGCGGATACGCGTTCCCATCGACCATTGATCCGCCGCGCGGGCGGTCGCGCCATCGAGGGTCACGCGGATCAGCGATTCGTCGGACAGCGCCGCGATGAACAGCGATCCGCGATACGCCGGGAACATGCTGCCCGAATAATGGATCATCCCGCCCGGCGAGATCGAAGGGTTCCACCACAGGGCCGGTGCCGCGAGATCGGGGCGGCTGGGGTGATCGGGGATCGGCCGGCCGCTGTAATTGTCGCCGTTCGAGACGATCGGCCAGCCATAGTTGCGGCCGGGTTCGATCAGGTTAAGCTCGTCGCCGCCGCGCGGCCCCATCTCCTCCTCCCACAACCGACCGTCGGGCGTGAAGACGAGGCCGTAGGGATTGCGGTGGCCGCTGGTCCAGGTCTGCGCGCGGACCCCGCCCGCCTTGTAACCGGGGTTGCCCGGCCACGCCTTGCCGTCGAGCGTCAGGTGCAGGATCTTGCCCAGTGCCTGTTCGGGGTCCTGCGCCGGGCTGAACCGCTGACGCTCGCCCGAGGTCAGGAACAACGACTGGCCGTCGGGAGCGAAGGTTATCCTTGCGCCGAACTGGCCACCGGGGCCATAAGAGCCGGCGCGCCAGAGGACCGTCGGGTTATTCAGCAACATCGGATGATGGGTCTCGCCGAGCGGGCAATCCGCAACCTTTCCGACATGGCAACCCGCAGTCCAGACGCCCAGGTTTGCACGAGCGAGGACGAGTTGGCTACCGACCTGTGCCGGTTCGGAATAGCTGAGATAAATCGTGCCATCGGCGGCAACCGCCACGTCGAGCAGTCCGCCCTGTCCTCCGGCCGCCACCGCCGGTACGCCGGCTACATCACTCACGGCACCATCGGGATAGCGGACTTTAAGCGCGCCCCCTTTTTCCGTGACCAACAGATAGCCCGCTGGCAAGAACGCCATCGCGAATGGCTCGTCGAACTGGCCGATCGTCTGCACCGCGAAAGGCGGCTTCGTCTGCGGCCGGTTGGCGCGGCCGGTCGTCGCCGGGACGTTCCTGATATTCGTCGTCGGCGCGTTCTGCGGCACCGGCTGGTCCGCGCCCGCGGGCTGCGGCCCTTGCGGACCTTGCATCGCCGAACTTTTCGGGTCGGGCTGCTGCGCGCTGCACGCCGTTCCGATCATCAGGGTGGCGAGCAGGGCATGGCGGATCATGGCGTGTCTTTCGGCGATGGACGTGCCCTGATAACGTCCCGTTGCCCCGCCGGTTGCCTGCTTGCAGACGGAGACGGCCCGACGTATAGCGCCTGTGCTTACTCGACATCGTCATTGGTGAAGAGGCTGCGGGGTTCCCCTCCGCGGCGGCAAAGACCCGTACCCGATTCGCTAGGTTCCTGCTTGACCGACATCGCCGCCCTCACCCGACTGATCGAACCCGAGGCGACCGCGCTCGGGCTGGCGATCGTCCGCGTGAAGATGACCGGCGGGAAGTCGGACCCGACGTTGCAGGTGATGGCGGAGCATCCCGAGACCCGCCAGCTGATGATCGAGGATTGCGCCGCCTTGTCGCGCCGCATCTCCGACATGTTCGACGCGCTGGAGGCGGACGGCCGCGACCCGATCGACGGAGCGTATCGGCTCGAGGTCAGTTCGCCCGGTATCGACCGGCCGCTGACCCGGCTGGCGGACTATACCGACTGGGCGGGGCACGAGGCGCGCCTCCACCTCGCCGAGCCGATCGACGGGCGCAGGCAGCTGACCGGCGACCTGATCGGCGCGGAGGGCGACCAGGTGTCGATCGACGTTCGCGGACACGGCCCGATGACGGTCGGCTTCGGCCGGATCGAGGCTGCGAAGCTGATGATGACCGACCGGCTGATCGCGGCGACCCGGCCGCTGTCCGCCGAAGGGGCCGACGAATTCGAGGACGACGAGATGTCCGAAGAAGACAGCGTGAAAGAAGGACAGGAATAATGGCCACCGCCGTCACCGCCAACCGTGCGGAACTGATCGCGATCGCGAATTCGGTCGCATCGGAAAAGATGATCGACAAGGGCATCGTCATCGAGGCGATGGAGGACGCGATCCAGCGCGCCGCCCGCTCGCGCTACGGTGCGGAGAACGACATCCGCGCGAAGCTCGATCCAACCACCGGCGATCTGCGGCTGTGGCGCGTGGTCGAAGTCGTCGAGGGCGTCGACGATTATTTCAAGCAGGTGTCGGTCAAGGACGCGCAGAAGCTGCAGGACGGCGCGGTCGTCGGCGATTACATCGTCGATCCGCTGCCCCCGATCGAGTTCGGCCGGATCGCCGCGCAAGCCGCCAAGCAGGTGATCTTCCAGAAGGTCCGCGATGCCGAGCGCGAGCGTCAGTTCGAGGAATACAAGGACCGGGCGGGCGAGATCATCACCGGCGTCGTCAAGCGCGTCGAGTTCGGCCATGTCGTCGTCGACCTGGGCCGCGCCGAGGGCGTCATCCGCCGCGACGCGCAGATTCCGCGCGAAGTGGTGCGAGTCAACGACCGGATCCGTTCGCTGATCCTGAAGGTCGTGCGCGAGAATCGCGGGCCACAGATTTTCCTCAGCCGCGCGCATCCCGATTTCATGAAGAAGCTGTTCGCGCAGGAAGTGCCCGAAATCTATGACGGCATCATAGAGATCAAGGCGGCCGCGCGCGATCCCGGCAGCCGCGCGAAGATCGGCGTCATCAGCCACGATTCGTCGATCGACCCCGTCGGTGCGTGCGTCGGCATGAAGGGCAGCCGCGTCCAGGCCGTCGTCCAGGAAATGCAGGGGGAGAAGATCGACATCATCCCCTGGTCCCCCGACACCGCGACCTTCGTCGTCAACGCGCTCCAGCCCGCCTCCGTATCGCGCGTCGTGATCGACGAGGAAGAGGACCGGATCGAGGTCGTCGTCCCCGACGACCAGCTTTCACTCGCGATCGGTCGCCGCGGCCAGAATGTCCGTCTCGCCAGCCAGTTGACCGGCAAGGCGATCGATATCCTGACCGAGGCCGACGCGTCCGAGAAGCGCCAGAAGGAATTCGTCGAGCGTTCGGCGATGTTCGAGAAGGAGCTCGACGTCGACGAGACGCTGGCGCAATTGCTGGTTGCCGAGGGCTTCAGCGCGCTGGAAGAAGTCGCTTATGTCGAGGTCGAGGAGATCGCCTCGATCGAGGGGTTCGACGAAGACCTCGCCGCCGAGCTGCAGAGCCGCGCGACCGAGGCCCTGGAACGCCGCGACGCCGCCAGCAAGGAAGAGCGTACCGCGCTCGGCGTCGAGGACGATCTGGCCGCGATCCCGTATCTGACCGAGGCGATGCTGGTGACGCTCGGCAAGGCGGGAATCAAGACGCTCGACGACCTCGCCGATCTCGCGACCGACGAACTGGTCGAGAAGAAGCGAGTCGAACCGCGCCGCCGCAACGACGACGCGCCCAAGCGGCCCGAGCCCAAGGGCGGCATCCTGTCCGAATACGGCCTGACCGACGGGCAGGGCAACGAGATCATCATGGCCGCACGCGCCCATTGGTTCGAGGACGAACCGGCTGCCGCCTCATCGGGGGGTGAAGACGCCTGATGCCGTTCGTGTCGATCCGCATCTCGGGCACCGCCAGCAAGGACCAGAAAGCGGGGATCGTGGCCGACGTCACGTCCTCGCTGGTATCCCGCCTCGGCAAGAACCCGGCCGCGGTTCAGATCGTGATCGAAGAGGTATCGACCGAAAGCTACGGCGCAGGCGGCCTGCTGATCGCCGACCGCGACGCGAAACCCGTTGCGCAGGAGGACGCACATGCGGAATCCTCGCAATGAGGCGCTGAGGTCCAACCTCCGTCCGTCACCCCGGCCTTGCGCCGGGGTCCATCGGGCCGCGAATCAATCGGCCAAAGAATGCGCGGCACCATGGACCCCGGCGCAAGGCCGGGGTGACGAATCATATCAGCGGCGGCAACCCCAGGGTCGGCCCGAGATCATTCCACGCCGGATTGCGCTCCTCGATCAACCCGATCTTCCAGTCGCGCCGCCACTTCTTGATCCGCTTTTCGGTCGCAATGGCCGCGTCCATCAGGTCGGCAACGTCGTACCAGACCAGCCGCTTCACCCCGTAACGCTTGGTGAAACCGTCGAACGTCCCGTCGCGGTGCTGCATCACGCGGCCGATGAGGTTCGAGGTCACGCCGACATACAACGTCCCGTAAAAGCCGCTGGCCATCATATAGACGCACGGTTGTCGCTCTCTCGTTCGTTGGAGTTTGCCGCCCGATGGACCCCGGCTCAAGCCCGGCATGACGGAAGGGGGTCTACCCATGACTGACCCCATCCGCTCCTGCATCCTGACGCGCGACCGCGACGTGCGCGATCACCTGATCCGACTCGCGGTCTCCCCCAGGGGTCTCGTGCTGCCCGATATCCGCGCCAAGGCCCCCGGACGCGGGGCATGGATCGGAGTTACGCGCAGCGAACTGGAAACCGCGATCGCCAAGAAGAAATTGCGCAGCGCGATGGCGCGGGCGTTCAAGGACGCGGCGATCACGATCCCCGACGATTTGCCGCAGATGATCGCCGTCGCACTCGAACGTAATGCGCTCGACCGGCTCGGGCTGGAAGCGAAGACGGGCACGCTGATGACAGGCTCCGAACGGATCGAAACCGCGGCACGCAGCGGCAAGCTGCATGCGCTCTACCACGCCTCGGATGCCGGTACCGACGGCAACCGCAAGCTGGATCAGGCGTGGCGAGTCGGATCGGACCGCGAAGGCAGCGACGTCCGGGGCTTGGCACTGCCTGTCGACCGCACCATATTGGGGTTGGCGCTGGGCCGCGGAAATGTGGTACATATTGGCCTGACCGACCGCGCTGCGGCGAAGCGGGTGAGCGATGCGCTCGACCGCTGGCTGCATTTCGTCGGCCCCGATCTTTCCCCGGTACCTTGCGAAACGGCCTCGCAAGGGCCATCGGCGTCCGGACTTTCCGGCGACCTGCCGGCCATGACGACACGCGAGGAATTTGAGTGAGCGACACCGACAACGAGAAGCCGAAGCTCGGCATGCGCACGCCTCTGGGCGTCAAGCGCACGGTCGAAACCGGCAAGGTGAAGCAGAGCTTCAGCCATGGCCGTTCGAACACGGTCGTGGTCGAAGTGAAGCGCCGCCGCGTGCTCGGCCCGGGCGGCGCAGCGCCCGAAGCCCAGGTTCAGGAGGGACCCCGGATCGAGGCCGCGACCCCCGTGCCGGTCGCGACCGCGCCACAGCCCGCCCAGCCTCGCGCGCCGGTCAGCAACCTGTCAGCGCAGGAACGCCAGGCGCTGCTGCTGCGCGAAGCCGAAGACCAGCGCATGCACACGCTCGAAGATGCGCGCCGCCGCGAGGAGAGCGATCGCCAGCGCGTGGCCGAGGACGAACGGCTTCGTATCGAAGAGAACCGGCGAGTCCAGATGGATCCGCCCGCTGCACCCGAGCCGGTTGCCGTGCCCGAGCCCGCCGCGGTCGAAGCCGCTGCGCCGTCCGAAGTCACGCCCCGCCACGAGCCCGAGGTCGCGAAAGCCGCACCTGCGCCGAAGACATCCGAGCCGGTTGCCGCACCTGCGCCGATGACGTCGCTCGAGCCCGATCCGTCGATGCCCGCACCCCGGCGCTTCTCGCCGGTCGCGCGGCCCGAACGGCCTTCGCCGCCACCACCACCCCCCGCCGCAGCGGCAAAGCCGACTGCGACGGGGGCCGCAGCCGCGGCATCGACTGCCGGACGTGCGCTGCCTGCCGGCACCGCGACCCCGCGCAACGCCCTGCCCGGTCGTCCGCAACTGCGCGACCGCAAGGGTGACGACCGCCGCCAGTCGGGCAAGCTGACCGTCAACCGCGCGCTCGGCGACGGTGACGGCGCGCGTGCCCGCAGCCTCGCCGCGCTGAAGCGTGCGCGCGAGAAGGAACGTCGCGGCATCGGTGGCCCGCGCGAGGCGCAGGCCAAGCAGGTCCGCGATGTCGCCGTCCCCGACGCGATCACCGTCCAGGAACTCGCGATCCGCATGGCGGAAAAGGGCGCGGATCTGGTCAAGGCGTTGTTCAAGATGGGCATGCCGGTGACGCTGACCCAGACGATCGACCAGGACACGGCCGAACTGCTGGTGACCGAATTCGGCCACAACATCACCCGCGTCAGCGACAGCGACGCCGATCTGGCGATCGACACGATCGAGGAAGAGGACGGCGATCTCCAGCCGCGTCCCCCCGTCGTCACGATCATGGGGCATGTCGACCACGGCAAGACGTCGCTGCTCGACGCGCTGCGCGGCACAGACGTCGCCCGCGGCGAAGCGGGCGGGATCACGCAGCATATCGGTGCGTATCAGGTGACCCTGAAGGACAAGTCGAAGGTCACCTTCCTCGACACGCCGGGCCATGAGGCGTTCACGCAGATGCGCGCGCGCGGCGCCGACGTGACCGACATCGTAGTGCTGGTCGTCGCCGCCGACGACGGTCTGATGCCGCAGACGGTGGAGGCGATCGCGCATACCAAGGCGGCGGGCGTCCCGATGATAGTCGCGATCAACAAGGTCGACAAGGAAGGCGCCAATCCGCAAAAGGTGCGCGAGCGCCTGCTGAGCGAGGAGATCGTCGTCGAGGACATGGGCGGCGACGTCCAGGACGTCGAGGTTTCCGCGCTGAAGAAGACCGGGCTGGACGAGCTGATCGAGAAGATCCAGCTCCAGGCCGAACTGCTCGAACTACGCGCCAACCCCGATCGCCCGGCCGAGGGCACTGTGATCGAGGCGAAGCTCGACAAGGGTCGCGGCCCGGTCGCGACGGTGCTCGTCAACCGCGGCACGCTGAAGGTCGGCGACATCTTCGTCATCGGCGCGGAAAGCGGCAAGGTCCGCGCGCTGGTCGACGACAAGGGCAAGCAGGTCAAGGAAGCCGGTCCGGCGATGCCGGTCGAGGTCCTGGGCCTGTCCGGTGTTCCGTCGGCGGGCGATCCGCTGCAGGTCGTCGAGAACGAGGCGCGGGCGCGCGAAGTCGCGGAATACCGCCGCGGCGTCCTGACCGACAAGCGGACCACATCGGCTCCGGCCAGCCTGGAATCGATGTTCTCCGCGCTGAAGGAAAAGCAGGCGATCGAATATCCGCTGGTCGTGAAGGCGGACACGCAAGGCACGGTCGAGGCGATCGTCGGCGCGATCAACAAGATCTCGACCGACCTCATCAAGGCGCGCGTGCTGCATTCGGGCGTCGGCGGCATCACCGAAAGCGATGTCACGCTGGCGGGTGCCAGCGGCGCGCCCATCATCGGCTTCAACGTCCGCCCCAACGCCAAGGCGCGCGAGATCGCCGAGCGCCAGAAGGTCGCGTTCAAATATTACGACGTGATCTATGACCTGGTCGACGAGATCAGGGCGGGCATGGCGGGCGAACTCGGGCCGGAAGCGTTCGAGACGGTCGTCGGCCGCGCCGAAATCCGCGAGGTGTTCTCCGCGGGAAAGCACGGCCGCGCGGCAGGTCTGCTGGTCACCGAAGGCGTCATCCGCAAGGCGCTCAAGGCCCGCATCACGCGCAACGACGTCATCATCTACCAGGGCGAAATCGCCTCGCTCCGGCGGTTCAAGGACGACGTGCCGGAGGTTCGCGCCGGGCTGGAATGCGGTGTCACGTTCACGCAGAATTTCACCGACATCAAGGCGGGCGATTTCCTCGAGACGTTCGAGGTCGAGATGCGCGAACGGACGCTATAGTCAGCAAACCCCGGGTGTCCCCACGGTCAAACATCCTGCTATCCCTAAATCCGGCCGCAACGTTGCGGCCGGAAAGGAGGTAATAGGATGGATACCCAAACTGTCGTGGTTCTGGTCCTTGGCGTCGCTACGTTTGTCGTTGCGCTGATAGGACTGACGGTCAAGCTCATCGAGCTGGGCCGGAAGTAAAGCCAGTGCGGGGCTCGGTGCTGGAACACCGGGCCCCAAAACGATTTGAGCCCGGGTGCTGGAACACCCGGGCTCAGGAGGCGAAGTAAGATACTTCGACTGTCATGGTTATCATCACATAGCATAACGGGCGAAAAAGACAAGATGGCGCGACCCGCCGACATCCCCGAAAAATCCGTGCGCACGCTGCGCGTCGGCGAGCAGGTCCGTCACGTCCTGTCCGCGATCCTGCAACGCGGCGACGTGCATGACGATACGCTCGACAAGCACATGGTCTCGGTCACCGAAGTGCGCATGTCGCCCGACCTGCGCCACGCGACGGTGTTCGTGAAGCCGCTGCTCGGCCGCGACGAGGCGGACGTGCTGAAGGCGCTGCGCACCAACACCGCCTATCTCCAGCGCGAGGTCGCGCAGGCGGTGAAGACCAAATATGCCGCCAAGCTGAAGTTCCTGGCGGACGAGAGCTTCGACGAGGGCACCCATATCGACACGCTCCTGCGCGCGCCGCAGGTGGCGCAGGATCTGGGCGAAGATTGACCGGGACGCGCGTCCGACGCATCTTGTCGCAATGGGAATCGAGATCACCATATCGCCCGAGGGCCAGATCGTCCTTCCTGAAGACATTCGTGACGCGCTGGGTCTGAAGGCCGGCGAGCGGTTGAGCCTCGAACGCGTCGGCAACCGGTTGATTCTCGACGTGCCGGAACAACCATCGCACGAGAGCATCAGCTATGAAGAGTTTCGTCGCCGCGTACCGAAATACGAGGGTCGGCCTGTGGCGGTCGAGGATATGACGATCGACGGGGATTATTTCGCAAAACATTACGGCGAATTCGACGACGACAAATGATCGCCGTCGATACGAATATCGTTCTTCGGTTGATCCTCGGCGACGAACCCCGGCAGATCGAAGCCATCAGGCTTCTTATGCAACGCCAGCGGCTATTCGTTTCGTTGACCGTGTTGCTGGAGACCGGCTGGGTACTCGAAAGTCGCTATCGCATGCCGCGTTCGCAGGTCGTCGCCTCGCTCGACGGGGTTACGGCGCTGGACGGCGTTGCGATCGCCCGCCCCTTGCTCGTGCGATGGGCGATCGACCGCTATGGTGCGGGCGGCGACTGGGCGGACATGATCCACATCGTTTCGGCCGCGAAAACGGATGGCTTCGCCACCCTCGACCGCGCGGTTCGACGCAAGACGGGGGCTGCGTGCCCGATCCCGGTCGAAACGCTCGCCTGATGGCCAAGCTGTATTTCTATTACGCGTCGATGAATGCGGGGAAGTCGACCAACCTGCTGCAGGCGGCGTTCAACTATGCCGAGCGGGGAATGGCGACGATGTTGTTCACCGCGAGCATCGACGATCGGTTCGCGGCGGGCACGATCACTTCGCGGATCGGACTGACCGCACCCGCAACGCCGTTCGACGCGCAGACCGACCTAGCCGCGTGCGTGCATGCGCGGCAGTCGCAGGGGCCGCTCGCCTGCGTCATGGTGGACGAGGCGCAGTTCCTGACCGCAGCCCAGGTCGATCAGCTTGCGCGGTTGTGCGATGCGGACGGTATTCCGGTGCTCGCCTACGGCCTGCGCACCGATTTTCGCGGCGACCTGTTCGCGGGTTCGGCGCGGTTGCTGGCGATCGCGGACAGTCTGGTCGAGATCAAGTCGGTCTGCACCTGCGGGCGCAAGGCGACGATGAACCTGCGCGTCGATGCGCAGGGGCGACCGATCGCGGAAGGCGCGCAGACGGCGATCGGTGGTAACGAAAGCTATGTCGCGCTGTGCCGGCGGCACTTCTCAGAAGCCCTTCGCCGGCGGCATTTCGTCGAAGCGCTGGGCTAGGGCCGTAAGGTGCATGGCTGGATCATCCTCGACAAGCCGCTGGGGCTTGGCTCGACACAGGGCGTGTCCGCGGTGAAGCGGGCGCTGCGCGATGGCGGCTATGGCAAGTTCAAGGTGGGCCATGGGGGCACGCTCGATCCGCTGGCGACGGGGGTGCTGCCGATCGCGATCGGCGAGGCTACGAAGCTCGCCGGGCGGATGCTCGACAGCGACAAGGTGTATGATTTCACGATTTCGTTCGGGGTGCAGACGGATACGCTGGACGCGGAAGGGGTGCCGGTAGCGACGTCCGATGTGCGACCGACTGTTGGCGCGGTGGAGGCGGTGTTGGCGCAGTTCACCGGGCCGATCGCGCAGGTGCCGCCGGCCTATTCCGCGCTGAAGGTGGATGGCGCGCGGGCGTACGACCTCGCGCGGGCGGGCGAGGATGTGGTGCTGGCGAGCCGGGATGTGACGGTCTACGCCCTTCAATCCTCTCCGGCACGGGGGGTGGGACCAGCGCAGCTGGTGGAGGGGGCGGGCCGCGAGCGGTGCATATGTGGTACGCCCCCTCCACCATCGGCTTCGCCGAAGGTCCCCCTCCCCGCGAGCGGGGAGGAATTGAGTGACATCACCCTCACCGCGCACGTCTCCAAGGGCACCTATATCCGCTCCCTCGCCCGCGACATCGCCATCGCGCTCGGCACCGTCGGCCATGTCACCTATCTGCGCCGCACGAAGGCCGGGCCGTTCGACCTCTCCCAGGCGATATCGCTGGACATTCTGGGCGAAGCCGGTATTGCGCGCGCACTTGAACGCTATCTCCTGCCGTTGAGGGCGGGGCTGGACGACATCCCGGCTCTACCCCTCACCCCCGCCCAGGCAGGAGCGCTCCGACAGGGGCGCGTGCTGGACGGGATCGCCAACGAAGACGGCCGATATCTCGCGTGCGCGGACGATGTTCCGGTCGCGCTGGTGGAGGTCCGGGACGGCAACGTCCACGTCGTTCGCGGCTTCAATATTGAACCGATGTCGAAGGAAACCACATGACGATCACCGCAGAACGCCGCCAGGAAGTCATCAAGGAACATGGCCGCGCCGAAGGCGACACCGGTTCCCCCGAAGTCCAGGTCGCGATCCTGACCGAGCGGATCAAGAATCTGACCGGCCATTTCAAGGGCCACGCGAAGGACAACCACTCCCGCCGCGGCCTTTTGATGATGGTCAACAAGCGCCGGTCGCTGCTGGACTATCTCCGTCACAAGGACGGCCAGCGCTACCTCGATCTCATCGCGAAGCTCGGGCTTCGCAAGTGACGCAAACGTTCGGCCCGCTTCGGCGGGCCGTTTACGTTTTGCGTCATCCCCGCGCAGGCGGGGATCCATCGCGCCGCATGGGCTGATGGAGAGATGGACCCCGGCCTTCGCCGAGGTGACGGGGTGGGAACAATCCGGTTCCTTCTCCACGGAGCGACGAAACCGCTCCAAACCGCCGCGGGCCGGCTTAGCCCGCAACAGAGGCCCCGCACGCATTGGGCGTCGCGGAGTGAAGGAAAAAACATGTTCGATACCAAGACCGTAAGCACCCAGTGGGGCAACCAGACGCTGACGCTCGAGACGGGCCGCGTCGCCCGCCAGGCGAACGGCGCCGTCCTCGCCACGCTGGGCGAGACCGTCGTGCTCTGCGCCGTCACCGCCGCGCGCACCGTGAAGGAGGGGCAGGATTTCTTCCCGCTCACCGTCCATTACCAGGAAAAATTCTCCGCCAGCGGCCGCATCCCCGGCGGCTTCTTCAAGCGTGAGCGCGGCGCGACCGAGAAGGAGACGCTGACCAGCCGTCTCATCGATCGCCCGCTGCGTCCGCTGTTCCCCGAAGGCTTCTACAACGAAGTCAACGTCATTGCCCAAGTGCTGAGCTATGACGGCGAGAACGAGCCGGACATCCTCGCGATGGTCGCCGCCTCCGCCGCGCTCACCATCTCGGGCGTGCCCTTCATGGGCCCGATCGGCGCCGCACGCGTCGGTTATGTCGATGGCGCGTACGTCCTGAACCCGACGCTGGAGCAGTCCAGGTCGGGCGACCTGGACCTCGTCGTCGCCGCCACCGGTGCCGCCGTCATGATGGTCGAATCCGAAGCCAGGGAGCTGTCCGAAGAGGTCATGCTCGGCGCGGTGCAGTTCGCGCACAAGGCATGCCGCGAGGCCGCCAACCTGATCATCGACCTCGCCGAGAAGGCCGCGAAGGATCCGTGGGAAATGGCCGAGCAGGCCGATCTCAGCGCCGCCAAGGCCAAGCTCAAGACGCTGATCGGCAAGGACATCGCCGCCGCCTACAAGGTGACGGACAAGTCCAGGCGGTCGGACCTGCTGAACCTCGCCCGCGCCAAGGGCAAGACGGCGTTCGCCGATGCCAGTCCGCAGGACCAGATGGCGGCGGGCAAGCTGATGAAGAAGCTGGAGGCGGAGATCGTCCGCGGCGCCATCCTGAAGGACGGCACCCGCATCGACGGCCGCACCACCACGCAGATCCGTCCGATCGAGGCGATGGTGCATTTCCTGCCGCGCGCACACGGTTCGGCGCTGTTCACCCGCGGCGAGACGCAGTCGATCTGCACCACCACGCTCGGCACGCGCGATGCGGAGCAGATGATCGACGGGCTGACCGGGCTGAGTTACGAAAACTTCATGCTGCACTACAACTTCCCGCCCTATTCGGTCGGTGAAGTCGGCCGCTTCGGTGCGCCGGGGCGTCGCGAAGTCGGCCATGGCAAGCTCGCCTGGCGCGCGCTGCACCCCGTGCTGCCGTCGAAGGACGAGTTCCCCTACACGATCCGCGTCCTGTCGGACATCACCGAGAGCAACGGCTCCTCGTCGATGGCCACCGTCTGCGGCGGGTCGCTGTCGATGATGGACGCAGGCGTGCCGC
The DNA here is from genome assembly GCF_964244235.1 of uncultured Sphingomonas sp. Classification (GTDB taxonomy): domain Bacteria; phylum Pseudomonadota; class Alphaproteobacteria; order Sphingomonadales; family Sphingomonadaceae; genus Sphingomonas. The sequence goes on from NZ_CAXTII010000034.1 coordinate 13,291, forward strand.
TGAAGCGACCGGTCTCGGGCATCGCGATGGGCCTGATCCTGGAGGTAGACTCTAAGGGCAATCGGGACTTCGCGGTCCTGTCCGACATCCTCGGCGACGAGGATCACCTCGGCGACATGGACTTCAAGGTGGCGGGCACGTCCGAGGGCATCACGACGATGCAGATGGACATCAAGATCGCCGGCATCACCGAGGAGATCATGGGCAAGGCGCTGGCGCAGGCCAGGGAAGGCCGCGCGCACATCCTGGGCGAAATGGCCAAGGCGCTGGACCACACCCGCGAGGAACTGTCCGCGCACGCGCCGCGGATCGAGACCTTCTCGATCGACAAGGCGAAGATCCGCGAAGTCATCGGCACCGGCGGCAAGGTGATCCGCGAGATCGTCGCGACCACGGGTGCCAAGGTCGACATCGACGACGAGGGCGTCATCAAGGTCTCGTCCTCCGATCCGGCGCAGATCGAAGCCGCGGTCAAGTGGATCAAGGGTCTGGTCGAGGAAGCGGAAGTCGGGAAGGTCTATGACGGCAAGGTCGTCAACATGGTCGATTTCGGCGCGTTCGTGAACTTCATGGGTGGCAAGGACGGCCTCGTCCACGTCTCCGAGATCCGGGGCGAGCGGGTCGAGAAGGTGTCGGACGTGTTGTCCGAGGGTCAAGAGGTGAAGGTCAAGGTCCTCGAGATCGATCCGCGCGGCAAGGTCCGCCTGTCGATGCGCGTCGTCGATCAGGAGACCGGTGCCGAGCTGGAGGACACGCGTCCTGCCCGCGAGCCCAGAAGCGATCGGGGCGAAGGCGGCGACCGTGGTCCGCGCGGCCCGCGTCGTGATGGCGACGGCGGGCGCGGCCCGCGCGGCGACGGCGGCGGCGGTGGTCGTGGCGGCGATCGCGGCGATCGTGGTCCGCGCCGTGACGGCGACGGCGGCCGCGGCCCGCGGCGTGACGGCGGCGGAGACCGTGGTCCGCGTCCGGAGCGTTCGGGCGGCAACGACGCCAACGACGATCGGGGCCCCGCGCCGGAATTCGCGCCGGCGTTTCTGACGGGCGATCGCGACTGATCAAGCGAGCACCATTATCAGGTGACGAAGGGGTCCGGCAGCGATGCCGGGCCCCTTCGTGTGCGTCCCGGCGTCGGGCCGATAGCCGTGCCTAGCCGACCTTGCGACCGGCACGAAGCGATGCCACGCTCGGGTCATGACGATCACGATCACGGCGTTCGACCGCTCACCTGATGGCGGCAAGGGGTTGGCACGCGATACGCGCGTTCGCTGGGCGCTCGAGGAAGCCGGTCAGGCTTATGACGTCCGCCTCGTCCCGTTCGAGGCAATGAAGGAACCCGCGCACCTGGCGCTCCATCCCTTCGGGCAAATCCCGACCTACGAGGACGGCGATCTCCGTCTGTTCGAGACCGGCGCCATCGTCCTTCATATCGCCGAGCGCCACGCAGGTCTGCTACCGGAGGACGCGAACGCCAGGGCGCGCGCGATCGCATGGATGTTCGCCGCGGTCAGCACGGTGGAGCCACCGATCCTCGAGATGGTCGTCGCCAGGTTCCTGGAGGGCGACAGACCATGGACCGCCCGGCGCAAGCCGCTCATCGCTGCGCGTATTGACGAACGGCTTGGCCAGCTTTCCCGTCGTCTGGGCGACGCCGACTGGCTGGACGGCGCGTTCAGCGCGGGCGATCTGATGATGGTGTCGGTGCTGCTCCGGCTGAGGATGTCGGGCATGTTGGAGGCCCATCCCATTCTCGGCGACTATGTCGCACGCGGCGAAGCGCGACCGGCCTATCGGCGCGCATTCGACGCCCAGCTGGCCGTCAATACCCGGTAGCGCTCGACCCGATCGCCACGCCGACGCCTGGCCCCGCCAGCCGGGCGACGGCGCGGCCGATGAAGCCAGCGCCGACGATGCCGATCTTCATCGCCTAATCCCGAAACCCCGGATCGATCCGGTCGAGCTTCCTGAGCAACGCCGGCCACGCCAGCCGTTCCGCCACCATCCCCATCCCCTTCGGATTGGACTGGTGGGCGACCTTCGCCTCCACCCCCTGGTGCGGATCGTTCAGATTCTCGCGGCCCGCGGACAGCATCAGCACCTGCGCCTCGCAGGCGCGCTCCAGGAAATACAACCGGACGAAACATGCGCCGACGCTGTCGCCGACCGCGAGCGTGCCATGATTGCGCAGGATCATCGCATGCTTGTCGCCCATGTCCGCGACCAGCCGCTCGCGCTCGTCCAGGTCGGTCGCGACGCCTTCATAGTCGTGGTAGGCGATGTCGTGCCCGGCGATCATCGATGTCTGGGTGTGCGGCAGCAGGCCGAACGCCATCGCCGACACCGCCTGGCCGTGCGGCGTGTGGAGATGCATCACCGCAGCCGCGTCCTCGCGCGCCATGTGCAGTGCGGAATGGATCGTAAAGCCCGCCGGGTTCACCGGATGCTTCGTCGCCCCCACCGGATTGCCCTCGACATCGATCTTGACGAGGCTCGATGCGGTGATCTCCTCGAACATCATGTCGTACGGGTTGATCAGGAAATGGTGTTCCGGCCCCGGCACCCGTGCCGACAGATGCGTGAAGATCAGGTCGTCCCAGCCGTACAGCGCGACCAGCCGGTACGCGGCGGCCAGATCGACCCGCGCCTCCCATTCGCCCGGCGCCATGACGTTGCGATCGGCCTGGACGGTTGCGAGCGTGGCCATGCGACTCTCCTGATGGTCTTGCCTCCATGTATGCTCCTGCGCAGGTAGCGACAATGGCGACGCCCTTGGCAACCAGCCCGTCCGCCCGTACCAGCCCGTAATGATCCGCCCCCCACGCTCCGATACCCGCCCGTTCGTCGAGCGTTTTCCGCTCGACACGCTGGCATGGCCGGTTCGGCTCGGCTGGACGATCATCGTTATCACGGTGATGTTCATGGTCCGGTCGGTCGCGGATCGCTGGCTGGGCGACAGCTTCCCGTTCATCAGTTTCCTGCCCGCGGTCTTCCTCAGCGCTTTCCTGTTCGGCCCGCGCATGGGGGCCATCGCGACCGCGATCGGCGGGTTGCTGGCATGGTATTGGTTCATCCCGCCGCGCCACCTGTTCGTCGCCACGCCGACGGCGGTGACCGGGCTGCTGCTGTTCGTGATGACCGCCGGGATCCCGGTCCTTCTCGTTTACTGGATGCAGACCGCCAATCGCGCATTGACGGTCGAGCGCGAGACGAGCGAGCGGCTGGCGGCGACGCGCGAACTGCTGTTCCGCGAGCTTCAGCACCGGGTGTCGAACAATCTGCAAGTCGTCGCAGGGCTGCTCGCGCTGCAGAAACGCCGCGTCCACGACATCGATGCGCGCGCGGCGCTGGACGAATCGGCGCGGCGGCTGACGGTGATCGGCCGGATCAGCCGTCAGCTTTACGATCCCTCGGGGGAAAGCCGGGACCTGGCAGGGTTTCTGGAACGACTGGCCGAGGACGTCATCGACGCGAGCGGGCGCGGTGACCTGATCTGTGCCGTGTCCTGCGATGGCGGCATGACGCTCGCCCCGGACCATGCGGTGCCGCTGGCGCTGATCGTCGCGGAGGCGGTGGCGAACGCGATCGAACACGGCCTGTCAGACCGCACCGGGCGGATCGATATCGTCGTCGCGCGAAGCGATACGCAGATGCTGTCGATCGAGGTGCGCGACGATGGCGGCACCCTCCCCGTCGATTTCAAGCTGGCGGGGCAGGAAAGCCTTGGCCTGTCGATCGCGACGATGCTGGCGCGGCAAATCGGCGGCATCTTCACGCTGCACGGCGGCAAGACGACGGTCGCGCGGCTGTCCCTGCCGGAGAAAGCGAGTGCCGCGATGGTGTCGCGATAAGGCGCCGCCGCCTTTCGCTCGCCATAATGGTGCGGCATTACATCATCATGCTGACCAGGCGATCCCGATATGCGATGCGCGCGATGCTGTTCCTGGCGGATGCGCCGGCGGGCGGCGGACCGATCGCGACGACCCGAATCGCCGTCGCCGCCAACGTGCCGCGCAAGTTCCTGGAAATGATCCTGGCCGATCTGCGCGATGCCGGGCTGGTCCACAGCCACCGCGGCAAGGCCGGCGGCTATTGCCTGTCGCGCCCGACGCATCTGATCTCGCTCGGCGAGGTGATCCGCGTGATCGAGGGGCCGCTGGCGCTGGTCCCCTGCGTCAGCCGCACCGCTTATCGCCGCTGTACCGATTGCACCGACGAAGGGTCCTGCGCGATCCGCCACGCGATGATGCGCGTGCGTGACGAGACCGCACGGATATTGGACGGCACCAGCCTGGCGGATGCGACGGCGCAGGATTTGGTCGCGGCTTAATCCTTCTCCCTCCGGGAGAAAGGTGGCGCGCAGCGCCGGATGAGGGCGACCACTTCGCGCGCTTGTCGCCCTCACCCTTCGCCGAGCTGCGCTCGGCTCCCTCCCTCTTCCAAAGGGAGAGGGAGGAGATACCTACCCCCGCACCCGCAATGCGTCCCGTATCTCGCGCAGCAGCGTGACGTCGGCGGGCTCGGCCGCCACCTTTACCTCCGGCTTCGGCATCAGCTTGTTCACCGCGCGGATCAGCAGGAAGATGATGAAGGCGACGATGACGAAATTCACCGCGGCGGTGACGAACGCGCCGTAGCCGAGGAGCGATACCCCCGCCTTCTTCAGCGCGGCGTAATCGGTCGATCCCGCCAATGCCGGCGGTATCTTTCCCAGCACCAGGAAATAGCTGGAAAAATCGAGTCCGCCGAGGATCTTTCCGATGACCGGCATGATGATATCGTCGGTCAACGAGGAAACGATCTTGCCGAACGCCCCGCCGATGATGACCGCGACGGCCAGATCGAGCACGTTGCCGCGCATGATGAACGTCCGGAATTCCTGAAACATCACACGGCCCCCCGCCACGTCGTCCGCGAACGCTGCGAGGCTAGCCAACGATTTCGGTTTCGCCAAGCCGCCGGGTGTCCTATATGACTAGGACAGACCTTGGAGAACGAACCCCCATGCTTCGCCCCGCAATCGCCCTTCCGCTAGGTCTCATGCTCGCCGGCTGCGGGCTCAATGCGATCCCGACCGCGGAGGAAACCGCCAAGGCGCGCTGGGCGGATGTCCAGAATGATTATCAGCGCCGCGCCGATCTGATCCCCAATCTGGTGTCCACGGTGAAGGCCGCCGGCGCGCAGGAGAAAAGCATCCTGGTCGAGGTGACGCAGGCGCGCGCGTCGGCGAACGCGGTGCATCTGTCGGGCGACGATCTGAAGGATCCGGCCAAGGTCGCGGCGTTCAGTCAGGTGCAGGGCCGGGTCGGCGTGACGCTGCAGCGGCTGCAGGAGGCGTATCCCGAGCTGAAAAGCCAGGGCAATTACACGACGCTGATGAGCCAGCTCGAGGGAACCGAGAACCGGATCACCGTCGCGCGCAAGGATTACAACGACGCGGTGCAATCGTACAACACGACGATCCGCACCTTCCCCGACGCGATCGGTGCGAAGATCTTCTACGGCGCGAAGCCGATGGTGCCGTTCGCCGCGACGACACCGGACGCGCAGGTCGCGCCGACGGTGAATTTCGGCAACGCGAACTGATCGCCATGCGCACCGCTGCCCTGGTGCGTCACGCGGTGGCGCTGATCGTCGCGGCGCTGGCGTTCGTGACGCTGCCGGTCGCGGCGCAGACCTTCCCCAAATTCACCGGGCTGGTCGTCGATGCCGCGAACGTGCTGCCGGAGGCGACGAAGGCGGACCTGACCGCGAAGCTGCAGGCGCTGCAGAAGGATACGCACCGGCAGCTGGTCGTCGCGACGATTCCCGACATGCAGGGCTATCCGCTCGAAGATTACGGCTACAAGCTGGGGCGGGCCTGGGGCATCGGGTTGAAGGGCGCGGACAACGGCGCGATCCTCTTCATTGCGCCGAACGAGCCCGCCGGCCAGCGCGGACCGCGGATCGAGGTCGGCTACGGGCTGGAGCCGATCCTGACCGATGCGCTGTCGAGCGTCATCATCAACCAGCAGATGATACCCAAGCTCGTCGCCAAGGACGTGCCCGGTGCGATGGAAGCAGGAACGGACGCGATCATCGGCCAACTTCGCGCTTCGCCCGACGAGGCGAAGGCGAAGACCGATGCCGCGATCGCGCAGTTCGACAAGGCGCATCGGCGGACCCGCGACAGTGGCGGCAGTGGCGGGATCGGGCTGATCTTCTGGCTGATCATCATGGGCGTGTTCGTCGCGTCGCGATTCAGGCGGGGTGGCCAGGGGTCGCGTTTCGGCGGCAGCGTCCTGCCCATATTCCTGTGGAGCGCGCTCGGTAGCGGCGGCGGTGGCGGATCGTCCTGGAGCGGGGGCGGCGGCTCCTCCGGCGGTAGCGACGGCAGCTGGGGCGGCGGCGGCTTCACCGGCGGCGGCGGCGGATCGTTCGGCGGCGGCGGGGCGTCCGGGGGGTGGTGAGCCTGACCGAAGCCGATCGCTCGGCGGTCGCGGCCGCTGTCACCGCGGCGGAGACGACGACCGATGCGGAGATCGTTCCGATCGTCGCAGCGCAGTCGGACGCCTATCACGACGCCGCGGTCCACTGGATCACGATCGCACTGTTCCTGATCGTCGCGGTGACGGCGTTCGTGCCGCGGCCGTTCCTGTGGCTGCTCGACCGGGCCTATGGCGGCTGGGGCGATGACTGGTCGATGGGCGTCCTGTTCAGCGGCTTGCTGATATTGCTGGCGGTTGCCTATCTCGTTCTACACTATGCGACGAAGCCGCTGGCGATCCGGATGGCGCTGACGCCCGGCGCGACCAGGACCCGGCGGGTGCGGGCGCGCGCGGTCCTGCTGTTCCGCACCGCGATCGAGGCGCGGACGGCGACGCGGACGGGCGTGCTCCTCTATGTCTCGCTTGCAGAGCGCCGCGCGGAGATCGTGACCGATGCCGCGGTGCTGGCCAGGCTTCCCGCGACCGCCTGGGGCGAGGCGATGCATGCGCTGGTCGATGCGCTGAAGGACGGGCGCACCGCGGACGCGGTGGTCGCCGCGATCGGGCGCATCGGTGCCGTGCTGGCCGAGTATTTTCCCTATACCGGCACCGATCCCAACGAATTGCCCGACCGGCTGATCGAATTGTGAGCGAGACGGTCTGGGCCGGCCGCTTCATCGCGGTCGAGACGGAGGGTAATTGGGAATACGCCGTCCGCCCGCGGGGCATCGCGGCGGCCGTGATCCTGGCGATCGACGATGGTTCCGCCGGCGACGCCGGGAACCGGCACGTTCTGCTGGTCGAGCAGTATCGCGTACCGATCGCTCGACGCTGCCTCGAACTGCCGGCGGGTCTGGTGGGCGACGAGACCGCGGGCGAGGCGATCGGGACCGCCGCCGCGCGCGAACTGGAGGAGGAGACCGGCTACCGGGCGGACCGCATCGAATCGCTCGGGCTGTTCTGTTCTTCGCCGGGGATGACGTCGGAGGCGTTCACCCTGATCCGTGCGACCGGGCTGACCAGGGTTGCGGCCGGCGGCGGGGTGGACGGGGAGGACATCGCTGTCCACCGCGTGCCGCTGGCGGCTATCGGGACGTTCGTGGCGGAACGCCGAGCGGCTGGCGTCGCCGTAGATGCGAAGGTGCTGCTGCTGCTGGCGGGCGGGATCGTCTGACCAGCTTGGAACCCTGGGCTCCTGCGTTCGCAGGAGCACGAGCGAGCCCTATTTGAAATTATCCGCATAGGCCTGCAGCTTCAGCGTCTTCTCCGGCGCCGGCACGACACTGAACGCCAGCCCTTCCCGCTCGCAATAAGCGATCGCCGCCTCGCAGGTCGGGAAGCGCAGCCGCAGCTGGTCGCGCGTATCGCCGCTGCCGGCCCAGCCGGTCAGCGGATCGGGGCGTTTCGCTTCGGCGGGTGCGAATTCGAGCTGCCAGCGGTCGGTCAGCGCCTTGCCGGACGACATGGAATTCTTGGGGCGCTGGAAGATCCGGGCTGTGGGCATGTCCCCCCTTACCCCGATCCGCGCGCGCGTGCATCCGCATTTTTGGTCCGAAGCGTCGCCGATGCGGAGGCGGGATCGTCGGGCCAGGGATGCCGCGGATAGCGCCCGCGCATCTCCTTCGCGACCGCCCCCCAACTGCCCGCCCAGAAGCCCGGCAGGTCGCGCGTCGTCTGGATCGGGCGGCCCGCGGGGGATGTCAGCGACAGGACCAGCGGCGTCCGCGCCTCGCCCACCACCGGGTGCGCGGCGAGCCCGAACAGCGCCTGCACGCGGAGTTCGACCTGCGGGCCCCCTTCCGCGCCATAGTTGATGGCGTGGCGGCTCCCCGCGGGGCTGGTGAAGTCCGCCGGGGCAAGTCGGTCGATCCGGCGCATCGCGTCCCAGCCGACAAGGGCACGCAACGCCTCCGCCAGCGCGCCGTTCGGGATCGCCGACAACCGACGCTTCCCCGCGACCAGCGCGGGCAGCCATTCGTCGAGCCGATCGAGCAGGCTCGCATCGTCCAGCGCAATGCCCGCAAACGCCGCCCGCGTCCGGAGCGTCGCCGCCCCCTCGTCCCACGGCAGCAGCGCAAGTCCGTGCGCCCGCGCCCCCTCGACCAGCGCCGCCGCCATCGCCGCGCGATCCGCGGTGGGGTCCGGGCCCGAGGACAACCGGATCGCGCCCAGCCTACGTTCGCGCAATGCCTCGACCGCGCCGGTCGCGGGATCGAAGGCGAGCGTGCGCATGGTTTCGATGCGATCGGCAAACAGCGCCTCGACGCTCTCCTCGCCGATCACCGCCGCGCCGAGGATCCGTGCGCCCGACGCGCTGCCCGAGATGTCCGCGACCGCGAGCCAGGTCGCGCTGGCCAGGACGGATGTCGGGTCGAGCCGGAACCCGCGCCCGCCGACCGACGCCCACGCCTCGCCGCTGCCGTCGCGGCGACGGGCGAGGCGATCGGGGAAAGCGAGCGCGATGGCGGTCGCGATTTCTTCCCTCCCGCAAGCGGGAGGAGGAGAAGAATCCTTCCCGCTCGCAAGGCCAGCCCACCGCGCGGCCAGCCCCCTCGCCGCAACCGCCTTGGCCCCCCGCTCCCCCCGCCAGCGCCGTGCCCGCGCCTCAAGATCGACATCCGTCCCGCCCAGCCCGCGCTCGCCTAGCAGCACCGCGACCTCCGCCGCGACGCGCGCCAGCCCCATCTCCCCCGCACGCACCAGCATGTGCGCGATCCGCGGCGGCATCGGCAGCCTGGCGATGGCGCGGCCGTGCGCGGTCGGCCGCCCGTCGCCATCCATCGCTCCCAATACCGCCAGCCGCGCCCGTGCCTCCGCCACCGCGGCTGCCGGCGGCGGATCGAGCCACGCGAGATCGCGCGGATCACCGACGCCCCACAAGGCCGCGGCAAGCACCAGTCCCGACAGGTCCGCCTCCAAGATCTCGGGCGGATCGAAGCGCGGCAGGCCGGCGGTCGCCGCTTCCTCCCACAATCGATATGCCACCCCCGGCCCCTGCCGCGCCGCGCGCCCGGCGCGCTGGATCACCGCGGCCTGCGAGGCGCGTTCGGTCACCAGCCGCGTCATGCCCGCCGCCCGGTCGTAGCGCGGACGACGCGCGAGGCCGGAGTCGATGACGATGCGGATGCCAGCCAGCGTCAGGCTGGTTTCCGCGATGCTCGTCGCCAACACGACCTTGCGCTGCGCCTCGGGCGCGATCGCAGCGCGTTGGGCGGCGGGGTCGAGACTGCCGTGGAGCCGGTGCAGCACCACCCCCTCGGGCAGGGTCAGCCGCTCCGCCGTCCGCTCGATCTCCGCGACGCCGGGCAGGAAGGCGAGCACCCCGCCCTCGCCCTCCGCCAGCGCGCGGCGGATCGTAGCCGCCATATCGTCCTCGATCCGCCCCGCCCCGCGCCCGACATGGACGAGTGTCAGCGGATGGCTGCGCCCCTCGCTCTCGATCACGGGTGCCCAAGAGTCGTTGGGGCCCATCAGCGCCGCGAAGCGCGACCCGTCGAGCGTCGCCGACATCGCGACCAGCCGCAGGTCGGGCCGAAGCGCGGCTTGCGCATCCAGCGCCATCGCCAGCCCGAAATCGCCGTCGAGGCTTCGTTCGTGCACCTCGTCGAACAGCACCGCCGACACCCCCGCCAGTTCCGGGTCCGCCTGGATCCGCGCGACGAAGATTCCCTCCGTCACCACCGTAATCCGCGTTGCCGCCGATCGCTTGCTGTCCAGCCGCGTCGCATAGCCGATGTTGCGCCCCACCGGCTCCCCCGCTTGCGCCGCCATCCGTTCGGCCGCGGCGCGTGCGGCGAGGCGGCGGGGGGAAAGGAGCAGTATCTCGCCATCGCACCAGGGTTGCGCCAGCAGCGCAGGCGCGACGGCGGTCGTCTTGCCCGCCCCCGGCGGCGCGACCAGCACCGCGTTCGATCCCGCTCGCAGCGCCGCCAGCAGGTCGGGCAGCACCGCATGGATCGGCAGGTCGCTCACTCCTTCGCCCGTGCGAGCAATGCCTCCGCCTCGGCCAGATGCAACCGCTCGACCATCGCCCCTCCATGCCGGATCGCACCCTTCCCCGCCGCCTCGGGCTGCGCGAAGGCCGCGACGATCGCCTGCGCCGCCGCGATCTCCTCCGCCGATGGACGGAACGCGGCGAGGCAGGCGTCGATCTGGCCGGGGTGGATCAGCGTCTTCCCGTCGAACCCGAACCGCACGGCTTGGGCGCATTCCGCGGCGAGCCCGTCCGCATCGTCGATCGCGTTCCATACGCCGTCGAGCGTGAAGCGGCCGTGCGCGCGCGCCGCCGCGACGGTGGCGGCGAGGAACCCCTGCATCGGCAAGCGGTCGCCGCCTGGCCGCATCCGCAATTCCCTGGCGAGGTCGTTGGTCCCCATCACCAGCGCCGCCAACCCCGGCACCGCGGCGATCGCATCCAGTCGCAGCACCGCGCCCGCGGTCTCCACCATCGCCCAGACCGGTACCGCGCCCGCGCGTTCGACATAGGCCGCGACATCGGCGGCGTCGGAGACCTTCGGCACCAGGATCGCATCCGGCTTCGCCGCCGCAAGCGCCGCCAGATCGTCCGCGCCCCATTCGGTATCAAGACCGTTCGCTCGCACCACCAGTTCGCGCGTCCCGAACCCGCCCTCGCGGATAGCCGCCACCGCCGCCACCCGCGCGTCCGTCTTCTGGTCGGGCGCGACCGCATCCTCCAGGTCGAGGATCACCACATCCGCCGCCAGCGTCCGCGCCTTCGCGATTGCGCGCGGACTGGAAGCGGGGAGGTAAAGGGCGGCGCGGCGGAGGCGGGTCATGGGCATTTCAGTCGCATAACAGTCCGTCACCCCGGCCTTGCGCCGGGGTCCATCGTGCCGCGCGCCCCAAGCCATCGATCATGCCGCGCCATGGATGCCGGAACAAGTCCGGCATGACGGATGAGAGTGCACCGTATTGAACCTCACCCCTCCCGATCCCGCCGCCCCAGCAACCGCAGCCGCAGCGCGTTCAGCTTGATGAACCCCGCTGCATCGCGCTGGTCGTACGCGCCCTGGTCGTCCTCGAACGTCACGACCTTTTCCGAATACAGCGAGTTCGGCGACTGCCGCCCGACGACATACACCCCGCCCTTGTACAGCTTCAACCGGACGGTCCCCGACACCTTCTCCTGGCTGTGGTCGATCGCCGCCTGCAGCATCTCGCGCTCGGGCGAGAACCAGAAGCCGTTGTAGATCAGCTCGGCATAACGCGGCGCGAGTTCGTCCTTCAGATGCGCCGCACCGCGGTCGAGCGTCAGCTGCTCGATGCCGCGGTGCGCCAAGTGATAGATCGTGCCGCCCGGCGTCTCGTACATCCCGCGCGACTTCATGCCGACGAAGCGGTTCTCGACCAGGTCGAGCCGCCCGATGCCGTGCGTGCGCCCCAATTCGTTGAGCTTGGTCAGCAGCGTCGCGGGCGACATCGCCTCGCCATTCACCGCGACCCCGTCGCCGCGCTCGAAATCGATGGTGATGAATTCGGGCGTGTCGGGCGCGTCCTCCGGGTTGACGGTGCGCGAATAGACATAGTCGGGCACCTCGTCCCACGGATTCTCCAGCACCTTCCCCTCGGACGAGGTGTGCAGCAGGTTCGCATCGGTCGAAAACGGGCTCTCCCCGCGCTTGTCCTTGCTGACCGGGATCTGGTGCTGTTCGGCGAATTCGATGAGGCGTGTGCGGCTGGTCAGGTCCCATTCCCGCCACGGCGCGATCACCCTGATGTCGGGGGCGAGCGCGTAATAGCCCAGTTCGAACCGGACCTGGTCGTTGCCCTTGCCCGTCGCGCCATGGCTGACCGCATCCGCGCCGACCATCCGCGCGATCTCGATCTGCCGCTTGGCGATCAACGGCCGCGCGATCGAAGTGCCGAGCAGGTACAGCCCCTCGTACAGCGCGTTCGATCGCATCATCGGGAAGACGTAATCGCGCACGAACTCCTCGCGCAGATCGTCGATGAAGATGTGTTCGGGCTTCACCCCCATCATCACCGCCTTGGCGCGGGCCGGCTCCAGCTCCTCGCCCTGGCCCAGGTCCGCGGTGAAGGTCACGACCTCGCATTGATATTCCTGCTGCAGCCATTTCAGGATGACGCTGGTGTCCAGGCCGCCCGAATAGGCCAGCACCACACGTTTGATTTCATCGCTCAACGGGATCGTCCTCGGCTGTCGTCAGGGTTGCCGCGCCGATATGCTCTCCGACGCGGCCGCGCAACCGTGCGCCGTTCATCCGCGATACAAGCGCATGCCGCCAGTGCCCGCCGACTTTCGATGGAGCCTCGCATGATCCGCCTCACACTCGCCGTCATGCTTGCCGGCGTCGCTCTTCCCGTCGCGGCGCAGGACACCCGCGCCTCGGCGTCCGCGAAATACGATCTGGAATTCGCCGCGACCGACACCAACCACGACGGCGTCCTGACCCGCGCGGAAGTCCAGGCGCGGATCGCAAAGATGCGGGCGGGGGGTAGCCGGATCGATCCCGTCCATTCCAAGCGACTGGCGGATTTATGGTTCGACCATGCCGACGCCAACAATGACGGCAAGGTCACCCGCGACGAGGGCCAGGCGCTGCTGGCAAGACGTTCGACCTGTACGACCGGAACCACGACGGCAAGATCGATGCCGACGAACGCGCCGCAGCGAACGGGGCGGTCAGGGGGAAGTAATATTTACCCGCGCAGCTTCCGCTCCGCTTCCGTCATATAATCCCGCGTCACCGGCAGCGCCGTCCGGCTGCGCGAGAATTGCAGCTGGTAGTTGCACAGACTCCCGTTGCGGAACGCCGCCGCCGCGCCCGCCAGATAGAAGATCCACATCCGGTAGAACCGGTCGTCGTACATCGCGACGATTTCCTCCTTCGCCGCCACGGTGCGTG
>NZ_CAXTII010000035.1:0-26579 GCF_964244235.1 uncultured Sphingomonas sp.
TCGCCAGCATCATGCTATGGCTCAAATAATTAAATCGTCACCACAGCCTAGAGCGATCCGGGTGCCCTTTTCATGGCATTGACGTTGGCACCTCAAAATTAGTTATCTCTTTTAATGAGACTGAGGCACGGCACTAACATTGAGTTGTCCGATGTCAGGGAAAAGATCAATGCCACCCTCGATCTCGACTGCGATGGCGGCGTTGGCGCTTTCTATTGCTGGTATCCCCGCCGTGGATACCGATCCCGACCTTCCCGCTATCTTCTTCAATATGGTGCCGGACGCCTGCTTCGCCGTTGCGCGAGGAATGTCGCTTACCCCCGACAAAGCAAGCCAATTGCTGTTGGAGCCGGCATCCGCGTCAGAAGCTCTTGATGGTCGCTATCCGGCGGTGCGGCAATGGTATCGGTCTGTTCGCAAGCCCAACAGCATTCTGCTCGGCGTCGGTGACGCACCGAGGCGATGTCACATTGTTCTAATAAATACGACTCAAGGACCACGCGCGTTTCGCTTTGCAGAAGCGCTCCTTCGTGCCATTGGTTTCGAGACCTTTACCGATCCGAAAGGGCGCGCCGAAACGGTTTTTGGCAAGCACGCTCCTGGCGGAACGATGATCGTCCTGCTGAGAGGCCTCACTGACGCTACGGACGGCATAGGTCCGCAAGTTTCGTTTGACGTGGCGCTGCGGCCCGATAGACGGGCTACACCAGACGGCTCTGCTTCACCGCTGCCTCGATGAAGCTCGCGAACAGCGGATGCGGATCGAAGGGTTTGCTCTTCAATTCCGGATGGAACTGTACGCCGACGAACCAGGGATGATCCGGCCGCTCGACGATCTCCGGCAAGGTTCCGTCGGGCGACATGCCGCTGAATACCAGCCCGCCCTTCTCCAGCGCCTGGCGGTAGTTCGTGTTCACTTCGTACCGGTGGCGATGGCGCTCGCTGATCGCGGTGCCGCCGTAGATCGACGCGACGACGCTGTTCCCGTCCAGCGCCGCATCATAAGCGCCAAGCCGCATGGTGCCGCCCAGATCGCCTTGCGCCTCGCGCTTCTCCAATCCGTCCTTGCCCATCCATTCGGTAATGAGACCGATCACGGGTTCGGGCGTCGGGCCGAATTCGGTCGATGACGCCTCCGCGATGCCGGCCGTGTCGCGGACGCCCTCGACGCAGGCCATCTGCATCCCGAAACATATGCCGAAATAGGGCACACGTCGTTCGCGGGCGAATCTGACCGACTTGATCTTGCCCTCCGCGCCGCGCTCGCCGAACGCGCCGGGCACCAGGATCGCGTGGCAGGGTTCCAGATGCGCGGCGATGTCGCCGTCCTCGCGTTCGAACAGCTCGGCGTCGATCCAGCGGATGTTGACCTTCACCCGGTTGGCGATCCCGCCATGGACCAGGGCCTCGTTCAACGATTTGTACGCATCCTGCAGGCCGACATATTTGCCGACGACGCCGATCGTCACCTCGCCTTCGGGATTGGTCAGCCGATCGACGATATCGTTCCAGCGGCTGAGGTCGGGGGCGGACGACGGGACGATCCCGAACGCGCGCAACACCTCCGCGTCCAGGCCTTCGCCGTGATATTGCAGCGGGACGGCGTAGATGCTCTTCGCATCCAGCGCCGGGATGACCGCCGCCTCCGGCACGTTGCAGAACAGCGCGATCTTGGCGCGTTCCGAGGGCGGGAGCGGATGTTCGCAGCGGCAGACCAGCACGTCGGGCTGCACCCCCAGGGCCGCCAGTTCGCGCACCGAATGCTGCGTCGGCTTCGTCTTCAGCTCGCCCGCCGCGGCGATATAGGGGACCAATGTGACGTGGATCGAGACGGCGTTGCCGCGGCCGACCTCGTTCTTCAGCTGGCGGATCGCCTCGATGAAGGGGAGCGACTCGATATCGCCGACCGTCCCGCCGATCTCGCACAGCACGAAGTCGAGATCGTCCGTCTCCGCCCGCGCGAACGCCTTGATCGCATCGGTGACGTGCGGGATGACCTGCACCGTAGCCCCGAGATAATCGCCGCGGCGTTCGCGCTGGATGATCTGCTGATAGATGCGGCCCGAGGTGACGTTGTCGCTCTGGCGCGACGGCACGCCCGTGAAGCGCTCATAATGGCCGAGATCGAGATCGGTCTCCGCGCCGTCCTCGGTCACGTAGACCTCGCCATGCTGATATGGCGACATCGTGCCGGGATCGACGTTCAGATACGGATCGAATTTGCGGATGCGTACCCGGTAGCCGCGTGCCTGCAGCAACGCCGCGAGCGAGGCCGCCATGAGACCCTTGCCGAGCGACGAGACCACGCCGCCGGTGATGAAGATATACCGCGCCATGGGACCAACCGCCTAGCGCGTGTTGGGGGCGAGCGACAAGCGCCCGCGGACGCATGCCGGTCGATTTACATCGGCGGTCCGGATCAGTGCGCGAGCGGAACCGCGGAATTGTCTGCGGGCGCGGGGCTGTTGCCGGCGGCCGCCGCCGCGTTGGCGAAGGGCGCGCCGGTGGGCGCTGCCGCCGGAGCGGCGACGGGCGGTGCCCTGCGGGCGAGCGAAGTATCGAGCGTGGCCGCACCGCGGTGCGTCGCCGCCAGCATCGCCAGCGTGATCGACATGAGCACGAATGCCCCGGCGAGGACGCCGGTGGCCCGCGTCAGGAAATCCGCTGCGCCGCGCGCCGACATCAGCCCCGACGGGCTGCCCCCCATCCCCAGCCCGCCGCCTTCGGATTTCTGCATGAGGATCACCGCTACCAGCGCGGCCGCGATGATGGCATGGACGACGAGGAGGAAGACGAACATGGCGCTGTGATTTTCCGAAACGGTGGCTGCAGGGCAGCGGTCGCCGCGCACATAGGCGAGTGAGGGTGCGGGATCAACCGGAGCTGCTCTCCCTCCCGCAGGCGGGAGGGGAGTTAAGAAGGACCGCCCACCCCCCGCAACAATCGGCGTCGCCTGCGGAAACCTGCGCCGCGGGGGGCGTTATGACGACACGATGACCCTGACCTGCCCCTATCGATGTGTCGGAACAGCTTGATGGCTTCGAACGCGGTTTATCAATTGTCGGCATGGATGACCGCGCTGGTCGATTATGTCCGGTCGGGGGAGCCCGATCTCACCAACCGGCAGATGGCGTTGCTTATGCTCGTCTATCTTCGCCCGGGGCCGCACACCGTCAGGGGATTGGCACGGTCGCTCAACGTATCGAAACCCGTCGTCACGCGCGCCTTGAACAGATTGGGTGCGCTCGGCTATCTGCGCCGCCAGCGCGACGACAGCGACAAACGCAATATCTTCGTCGCCCGCACCGAAGAAGGGGCAGGTTTTCTTGAAGAGTTCGGCCAATTCATCGGTGAAGGCGATGGTGCCGTCGGCAAACGGGTCAGCGCGTAGAAGCTTCGCGCTCACTGGCCGATCGGTCGTGCTCGATCCCCTGACCAATGCGGTCCGCCGGGACATTGCCGACATCCGCCTCGCCGAACATGTGTTCGCGCCCCATTATGTCGCGCCGATGGAGCGACGGATCGCGGGGCCGACGCCCTTGAGCGCCGATGATACGGGTGTGGCGGCACCGCTGGTCATGCTCACCAGGGGCGAACGGTTCGACGTGCTCGACCTGTCGGGCAATACCGCATGGGGGATCGCGGTCGACAAGGGGCTGGTCGGGTATGTCCCGATCGCGGCGATCGAAGGGATCGTGCCGTGAGCGTCCGGGTCTTCATCGACGGCGCGGTCGGCACCACGGGGATCGACATTCGAGACCGGCTTGCCCTGCGCGGCGACATCACGCTGGTAACGCTGGCCGAGGATCGGCGCAAGGACGTCGAGGCGCGGCGCGGCGCGCTGGCCGAAGCGGATATCGCGATCCTCTGCCTGCCCGACGATGCGGCGCGCGAGGCGGTGGCATTGATCGGTGACCGTGCGACGCGGGTCATCGACGCCTCGACCGCGCACCGTGTCGCGCCGGGATGGGTGTATGGGTTTCCGGAGCTGGAGGCCGATCAGGCCGCGAAGATAGCCGATGCGCGGTTCGTGGCGAACCCGGGCTGCTACCCGACGGCGTTTCTCGCGCTCGTTCGGCCGCTCGTGCGCGCCGGGCTGATCCCGGCGGACTGGCCGCTTGGTTTCACGGCGACGTCGGGCTATTCGGGCGGCGGCAAGACGATGATCGCGGAATTCGAGCAAGGCCTGACCGATACCGCGTTCCGCGCCTATGCGCTCGGCCCCGCGCACAAGCATGCGCCGGAGATGCGCAAGCATGCCGGGCTGACACATCCGCCAATCTTCGCGCCGTCGGTGGCGCGGGTCTATAGCGGAATGCTCGGCGAGGCACCGCTGCCGCTCTACGCGCTCCCCGGACGACCGACGATCGCCGCGATCGAGGACTGCCTGCGAGGTGCCTATGCGGGCAGCGCGCTCATCCATGTGGCACCTTGCGACGGCGGCGCGATCCGGATCGAGGAAAATGCCGGGACCGATCGCATGACCTTGCGCGTTTGCGGCAACGATGCGGCAGGCCAGGCACGGCTTGTCGCGACGCTCGACAATCTGGGCAAGGGTGCCGGTGGTGCCGCGGTCCAGAATCTGAACCTAATGGCCGGGCTCGATCCGTTTGCCGGTCTCAACCTCTAGGATGATGCGATGACCCGCAATCCCGTGGCCAAATTGCTGCTGTTCGGCGCGACCGGCGATCTGGCGCAGCGCATGCTGCTGCCGTCGCTCTACAATCTGCACGCCGACGGGTTGCTGCCCGAAGATCTCGTCATCATCGGTGCGGCGCGATCCGATTATACCGACGAGAGCTACCGGGCCTTCGCCAGCAAGGCGCTCGACCAGTTCCTCCCGAAGGATCGCGACGAGGGTGCGGTCGAAACCTTCCTGCCGCGGCTCCAGTTCCAGGCGACCGATCTGTCCGACCCGGGGAGCTACCAGCCGCTGGCGGAAAAGGTCGGCGACGTGTCGGGCGGGGTCGCGATCTACCTGTCGACCGCACCATCGCTGTTCGAACCGGCGGTAAAGGGGCTGGAAGCGGTCGGGCTGGCGGGTGAGACGATCCGGATCGGGCTGGAAAAGCCGCTCGGCTACGACCTCGCCTCGTCGAAGGAGATCAACGACACCGTCGCGCTCGGATTCAGCGAGGACCGGACGTTTCGCATCGACCATTATCTCGGCAAGGAAACCGTCCAGAACATCATGGCGCTGCGGTTCGGCAATTCCTTCTTCGAGCCCGTGTGGAATGCGCAAGGCATCGACAACATCCAGATCACGATATCGGAGACGGTCGGGCTGGAAGATCGCGCCGGCTATTACGACGGCGCGGGCGCGCTTCGCGACATGGTCGCCAACCACATGCTCCAGTTGCTCGCGCTGATCGCGATGGAGCCGCCCGCGCGCTACGACGTAACCGAGATCCGCGACGAAAAGGCGAAGGTCTTTCGCTCGATGCGCCTCATCAAACCCGAGGACGCCCCCCGCTGCACGGTCACCGGCCAGTACGCCGGCGGAGCGAGCGCGGGGAAGATCGTCAAGGGCTATGACGAGGAACTGGGCAAGCCATCGACCACCGAAACCTTCGTGGCGATCAAGGCGCATATCGACAACTGGCGCTGGCAGGGTGTCCCCTTCTACATCCGCACGGGCAAGCGGATGCCGGTGCGCCGGTCGGAAATCGCGATCCAGTTCAAGAACGTGCCGCATTCGATGTTCGCGGGGCGCGGCGGGCTGCTTCAGCCCAACATGCTCGTCATCCGCTTGCAGCCCGAAGAATATATCCAGCTGCTGGTGATGGCGAAAGAACCGGGGCTGGACCGCGACGGCGTGCGCCTGCGCGAGGTGCCGCTGAAGTTGAGCCTCGACGCCGAATTCCAGGGCACGCGCCGTCGAATTGCTTATGAACGCCTGCTGCTGGATCTTATCGAGGGCGATCAGACATTGTTCGTGCGCCGCGACGAGGTGGAGGCGCAGTGGACGTGGATCGACGCGATCCGCGAAGGCTGGACCGCGAACGGCATGAAGCCCAAATCCTATCCTGCGGGCTCCTGGGGCCCCTCCGCGGCGATCGCGCTGACCGAGCGGGACGGCGTGACGTGGATGGATGACTGATTAGCCGGTGTTCCTGCGCACGCAGGAACCCAAGGTGATTCGGCGAGCCGCTTGTGGCTCTGGGCTCCTGCCTTCGCAGGAGCGCGATAGGGAATGACGATGAACGAAGAAATCGAATGGTGGGAATATGACGACGCCGGCGAATTCGCCGATGCGGTCGCGGGCGATATCCAGTTCGTCATCGAAAGCGCGATCGACGCACGCGGGTCAGCGGTCATCGCACTCGCCGGCGGTAAAACGCCCTTCCCGGCGTATCAGAAACTGAGCGCGGCCAAGATCGACTGGAAGAAGGTCACGATCGTCCCCGGCGACGAGCGGATCGTCCCGCTCGGCGATCCGCTGTCCAACGTCACCCAGCTCGCGAAGATCTTCCTGCCCAAGGGCGCGCGGGTGATGCCGATCGTTCCGGAGGCGACACCGGACTACAAGGCTGCGGGCCGGTCGGCGGATGCGCTGATGCAGGATCTGCACTGGCCGCTCGACCTCTGCGTGCTCGGCATGGGCGGCGACGGGCATACCGCGTCGATCTTCCCCGGCCCCGATTACGACGAGGCGCTGAACGGTCCGAAGGAACGCCGCGCGCTGGGCGTCATGCCCGACCCGTTGCCCGCCGACGCCCCCTTTCCCCGCGTCACGCTCAGCCGTCAGGGCATCGTGACCGCGCGTGCGCTGCTGATCGCGGTGACCGGCGACGACAAGCGCAAGCTGCTGGAACGCGCGATCACCGAGGGGCCCTCGTCCCCCTACCCGATCGGGCGCGTGCTGGCGGATGTCGAACTGCCGGTGGATATCCACTGGGCACCGTGATGGCTTGATCCGGGGCGACCGGGAGGCGATGCTCGTGGTACCGCAGCGACGATCTCGCGCCATTCGAGCGCGTGAGTAAAGGAACCGCCTATGCAGATCGTCGCAGCGGATATCGGCGGCACGCATGCCCGCTTCGCGATCGCCGAGGTCGAGGCCGGCCGTGTCGTATCGCTCGGCGAGCCCGTAACGCTGAAGACTGCGGATCACGCTAGCCTTCAGACCGCATGGCAGGCCTTGGGCGCGCGGATCGGCCGGCCGCTGCCGACCGCCGCGGCCATCGCGGTCGCCTCGCCGATCACCGGCGATATCATCCGCCTGACCAACAGCCCCTGGACGATCCGGCAGTCGCTGATACGCGAGCGGCTGGGCGCGGATATCCATATCGTCATCAACGATTTCGGCGCGGTAGGCCATGCGGTCGCGCAGCTACCCACGAGCGACTTCGTCCATCTCGACGGCCCCGACGTTCCGCTTCCCGACGATGGCGTGACGACGGTCTGCGGCCCCGGCACCGGGCTGGGCGTCGCGCAGGTCGTCAGGCGCAAGGGCGGCTATCACGTCATCGAGACGGAGGGCGGCCATATGGACTTCGCCGCGCTCGACGGGATCGAGGATGCGCTGCTCCTGCGCTTGCGCAAGCAGTTCACACGCGTTTCGTGCGAGCGGGTGGTTGCGGGTCCCGGCATCGTGGCAATCTACGAAACGCTGGCGGCGATCGAAGGCCGCGCGGTGCCCAGCCACGACGACACGACGATCTGGACCGAGGCGATCGAGGGCAGCGACCCGATCGCCCTCGCCGCGCTCTATCGGTTCTGCCTGTCGCTCGGCGCGGTCGCGGGTGATTACGCGCTGGCGCACGGCGCACGCGGAGTTGTGATCGCCGGCGGGCTTGGTTACCGGATCCGCGACCGGCTGATCCGATCGGGCTTCGGCGAACGCTTCGTGGCCAAGGGGCGGTTCCGGCAGATGATGGCGGCGATGCCGGTAAAGCTCATCACCCATCCCCAACCCGGCCTGTTCGGCGCGGCGGCGGCCTTCGCACAGGAACATGCGCTGTGAACGACATTGCGGACATCGGGCAGTCGCCGGTGGGAACGCGGACTTGACGCGCTCTTCCAAAGGGACGGTGAATTACATCTCCCCCCGTGCATGCCGGATCGCGTACCATTTCTTCACGTTCGCATTATGCTCGGCGAGCGTATCCGCGAAGACGTGGCCCCCCGTCCCGTCCGCCACGAAATACAGCGCCTTCGACGTCCCCGGATCGAGCACCGCATCGATCGATGCCCGCCCCGGATTGGCGATCGGCCCCCTTGGTAGGCCGATCTCGGCATAGGTGTTGTATCCGTTCTTCGCCTGCAGTTCCGACCGCAGAATGCGTCGGCCGAGCGGGCGACCCCGGGTGATCGGGTAGATCGTCGTCGGGTCCGCCTGGAGCGGCATGCCGAGCCGCAGGCGGTTGCCATAGACCGCGGCGACCTGCCGGCGTTCGGACGGCTTGCCCGTCTCCTTCTCGACGATCGACGCCAGGATGATCGCCTGTTCGGTTGTCGAGACCGCGATACCGGGTTTGCGCTTCGCCCAGGCGGCGGCGAGATATGCATCCATCGCCTTTTGCATCCGCTTCACGACCGATGCGCGGGTATCGCCGCGCTCGAACGCATAGCTGTCGGGCAGGATCGACCCCTCCGTCGGCACCGCGACGGGACCAATGAGGCCGTCGGCCTTCATCAGCGCATCGCGAACCATGACGGAGGGGTAGCCCTCCGGCACCACCACCAGCCGCTGGATCGCCTTGCCACCCTGAAGTAGCTTCAGCGTATCGGCGGCGCTGAGCCGCGGCGGAATCCGGTATTCGCCCGCGCGGATCGCGTCATGCGATCCGAATATGCGCGCCAGCAGGCGGAAGCGGAAAGCGGACCGGACCGCGCCGGCCTTTTCCAGATCGCGTGCGGCGGAGGCGAGCGTTGCGCCCTGCGGAATGTCGATGGTGACGGTGTGCTTCGCTGGGCCAGCCCCTCCCCAGCCGTGGACCGCGAGGAATGCGGCTACGATCAGCGCCAGCCCGGCGATGAGGCCGGAACACCCGAATTTCCTCGCACCGCTATTCGCCATGACCGGTCAGATTGCTCGCATCACCAATGACGCGTTCGTGCCACCGAAACCGAACGAGTTGTTCAGCACCGCCTTGACCGACCGCTTCCTGGCGACGTGCGGCACCAGATCGACGCCCTCGGCACCTTCCGACGGATTGTCCAGGTTGAGCGTCGGGGGCACGATCCCGTCGCGCATCGCCAGGATGCAGAAGATGCTCTCCACCGCGCCCGCGCCGCCGAGCAGATGCCCGGTCGCCGACTTGGTCGAACTCATCGACAACCGGCCGATGTCGGCTCCGAACAGCCGCTTTACCGCGCCCAGTTCGATCATGTCGGCCATGGTCGAGGTACCATGCGCGTTGATATAATCGATGTCGGACAGCGCGAGCCCCGATTTCCTAAGCGCCATCTCCATCGATCGGTACGCGCCCGATCCCGTGGGCTCCGGTGCCGTAACGTGATAGGCGTCGCCGGACAGGCCGTAGCCGACCACTTCGCAATAGATTTTCGCGCCGCGCACCTTGGCACGTTCATATTCCTCGAGGACCAGGACACCCGCACCCTCGCCCATGACGAATCCGTCGCGGTCGCGGTCGTAGGGGCGGCTGGCTTGTTCGGGGCGGTCGTTGAAGCTGGTGTTGAGCGCGCGCGCCGCAGCGAAGCCCGCTATGCCTATCGGACAGATCGTGCTTTCCGAACCGCCGGCCAGCATCACGTCGGCATCGTCCATCGCGATCATCCGCGCCGCGTCGCCGATCGAATGCGCGCCGGTGGAGCACGCGGTGACGACCGCATGGTTCGGCCCCATCAACCCGTATTTGATCGAGACCTGTCCAGAAATCAGATTGATGAGCCGCCCGTGCACGAAATGCGGCGAGACCCGGCGCGGACCTTTTTCGGCGAGGACCAGCGATTCGCTTTCGATCCCCGGCAGCCCGCCGATACCCGAACCGATCGAACAGCCCGCGCGGTACCGCTCCGCCTCGGTCATACCGGTCAGGCCTGCGTCCTCCAGCGCCTGACCGGCGGCGTCGATGCCGAAGATGATGAAGGGATCGACCTGGCGCTGCACCTTGTGATCGACGCGCAGGTCGGGATCGAAGCCATAGGCATGGCCCGCAGGCTTCACCTCGCAGGCGATCTGGCATTTCTGATCCGACGCATCGAAACGCGTGATCGGACCCGCGCCCGATTTCGAGGCGATGATGTTCGCCCATACGGTCTCGACATCCGCGCCGAGCGGCGTGACCATGCCCATTCCGGTTACGACGACGCGCCGCATACCATTCTCCAACTGCTTCCCGATACCGAAACGGCCCCCCGTCCTATTAGCCCAAGGACGGGGAGCCGTTCAAATCCGGCCCTAAGGCACGGGCAGAGGCTTACGCCTTGTGCTCATCGATATAGCTGATCGCGTCCTTGACCGTCGCGATCTTCTCTGCAGCGTCGTCGGGGATTTCGACGCCGAATTCTTCTTCGAACGCCATCACCAGCTCGACGATGTCGAGGCTGTCGGCACCGAGATCATCGATGAAGCTCGCATCCTCTGTCACCTTGTCGGCTTCGACGCCGAGGTGCTCGACGACGATCTTCTTCACGCGGTCGGCGGTCTCGCTCATGGCATTCCCTCTTCGCTTGACGGGTTTTCTGATTCCTGAACGCACCTAGAACGCAGCCCGTTGCGTGGCAAGCGCGCGATGCCGAGGACGATCCCGCTAGACCATCGCCATCCCGCCATTGACGTGCAGCGTCTGACCGGTGACGTACCCCGCCTCCCGGCTGACGAGATAGACGACCGCGGCACCGACGTCCGCGCCCTCGCCCAGACCTCCCGCCGGGATACGGCCGAGCAACGCGGTCTTCTGCGCCTCGGACAGCGCCCCGGTCATTGCCGAGCGGATGAACCCGGGCGCCACGCAATTGACGGTGATGCCGCGGCTGGCAAGTTCCTGCGCCAGCGCCTTCGACATCCCGACCAGGCCGGCCTTGGACGCGGCATAATTGACCTGTCCGGGATTGCCGGTCTGGCCGACGACCGACGTGATCGATACGATCCGCCCGAACCGCGCCTTCATCATCGGCCGCGCGGCGGCTCGGCACAGCCGGAACGCAGCCTCCAGATTGACACGGATGACGTCGCTCCACTCGTCGTCCTTCATCCGCATCGCGAGATTGTCACGCGTGACGCCGGCATTGTTGACCAGGATGTCCAGCCGACCGCCCAGCGCCTCGACCGCGGCGGGAACGAGGCGATCCACCGCGGTCGCATCCGACAGATCGCACGGCACCGCGACATGATCGCCGCCGAGGCCATCGCGAAACCGGGCGAGCTTGTCCGCATTCGAGCCCGATACCGCAAGGCGCGCGCCCTGCCCGGCAAGCGCCTGCGCGATCGCCGAACCGATGCCCCCGGACGCGCCGGTGACGAGCGCGGTCATGCCAGTGAGGTCGAACATTCGTTATTCTCCGTCAACGCGGCCTCAGGCCGATCATGTGCGCTTCGGCGTCGTAGAACACCGACCAGTGGAAGTAGGGCGAGATGCCGAAGAACAGCCGCGTCGCCTGGATATCGGGGCGCTGTTCGAAGGTCAGATGGCTGGCCTGTTCGCGACGGTCGGTCTCGATGTCCATGCTGGCCTGATCGTGACCGTCGCCCAACGTCAGCGTCGCAGGCGTACCCGGCGGGACGGGGCGATGCGGGCTCGCCGCGACCACCCGCAGGCCCGGCGCACCGCTATCGATCGTCGCCGGCCCGCAGGTACGCCCGAGCGGTGCCGCGCCGGACAAGCAGCCGGCCAGGCTGTTGTCGTCATCGAGCAGGCGGTAGCGTCGATAGCCTTCGAGATCGGCGGGTGTGGGGTTGAGGACGATCCGCCCCGGTGCCGGGTCGCCGGGCCGCGGAAGCTCGACGATCCATTGCCGCACCCCGAGCGCCTCGAACGGATTGGGTACGACATCGCGGCGAAAATTGACGCCCAGTATCGCGACGAAACCCTCGTCAGGCAGTCCATTGCCCTGGATGCCAAAGGTCGCGGGGTCGTCGTTGCGGCGAACCGGGCAATCGGGCTTGGCGGCGGTGCACGACAACCGATCGATCCGCTGGATCTTGACCGACCCCGAGACCGACCCCAACGCAATGGGAAGCGTAATGGCCTCGCCCTCGAACTGCGTGCCGACCGCATAGAAATAGCGCGTCGGCGATCCCTTCGCCGTTGACCCGGGCAAGCCGCGCGCCATGACGCGCAGTCCGGTCGATCCGGTGTCGAGCCCCGCCTCGATCGGCCGACCGTCGATCGTCAGCGTGACGCCGAAGCGATGCGTGCCGTCGGACAGCGTCACCGCGCGGACCGGCAGCTCGACCCGGTCCGCGGCGACCGCGGTTGCCGGCAGCAGGGCCAGCGCCAGGGCGGACAGGATCGTTTTCCACATCGTCATACATCCTTCAGCGAGCAGTCAAAGCGTCTTCAGCATTTCCCCGATGTCGTCCATCGTAACCACGCTCGCCGCGGCGACGTCGGGCGCGGTACGCTTGACCATCGGGGCCAGTACCTTGCCGCCGAATTCGACGAACCGGTCGGCCCCCGCAGCCGCCATCGCCAAAACCGATTCGCGCCAGCGGACCATGCCCGTCACCTGCCGCACCAGCGCGGCACGCACCTGATCGGGATCGGCGATCGCCGCGGCGTCGACGTTGCAATACACCGGGATCAATGGCGCGCGCAGATCCGCCTCCGCCAATGCAGCCGCCATCGCGTCGGCGGCGGGTTGCATCAGCGGGCAGTGAAATGGTGCCGACACCGGCAGCAGGACCGCGCGCTTTGCCCCGAGGTCCTTTGCCAGCGCGATGGCACGTTCGATCGATGGGCGATGGCCGGAGAGGACAATCTGGCTCGGGTCGTTGTCGTTGGCGACGGTGCAGACCAGGGTCTTGCCGGTGTCTTCGCGGACCGCCGCCACCGCCGCCGATGCGATCGCCTGCGCTTTCTCCAGATCGGCTCCCAGCAGCGCCGCCATCGCGCCGTCACCCACCGGCACCGCCGCCTGCATCGCGCGCCCACGCAACCGCAGCAATCGCGCGGTCGTCGCGAGATCGAGCGCACCCGCGGCGCACAAGGCGGTATATTCGCCGAGACTATGTCCCGCGACGAAGTCCGCCTTGTCCGCAAGACGGATCCCGCCCTCCTGCTCCATCACGCGCAGTGTCGCGATGGCGTTGGCCATGATCGCAGGCTGCGCATTCTCGGTCAGCAGCAGATCGTCCGCCGGCCCGTCGCTCATCAGCGCGAACAGCTTCCGGCCGAGCGAATCGTCGACCTCCTCGAACACCGCCCGGGCGACCGGGCTCGCATCGGCCAACGCCTGCCCCATGCCGACTGCCTGGCTGCCCTGACCCGGGAAGATGAACGCGCGCATTTGCCTCTCCATTGGTTTGGCGCGTGGGACTAGGTGCCTGGCCGGCGAATGGCAACATGAACGGACCCGTCGGACCTGCGACACCCGGCGACCATTTCGGTACAGGCGTGAAACGGGTCCGCGACAACCAGACGCGGTGCTGGTGCGAAACGGCACCGTCGTCGATGTCCGGACCGGCGCGTTCCGCTGATCCACCTTGCCTTTGCGCACGGATAGCGTAGTGGGAAGTCACAGCCGGGACGGAAGGGTTCGCCTTTCCGTCCCGTTGCCGTTGAAGAAAGCCGGAGGGGCGGTGCGCAGGGTGCGTTCGTCAGCGATCGGCAGGAAGAAGGACAAGGCATGGCTCTTTACGAGCATATCTTCCTTGCGCGCCAGGATCTGGCACAAGCGCAAGTGGACGCGCTGGCGGAAGCCGCGACGAAGATCATCACCGACAATCACGGCAAGGTCGTCAAGACCGAGAGCTGGGGCCTGCGCAGTCTGGCGTACAAGATCGCCAAGAACCGCAAGGCGCATTACGTCATGCTGGAAATCGACGCCCCCGGCGACGTCGTGGCCGAACTGGAACGCCAGACGCAGATCAACGAGGACGTTATCCGCTACATGACCGTCAAGGTCGATGCGCTGGAAGCCGGCCCGACCGTCATGATGCGCAAGCAGGAACGCGACCGTGAGCGTCGCGGCGACCGTGAAGGCGGGCGCGAAGGCGGCGATCGCGGCCCGCGCGGCGACCGGGACGGCCGCTCGGATCGCGGCGATCGCCCGCGTCGTGACCGCGAAGAGGAGATGGCATAATGGGACGTCCGTTTTTCCGCCGCCGCAAGAGCTGTCCCTTCTCTGCCAAGGATGCTCCCCGGATCGATTACAAGGACGTCCGGTTGCTTCAGGGCTTCGTTTCCGAACGTGGCAAGATAGTGCCGTCGCGGATCACGTCGGTGAGCGCGAAGAAGCAGCGCGAGCTGGGTCAGGCGATCAAGCGCGCGCGTCATCTGGGCCTGCTGCCCTACGTCGTTAAGTAAGGAGTCCGGAATATGGACGTCATTCTGCTCGAGCGCGTCGAGAAGCTCGGTGCCATCGGCGACGTGGTGAAGGTGAAGGACGGGTTCGCCCGCAACTTCCTGCTGCCGAACAGGAAGGCGATGCGCGCCAACGAGGCCAACCGCAAGGTCTTCGAGAACAACCGCGCCCGCATCGAGAGCGACAACGCCAACCGTCGCGGCGAGGCCGAGAAGGACGCGGCGTCGTTCAAGGACGCGACCGTCACGCTGATCCGTCAGGCATCGAACACCGGCCAGCTTTACGGCTCGGTCGCGGTGCGCGATCTGATCGAGGCGCTGGTCGCCCACGGCCACAAGGTCGGCAAGAGCCAGGTCGTGCTGGACAAGCCGATCAAGGCGATCGGCCTGTACGAGGTGAAGCTGGCGTTGCACCCCGAAGTGTCGGTGACGATCAAGGTCAACGTCGCACGCTCGCCGGAAGAGGCCGAGATGCAGGCGTCGGGTGTCGATGTCATGGAAGCGATGTTCGAGAAGGACGAAGCCGGCTTCGTCGAGGACTACGATCCGAACGCCGAACCCGGTGCCACTGCCGAAACGTCCGAGAATACAGCGGAAGGCTGAGCCCCGCGCATCATTGGCAACGAGGGGGCCGTCCGGAGACATCCGGGCGGCCCTTTTCATTCCGGACGCGATCGCGAACGAATTGCCCTGGATCAAGTTTGCCGGAATCATGATGCTCAGGTGGAACCAGTCGGCATGGGAAAGCGATCAGTCGTTACGCCGCCCGACCGATATGGCGGGTCGGTCAAAAGGAGACGATGATGAGTAAGATCCTAGGTGCAATGGTCCTGGCGGCGCTACCCGTGGTGGCGAGCGCGCAGATGGCGGCGCCGATGCCAGCCTCTACCTATGTCATGAAGGCTGGCGCAGGCGATCTCTACGAACGCAAGTCGAGCGAAGTCGTGCTCGGCTCGACGAAGAATCCGAAGCTGAAGTCGTTCGCGAAGATGATGATCAGCGATCATACGACCAGTACCGCCGACGTGAAGGCTGCCGCGATGCGGGCGGGCATGACCCCCAAG
Organism: uncultured Sphingomonas sp.; assembly: GCF_964244235.1. GTDB lineage: Bacteria > Pseudomonadota > Alphaproteobacteria > Sphingomonadales > Sphingomonadaceae > Sphingomonas. The sequence goes on from NZ_CAXTII010000035.1 coordinate 15,497, forward strand.
CCGCCGATGCTCGACGCCAAGCAGTCGCACGATATCGCCGCGCTGAAGGCGGCGGGACCGATGAAACGCGACGCGCTGTACATCACGCAGCAGAAGGCTGCGCATCAGCAGGCGTTGATGGTTCAGCAGGGCTATGCGATGAACGGAACGGTCGCGCCGCTCAAGACCGCCGCGGCGAAGATCGTCCCGGTCGTGCAGCAGCACATCCAGGAACTCGATTCGATGTGACGAGACGGGCGGCCAGGGCGGTTCGCGTCTTCGCCGCCGTCTATCGATCGATCAATGGAAGGGCCGGGCAGCCAGAACTGCCCGGCCCTTCTCATATCGGGGCCTTCGGGCCGCCGCGCATACGCCCGCGCTTCGTCCGCCGATCAGTTGCTACCGACGCATGCACCGATCATGGCGGCGAGCGGAATGACGGCGAAAACGAGCGGCAGGACGTGCTTCATCGGGAACTCGCTGCATGGTTGCAGCAGGTATATCGCGCGGCGCGACCAAAGGTTGCGCGAAGATGAATGACGGCATCACTTGTTTGGCGGAATCCCGTCCCGTTACGGTATGTCAGTGGTCCCGCTACCGCCGCCCGAACAGCCGCTCGATATCGCCATGCGCCAGCTTCACCCAGGTCGGGCGCCCGTGATTGCATTGACCCGAATGCGGCGTGACCTCCATTTCGCGGAGCAAGGCGTTCATTTCCGCGACCGACAGGATGCGGCCGGCGCGGACGGAGCCGTGGCATGCCATCGTACCGGCCACCGAATCCAGGCGTTCGCGAAGCGACAATGCTTCGTCGAAGGCGGCGATCTCGTCCGCCAGATCGGTGACCAAACCCGTCGGGTCCGCCTGCCCGAGCAACGCCGGCGTAGCGCGCACCAGCATCGCGCGGGGACCGAAGCGTTCCAGATCGAGCCCGAAATGCGCCAATTCGCCGGCCCGCGCCTCCAGCCGGTCGCAGGCGGGTTCGTCCAGTTCGACGACCTCGGGCAACAGCAACGCCTGCGCGGCGATCCGCCCGCCGGCCAGCGCGGCGCGCATGCGTTCCAGCACCAGGCGCTCGTGCGCTGCGTGCTGATCGACAAGTACGAGGCCGTCGGCAGCTTCGGCGACGATATAGGTCCTGGCCACCTGCCCGCGTGCGACGCCGAGCGGATGATCGACCGCTTCCGGCGGCGGCGACCATGCGGGTTCGGCGCGGGCGGCGGGGGGCGCGGTGAAGAAGGTCGGGCGGCGGTCCTGGACGTATCGTAGCCCATCCCCGCCCCTTTCCATTACCCCGGCGAAGGCCGTGGTCTCGTGCAGCGGCATTCCCCCCTGCGGCGTCAGACCCGAGCCTTCGCCGGAATGGCGCATCTCGCTCGAGTGCTCCTGCTGCCACCTGCCCAACGCCGCCACGGTGGGCCGCTGCGAGCGGTGCCCGGCCACATCCAGCGAATGACGCAGGCCCGACACGATCAGCCCGCGGACCATCTGCGGGTCGCGGAAGCGGACTTCGGTCTTGGCGGGGTGGACGTTCACGTCGACCTCGCCTGGCGGCACGTCCAGAAACAGCGCGACGACGGCGTGCCGGTCGCGCGGCAGCATTTCGGCATAGGCACCGCGGATCGCGCCGATCAGCAGGCGATCCTTCACCGGGCGACCGTTGACGAACAGATATTGGTGATCCGCGATCCCGCGGTTGAACGTCGGCAATCCCGCCACGCCGCCCAGCACCAGGCCTTCACGCTCCAGATCGACCGCGACCGAATTTGCGGCAAGCGCGCGATCGGTCAGCGCCGCGACGCGCGCCGGACGGTCGTCGCCCGCGACGGTCGACAAGGTACGGCGTCCATCATGATCGAGCGTGAATGCGATATCGGGCCGTGCCATCGCCAGTCGTTTCACGACGTCCATCGACGCCGCGAACTCCGCGCGCGCGGAGCGCAGGAACTTGCGCCGGGCGGGCACCCGCGCGAACAGGTCCTCGACGACGACGCGCGTCCCCGGCGGCACCGCTGCAGGGCCGTCGCGCACCGCCGCGCCATTGTCGACGACCCGGCCCCAGCCATCGCCGCCCGCCGGTCGGCTTTCGATCGTCAGCCGCGCGACGCTCGCGATCGAGGGTAGCGCCTCGCCGCGAAAACCGAGCGTCGCGACCGCCTGGATATCCTCGTCGAGCAACTTCGACGTGGCATGGCGTTCGAGCGCCAGCGCCATCTCGGCGGCGGTCATGCCGCAACCGTCGTCCGATACCTCGATCCGGTCCAGCCCCCCGGCCGCCAACGAAACCGCGATGCGCGACGCGCCGGAATCGACCGCGTTCTCGATCAGTTCCTTCAATGCGCTGGCGGGTCTTTCGACCACTTCACCAGCGGCGATGCGATTGACCAGATGCTCGGGCAGGCGCCGTATTGACATGGGCCAATCCCTAGACCAAGCGACGGCATCCCGCGACCCGCAAACGCGAACCGATCGGTGGCGTCATTGCTGTCGTCCGGTGCCGCCAGACCTTAAGATCGCGGGATGATGTGCGATGCGGCCACGCCGGCTTCGTTCGCGCGTCCGGCAGCACAGGTGACGGAACCCAGCTCTGATGTCCTTCTTCTCCCGCTTCTTCAAGTTCATGTCGCACGACATGGCGATCGATCTCGGCACCGCGAACACGGTCGTCTATGTCCGCGGTCGCGGCATCGTGCTGAACGAGCCGTCGGTGGTCGCGGTCGAGACGATCAACGGGGTGAAGCGAGTGAAGGCGGTCGGTGACGACGCCAAGCTGATGATGGGCAAGACGCCCGGCAATATCGAGGCGATCCGCCCCTTACGCGACGGTGTCATCGCGGATATCGACGTTGCCGAACAGATGATCAAATATTTCATCCAGAAGGTGCACGGTCCGCGCCGCTTCGCACGCTGGCCCGAGATCGTGATCTGCGTGCCGTCGGGTTCGACGAAGGTCGAACGCCGCGCGATCCGCGACGCCGCGTCGAATGCGGGCGCATCGACGGTCTGGCTGATCGAGGAGCCGATGGCGGCGGCGATCGGCGCGGACATGCCGGTTACCGAACCGATCGGCAGCATGGTCGTCGATATCGGCGGTGGCACGACCGAAGTCGCGGTGCTGAGCTTGCGCGGCCTCGCCTACACGACCTCGGTGCGTGTCGGCGGCGACAAGATGGACGAGGCCATCGTCTCCTATGTGCGCCGCAACCACAATCTGCTGATCGGCGAGGCCACGGCGGAGCGGATCAAGCAGGAGGTCGGCATCGCTCGCCCGCCGGCGGACGGCATCGGCCAGACGATCTTCATCAAGGGCCGCGATCTCGTGAACGGCGTGCCCAAGGAGATCCAGATCAACCAGGGCCAGATCGCCGAGGCGCTGTCCGAACCGGTCGCGACGATCGTCGAGGGCGTCCGCGTCGCGCTGGAGAACACCGCGCCCGAACTCGCCGCCGACATCGTCGACCAAGGCATCGTCCTGACCGGCGGCGGCGCGCTGCTGGAGGCGTTGGACGAGGTGTTGCGCGACGAGACCGGGTTGCCGGTGACGGTCGCGGAGGATCCGCTGACCTGCGTCGCGCTCGGCACCGGGCGTGCGCTCGAGGATCCGATGTTCCGCGGCGTGCTGATGAGCGGCTGACAGTCAATAACGGGGGGACCGGCGCATGGCGTCAGCCCGCGACCGCCGCACGGGATTTTCACGGCGACGACAATATGGGGTCTTCTTCGGCTATGTGCTGCTCGTGGCAGGCGCGGCCATCGGCGGCGTGCTGCTCGCGGTATCCACGTTCGATCCACCCGCCTTCGCCGTACTTCGCATGACGGTGGCGAGCGTCACTATACCGGTGTCGGCCGCCGGCTCCGTGGTGGTCGATGCGGTCCTATCCGTGCCCGACATGATCGGCGACCATTTCCGCGTGAAGACAGAGAACGGCATATTGCGCGGGCAGTTGGCCGACGAACGCGCGGTCGTGCTTCGCGCGCGCGCGATATTGCACGACAATGCGCGGCTGCGGCGGCTGCTCGCGATACGCGACGCGACCAGCGATACGGTCGTCACCGCACGCCTCGTCGCCTCGACCCCGTCCAGCACGCGCCGCTTCGCGATGCTGGACGCCGGGCGCTGGCAGGGCGTGCAGCCGGGAATGCCGGTGCGCGGCCCCGATGGGCTGATCGGGCGCGTGCTCGAGACCGGGCCCGCCGTCGCGCGCATCCTGTTGCTGACCGATCCCGATAGCGTCGTTCCGGTTCGCCGGTTGCGCGACGGCCTGCCGGCGATCGCGCAGGGGCGCGGCGACGGGCTGGTCGACATCCGATCGGTCGAGACCGCGGACGTTCGCTTCCAGGCCGGTGACATCTTCGTCTCGTCGGGGATCGGCGGCATCTACGCGCCCGGCATTCCCGTCGCGCGGATCCCGAAGCTCGGTCGCGACACGGTGGCGGCGCAGACCTTCGCACGCCCCGACACGATCGATTTCGCGATCGTCGAGCGCCCGTTCCTGCCGATCCCCGCCGCGGTCGCCGCCCTCCCCGGCCCGGCCCCGACGCCGGTGCCCAAATCCAAGGCGAAGGCGAAGTGAGTGGCATCGACTATACGCCGTTCGCACCGACGCTGCCGCCCGCCCGCGCCCGCGCGCTGCCCTGGGCCAGCGTGATGGCGGGGTCGCTCGTCACCATCGTACCCGTGGTCGCCGGCATCCCCCTGCTGCCCCCCTTCGGTCTGCTGATGCTGATCGCATGGCGGTTGCTCGCGCGCTTCGCGCTGCGCCCCTGGGCCGCGGCACCATTGGGGCTGTTCGACGACCTCGTCAGCGGCCAGCCGCTGGGCTCGTCGGTGTTGCTATGGTCGCTGTGCTTCGTCGTCATCGAACTGATCGAGGTGCGGCTGGTATTCCGCGATTTCTGGCAGGACTGGATGATCGCCGCCGGTGCGATCGCGTTCGGCCTGTGCGCGGGCCGGCTGATCGCGGTGCCGGTCGCTGCACGGGTGGATCAGGCGGTGATCGGCCAGATCGCGATCTCGATCCTGCTCTTTCCGCTTGCCACGCGTATCGTCGCGGCAATCGAGACGAAACGGGTACGGGCGTGAAGCAACCGGCGCGCGTGGTGACCGAGGCGTCGCAGGCGTACAGCTTTTCGCGTCGTGCCTGGCTGCTCGGTACCGCGCAGGGTACGATCGGCCTGTTGCTCGCCGGGCGAATGGCCTGGCTGGCGATCGCGCAGAACGCCAAATACAATCTGATGGCGGAAAGCAACCGCGTCAGCACGACGCTGATGCCGCCGCGCCGCGGCTGGATCGTCGACCGTCATGGCCAGCCGATCGCGAACAACCGCACCGACCTGCGCATCGACATCATTCCCGACCGGCTGGCGGAACGCGAGCGCGTGCTGCCGCTGCTGGGGCGATTGCTGGCGCTGACGCCGGAGGATCTGGCCAGGATCGGGATCGACCTCGACAACGCCGCCGGGTTCCAGCCGGTGAAGGTCGCGGAGAATATCGAATGGGAACGCTTCGCCGCGGTCAGCCTGCGCCAGCCGGAACTGCCCGGCGTCGCCCCGACCCGCGGCTTCGCGCGGCATTATCCCTCCGGTGCCGCTGTCGCGCACCTGACCGGCTATGTCGGCGTGCCCAATGCCGAGCAATATAAGGCGACGCACGACCCGCTGATGGTCGTGCCCGGCTTCAAGATCGGCAAGGACGGGCTGGAAAAGACGCTGGAGGGCCATCTGCGCGGCCGGCCCGGCGCCAAGCGCATGGAGGTGACCGCGCGGGGCCGCCCCGTCGCCGAACTGCCGACCCGCGTCGATGTGCCGGGCGCGACGCAGCGGCTGACGATCGATGCGGGGTTGCAGGACTATGCCGCGCGCCGGCTCGGCACCAATTCGGGATCGGCGGTCGTGCTCGACTGCCGCACCGGCGAGATGCTGGCGATGGTGTCGGTCCCCGCCTATGATCCGAACAGTTTCTCCAGGGGGATCAGCCATCTCGAATGGCAGATGCTGGCGGACGACGATCACGTGCCCTTGATGAACAAGGTCACGCAGGGTCTGTATCCGCCGGGCTCCACCGTGAAGCCGATGAACGGCATCGCGCTGTTGCGGAACGGCGTCGACCCGCACGCGCGGATCAACTGTTCGGGCGCGCTTCGCGTCGGCACGGGGATCTTCCACTGCCACAAGAAAAGCGGCCACGGCGCGCTCGACCTCAAAAACGCGATCATGCAGAGCTGCGACATCTATTTCTACGAAATGGTGCGGCGGCTTGGCTATGATCGGATAGCTCCCGTCGCGAAATCGCTCGGTCTCGGCCAGAAATTCGATCTGCCGCTCTCGGGTCAGCGCTTCGGTACCGTGCCCGACAACATGTGGAAACAGCGTCGGTACAAGGCGGACTGGACGGTCGCGGACTCGCTCAACGCGTCGATCGGCCAAGGCTATGTCCTGACCAATCCACTGCAGCTGGCAGTCATGGCGGCCAGGATCGCCAGCGGCCGCGCGTTGCAGCCAAGTCTCCTCACCGCCGACGTCAGCCTCGACGCGCCAGCCCTGCCCTACCAGTCCGAGCATCTTGCGATGATCCGCGACGCGATGTTCGCGGTCGTGAACGGCGGCGGCACCGGGGGCGCGGCACGGCTGCTGATCCCCGGAGTCGCGATCGCGGCGAAGACGGGCACCGCGCAGGTCCGCCGGATCACGATGGCGGAACGCGGTCACGGCGTCCTGAAGAACGCCGCCCTGCCCTTCAAACTGCGCGACCATGCGCTGTTCGTCTGCTTCGCGCCCGCCGACAATCCGCGCTATGCCGCGGCGGTCGTGCTCGAACATAATGGCCATACCGTCCGCAATCTCGATACGCCGGGGATCGGCCGCGACATCATGACGTACCTGCTCGACCGCGACCGCGCGATCGCAACGCTCGCCGAGATCGAACCGACCTGGGGCGGCGATATCGAGACGCGCATGGCAGCGAGCGCGGCGGAATACCGCACGCTCCACACCCCCTCCGCGGCGGCGATCGCGACACGGACCGATGCGGTCGTCCCTACCGAATCCGCCCCCGTCCAGGCCGAGAGCGCCGCGGTCAGCGCCGAGCAGCAGGCGCTGGCGACGGGCGGCGCGAACATCACGACTCCGGCCGAGGATCCCAATCCCGAGGCACCGCAGTGAGCCGCAGCCGGATCGTCCCGGAACCACTCGCGCAATTGCCCTGGCGGATGATCCTGCTGATCGTCGCGATCGGCGGGTTCGGGCTCGTCGTCCTCTATTCCGCCGCGGGGGGCAGCCTGCATCCCTGGGCGCTGTCGCAGGGCATCCGCTTCTTCGTCTTCCTCGCCGCCGCCATCGCCCTGTCGCGAGTGCCAGAAAACGTGTGGAAGACCGGCGCGCTGCCCGTCTATGCGCTGCTCGTGCTCTCGCTCGTCGCGGTCGAGTTGCTCGGCAAGATCAGCGGCGGGTCGCAGCGCTGGATCAATATCGGCTTCGTCAATCTGCAGCCTTCCGAACTGATGAAGCCGGCGATCGTGCTGGCCTGCGCGCGCTTCTACGACATCCTGCCCGCTGCGGAGACGCGCCGCTTCGCCGGCGTCTGGCCCGCCGCGGCAATGATCGGCGTCCCCGCCGCGCTCGTCATGCTGCAACCCGATCTCGGCACCGCGCTGATGATCTGCGCGGGCGGGGCGACGGTGATGTTCCTCGCGGGGGTGCCCTTGCGCCTGTTCGTCGGCGGGCTGACCGCGATCGCGATCGCCGCGCCGCTCGCGATCAAGTTCGTGCTCCACGACTATCAGCGCAACCGTATCCTCATCTTCCTCGATCCCGAAAGCGACCCGCTGAAGACCGGCTACCACATCACCCAGTCGAAGATCGCGATCGGATCGGGCGGAATCCTCGGCAAGGGGTTCCTGAAGGGCACGCAGAGCCATCTACAATATCTGCCCGAAGGCCATACCGACTTCGTATTCGCTACGATGGCGGAGGAATGGGGGCTCGTCGGCGGCGTGCTGCTGATCGGTGCGTTCTTCCTCGTCATCCGTTGGGGGATCGACGTCGGAATGCGTGCGCAGACGCGCTTCGCCAGACTGACCGCGGCCGGGCTGGCGACGACGATCTTCTTCTACGTCGCGATCAACCTGGCGATGGTGATGGGCCTCGCACCAGTTGTCGGCATCCCCCTGCCGCTCGTCAGCAACGGCGGATCCGCGCAAATGACCGTCCTGTTGTGCATCGGCATCCTGATGTCGATCGACCGCCAGAACCACAGGCAGGTCCGCTGGTAAACGGCACGCACGCCTTTTCGGCAAAAAAGGGTTTGCATCCCATGCGCGCGATGCTACCCGCGCGCTTCCCGAAACGACGAGCGCCGCGGTGCCGTCGCCCTTCCGGTATGGACGCATAGCTCAGTTGGTAGAGCAGCTGACTCTTAATCAGCGGGTCCTTGGTTCGAGCCCAAGTGCGTCCACCAAATTACCGAGGAAAATCAATGACTTATTGGTCTTGACCCGCTGATTTGTTCATTGCCGTTGAGTAAAAGGTTACATTCTAGGTTACGGGACGCCTGGAATTAATTTGGGCGTTTTGAAAGCGTTTGGGACAGCGTTCGCGCGACAGGCCGCTTGCCCGAATCATTCGAATGAGTGATCGCCTGAGGGCAAGCGTTCTAACCACACCAAGTCTACCGCGCGTAGCAAGGTGATAGCCTTTATCTTGGCACCGTGAGTGCCCCCCGCGCCCGCCATACCCCGTAGAGCCCTTGCTCCCGGTAACAGCTTGCCGAGGAAAGACAGCGGACTACAGTGCAAAAAATTCAGCGGTCGGTGCGGCGGGGCAGTGCATAATGACGACATCGTTTCTGACAAACCCTGTGCATCTTAAGGATTTGATGCGTGAGTGCGACGAAGGTAAACTTCGGCTGCCCGATTTTCAGCGCGGCTGGGTTTGGGATCAGGACCGGATTGTCGACCTTCTGGCGTCGATTTCGGAGGGTTTCCCTGTCGGCGGTCTGATGACACTGATGCGTCTGGCGATGTGACCTTTGCGGCTAGGTCGGTCTAAGGCGCGCCTGTGCCCCGCAAAGACCTCGAAGCCTATTTGTTGGACGGGCAGCAACGCATGACGTCGCTGTATCAATCCACCTCTTCTCGAGCGCCAGTATCGACCCAGACTGTGAAAAAGCAGCCGATCAAAGTGCATTTCTATTTCGACATTCGCGCAGCCCTGAACGCCAACGGGCCGCGTGCCGATGTTATTTTGGCCGTTCCGCAAGACCGGATCATCCGCGAGAATTTCGGGCGGGATATAGCGCTTGATCTTTCGTCCGAGGCACGTGAGTTCGAGGCGCTCCACTTCCCGATCAACCGCATGTTCGAGGCACACCTATGGCAGCAGGCTGCCATCGACTGGGTATATCAGAATGCTCAAGAACGCATGGATCATCTGAAGCTGATCAACGCCTTCATGCAGGATGTGGTCAACAATTTCACCTCCTACCAAGTCCCGGTCATCAAGCTTGGCAAAGACACGTCACGCGCCGCCGTCTGTTTGGTTTTTGAAAAGGTGAACACCGGCGGCAAGCCGCTCGATGCGTTCGAGCTTGTGACGGCGATGTATGCCGCGACGGGCTACAAGCTTCGCGATGACTGGAAGGCGCGGCGCGAAAGGCTGATTGCCCAGTCGGTGCTCGCAAAGATCGAGCCGGTCGAATTCCTTCAGGCGCTTTCTCTCCTTCACACTAACGAACGGCGTAAGGAGGCGCTTTCCAATGGTGTGGAACCGCCCGCGATCAGCGCGACGCGAAATAGCCTACTTCAGGTCCCGCTTGAGGCTTATGAGAAGCACTCAGGCGCAGTCGGTCCTAAATGGACTTGGGGCGGGTCGGATCAATTCCGACCTGACATCTGGCCGGGACGGCCTCGATTTGACCAAAGCCAAGCGCCTATCACCAAATGTCAACGTGGCGTTCCTTGGTACAAAAAAGGGTGGGCCGTTTGATTTGGACCCGGCGCCCGCCCGACAGATGCTCGATGAGCCACTAAATGTTAACGGGCGTCCTAACAGTGACGTCTTGCATAGGCGTTTCACAGGCACCGACTTGGCAAGGCGAGCGGAAGATCGCTGATAATTGATTTTGGTCACGCAGTCACGGAGGCTGACGCGGCCTTCTACGAGGCTCCGTTCGCCTACGTGCTAGACTACGTTAAGCCAGTGCGCGATTAAACCGCCGCGAACGGCGACGCCTCCATTATTGGCTCCATTCTGAAACCGCTCCGGGACTTAGGGCGTCAATCGCGCCGCTATCCCGCTACATTGGCACCCCTCGCGTGGCGAAGTATCGCCTTTTTTCGTGGCTACCAGTGTCGGCTTCGCTTGATGACGGTGCAATCGCCATCGCCCGCGACGACACCAGTTTCGGTATTCTCCATTCGCGCTTTCACGAACTCTGGTCGCTGCGGATGGGGACGTTTCTCGGCGTCGGCAACGATCCGCGCTACACCCCCTCCACCACGTTCGAAACCTTCCCCTTCCCCGAAGGCCTTACCCCGAACATTCCTGCCGCCGATTATGCCGACGATCCCCGCGCGCAGGCCATCGCCGCCGCCGCCATCGCCGCCGCCGCCGCCGCCGCCGCCGCGCGGCTGAACGAACTGCGCGAGAATTGGCTCAACCCCGCCGATCTGGTCTTGCGGGAGCCAGAGGTCGTGCCCGGCTATCCTCACCGCACCCTGCCGAAGGACGCGGAGGCCGCGCAGGAACTAAAGAAACGCACGCTGACCAACCTCTACAATGCCCGCCCGCAATGGCTTGCCAACGCCCACGCCACGCTCGATCAGGCGGTCGCCGATGCGTATGGCTGGGGCGACGAATGGCGCGCTGCCCCGCTCCCCGACGACGAAATCCTTGCCCGCCTATTCTACCTCAACCAAACGCGAGCCAGCGCATGAGCCGCCTAAAGCGGGCGCGGTCGGTACGATTTGTCAGTGGCTAATGTCAGCCGATCATATGCCAAATGCTGAGCGTGCCGATCGCGCCTAGCAAAAGAGATCGTGCCCCACGGCGTGTTGTAGCTTCGCCGGTGTGATCACGGCGATCTCCGACTAGGCCGGACTGATCAGGC
>NZ_CAXTII010000036.1:0-25418 GCF_964244235.1 uncultured Sphingomonas sp.
CCTGCCGCAGCGCATCTTCGGCTCGGGATTCGGGCCGGCGACCTATACCGCGGGCGGACTGATTACGACGGCGGGGCCGTTGCGCGGCACCTATTTCCTCGGCGATGGCGTGACGGGCAAGCTGAACTTCGGCACGACGAACACCGTTTCGAGCCCCTGGATGATCGGCGGCGACACCGCGACGACGCTGGCGGGTCATGTCGGCACCAATTCGCTGTTGCCGAACGAACGGCGGATCAGCGTGTTCGATCGCACCGCTTTCGACCTGACCGACTCGATCCAGATCTACGGACAGTTCGCCTATAACCGGTATGATGGGCAGAGCTTCTACCAGCAGACGCCGAGCACGGGGCTGACGATTCGCAGCGACAATGCGTATCTGGTCACCCAATATCCGCTGATCGCTGCACAGCTGGCGCCGAACAGCTCGATCAGCGTCGGCACCAGCAATGCCGGCTTCCCGGTGCCGGGCAGCAATAACCGGCGCGAAGTATTCCGCTACGTCGCTGGCGCGAACGGCCGGTTCAGCCTGTTCGATAATGACTGGAAATGGGACGCCTATTATCAACACGGCGTTACCAAGGCGCATGAGCAGCTGACCAACACGTGGAACACCGCGCGCATGGCGCTCGCGCAGGATGCGGTGATCTCCAACGGCCAGATCGTCTGCCGCTCGACGCTGACCAATCCGACCAATGGCTGCGTGCCGATCGACCGGCTGGGCACTTCCGGCCCGTCGGCTGCGTCGCTCGCCTATATCTATGGCAGCACCCAGCCCCAGCGCGACGAGACGATCAAACAGGACGTCGCCGCGGTGAGCGTCAACGGTCAGTTCTTGCGTCTGCCCGGCGGCCCGATCGCGATCGCGTTCGGCGGCGAATACCGCAAGGAGCAGATCGACGGCTATGTCGATCCGCAATTCAACTCCGGCTGGCTGTACGGGAACTATCTGGTCAACAAGGGCGGATACAACGTCAAGGAAGGCTTCGTCGAAGTCGACCTGCCGTTATTGAAGGGGCTGAACGTCAATGCCGCGGGCCGCTATACCGATTATTCTACCTCGGGCGGGGTGCAGACGTGGAAGGTGGGCGCCACCTATTCGCCCGTTCCCGACATCCGGTTCCGCGGTACGTATAGTCACGACATCCGCGCACCAAATCTCCAAGAGCTGTTCGCGGCGGGTACCGCGCGGACGAACAGCGTCATCCTGCCGGCGAACTCGCCGGTCGGCGCCGGTTCGTTCCAGTTCATCGAAAACACCATCGGCAACCTTAACCTGAAACCCGAAAAAGCCAATACCTGGACTGCTGGTGTGGTGCTGACGCCATCCTTCCTTCCGGGCTTCTCCGCCTCGTTTGACTATTACGATATCAAGATCACCGATGCGATCGGATCGATCACTTCGCAGAACACCGTGGATTTCTGCTATTCGGGGGTCACCGCTTATTGCTCGAACATCGTCTATTCGGGCGGCACGCTGAGCACGATCACGATCCAGCCGTTCAACTTCGCCAGCCAGCGCGAAAAGGGCTTCGACATAGAGGCGAGCTATCGCACCGAACTTTCGGCGATCTCTTCGAAGCTGCCCGGTGCGTTCAGCATCCACAGCGCGATCACTCACTACATCTCGAACGTGATCGACAACGGCATCTTCCCGATCAACTATGCCGGCGTGAACGGCGGCAGCTTGTCTGGCACGTATAGCGAGCCGAGCTGGGTATTCCGCGTCAGTGCCTTCTACGACATCGATCCGGTCACGTTCAACGTCGTGGCGCGCGGGTTCAGTTCGGGCGTGTATGGCAACGACTATATCGAATGCTCGACGGGCTGCCCAACCTCGACGACGCGGTATCGCACGATCAACGACAACAACATCGCCGGCAGCACGCTGTTCGATGCGTCGGTCAGCGTGAAGATCAAGGCCGCCGGGCATGACGGAGACCTCACCTTCATCGTCAACAACCTGCTCAACAAGGATCCGGTGCTGATCGGCAACGGGCCCGACGGCAACAACGTGCCCGCCTATGCGCAGACCAATCGCTCGCTCTACGATGTGCTGGGCCGCGTCTTCCGCGTCGCCGTCAAGTTCAAGTTCTGATCTGCTGCCGCGTAACCAAAGGACATTGTCGATGGGATATTATCGGACGTCGGTGCTCACCACCCTTCTCGCGGCGCAACTGTGCGGATCGGTCGTCGGAGCCGAAGCCCCCAGGTCGCTGAAGGCCGAGGCCGCCGCGCGCGTGGAGGCGCAGACCAAGCAAATTCAGGTCATGGTCGATCAGGTGTTCAGCTATGCCGAACCCGGATTCCAGGAGGTGCGGACATCGGCCTATTTGGAGGACATCCTCGAAAAGAACGGCTTCACCGTCACTCGCGGGGTTGCCGACATCCCGACCGCTTTTACCGCGACCTGGGGCACAGGCGGCCCGCTTATCGCGCTCGGCAGTGATATCGACGATCTGCTCGGCGTGTCGCAAATTCCCGGCATCCCCAACGTCAAGCCGCTGGTCGAGGGCGCGCCGGGGCATGGCGAGGGCCATAATTCGGGCATGCCGCTCGTCATCGCCGCGGCGATCGCGGTCAAGGCGGTGATGGAGAAGAACCATATTCCCGGCCGGCTCATGCTGTGGCCGGGCGTCGCCGAGGAATTGCTGGCGACGAAGGCCTATTATGTCCGCGCCGGGCTGTTCAAGGACGTCGACGCCTGCATCTTCAACCACGTTTCGAACGATTTCACGACGGCCTATGGCGAACTCGGCATGAACGGCATGGTCTCGGTGGAATATACCTTCCACGGCAGGACCGCACATGCCGCCGGCGATCCCTGGGATGGACGTAGTGCGCTGGACGCAGTGGAGATCATGGACACCGCCTGGAACTTCCGGCGCGAGCACTTGCCCGTCACGCAGCGCTCGCATTACGTCATTACCAATGGCGGCGGCCAGCCCAACGTCGTGCCGGACAAGGCCGCAGTCTGGTATTATTTCCGCGACCGGACGTTCGGCGCGGTGCGATCGCTCTACACCACGGGGAACGAGATTGCCGAGGCCGCGGCCAAGGCCACCGGCACGACGGTCACCCGGCAGACGCTCGGTTATTCGGCGCCCGATTTCGGGAACAAGCCGCTGGCGGAAGCGGCCTATGCCAACATCAAGGCGGTCGGCATGCCGAAATGGTCCGCCGACGACCAGGCGTTCGCCAAGGCCGTGCAGGAAACCAACAAGCGCAAGGTCGAGCCGCTACACGACACCGTCTCACCGCTCTCCACGCCGGAGAGCAGGCCGGCATCGCAGGGCGGCGGATCGGACGATATCGGCGATATCATGTGGACGGTGCCGACGATCACGATGCGCTATCCCTCGAACATCCCCAACATGATCGGTCACAACGTTACCTCGGCGATGGCGATGGCCACGCCGATCGCCCACAAGGGCGTCGTCGTTGGCGCGAAGGCGCTGGCCATGACCGTGCTGGATTTGATGACGACGCCGAAACTGATCGCTGATGCCAAAATCTATTTCACCGATGTGCAGCAGAAGACCGATCACTACGATCCGATCATCACGCCCGCCGACAAGCCGGCGATCTGGCTCAATGCCAAGACGATGAAGGAACTGCGGCCAGCGATGGAGAAATATTATTATGACCCTGCCAAATACCCGACTTATCTCGACCAGCTCGGGATCAAATATCCGACACTGACGCCGCAATGACCGGTTCGATCGTGAAAGGAATTGCAATGCGCAAGATCAAACCCGTGCTCGCCGCCGCGATGCTCACGACGCTGTTGCAGCCGATCGCCGCGCACGCTTCCGCCAGCCAGACGCTGAAGGCCGAGGCAGCGGCGGATGTCGATGCCCAGACCAAGCAGATTCAGGTCATGGTCGACCAAGTGTTCAGCTATGCCGAACCCGGATTTCAAGAGGTGCGCACGTCGGACTATCTGGCTACGATCCTTGAAAAGAACGGCTTCACCGTGATGCGGGGCGTTGCCGGCATCCCTACAGCTTTTACCGCCACCTGGGGAACGGGCGGGCCACTGATCGCGTTGGGCAGCGACATCGACGATCTGCTCGGCGTGTCGCAGACTCCGGGCGTGCCGACGATTAAGCCAATGATCGCGGGTGCGCCTGGGCACGGCGAAGGTCATAATTCGGGTATGCCGCTGATCGTTGCTGCGGCGATCGCAGTCAAGCAAGTCATGGAGAAGAACCACATTCCTGGCCGGCTGATGCTGTGGCCCGGCGTCGCCGAGGAACTGCTGGGCACCAAGGCCTTTTACGTGCGCGCCGGGCTGTTCAAGGGTATCGACGCCTGCATCTTCGCGCACGTCAACACCGATTTCGGCACGGGCTATGGCGATCTCGGGATGAACGGGATGGTATCGGTCGAATACACCTTCCACGGCAAGACCGCGCACGCCGCGGCGATGCCGTGGGAGGGACGCAGTGCGCTGGACGCCGCCGAGATCATGGACGTCGCCTGGAATTTCCGGCGCGAGCATTTGCCGGTCAGCCAGCGCTCGCACGACGTCATCACAAACGGCGGTGGCCAGCCCAATGTCGTACCCGACAAGGCGGCGGTCTGGTATTATTTTCGCGATCACGATTTCGCGGCAGTGCGGACGTTGTACGATACCGGCAACGAGATTTCGGAGGCTGCCGCGCAGGCGACGGGTACCACGGTGACGCGGCAGATCCTCGGCTATGCCGCGCCGAACTTCGCCAACAAGCCGCTGGCGGAAGCGGCTTATGTCAATATCAAGGCGGTCGGCATGCCCGCCTGGTCGGCCGACGATCAGGCCTTCGCCAAGGCGGTGCAAGTCGCCAACGGCTTCAAGTTGAAACCTTTGCCGACGGTCGTCGGACCGCTCTCGACACCGGAGACGCGCGGCAAGATCGGCTTCGGCGCGTCGGACGACATCGGTGATGTCATGTGGGCGGTGCCGACGATCACGATCGGTTACCCGTCCAACATCCCTAACGTCATCTTCCATCACGCGACCGCCGCGATGGCAATGGCGACGCCGATCGCGCACAAAGGCGTCATCGTCGGCGCCAAGGCGGTGGCGATGACGGTGCTCGATCTCATGAAGACGCCGAAGCTGGTCTCCGATGCCAAGGCCTATTTCACCGACGTGCAGCAGAAGGCCCAGACCTACGATCCGGTACTTGCGCCCACGGACCAGCCTGCGATCCATCGCAACGAAGAGGTGATGACCCGTCTGCGTCCGGCGATGGAGAAATATTATTACGACCCGGCGAGATACGGGTCCTATCTCGAACAGTTAGGGGTGAAGTATCCGGATACCGACACGTCGCCGGCTCAATAGGGGATGTATCAAAAGGGCGAGGAGATCAGACCTTTGCCGAAAGCCACTTACGGCTGTGGCGTGTTCCCTTCACCCGCTCCCGTTTTCGCGGCACTTTAAACGCGTCTCGGCGAAGGCCTGCCCGGCATCGCGGCAGCGATGATCGACGATGTGGCTTGGTCGCGGCGCGGACCGTTCAGCTACTCGGCAACCCGAGCAGCCACGGCTTTACATGCCCGGTCGGATGCGAGGTCCCATCCAGCCGCTCGGCCCGCAGGATCGTCACCGGCTTCAGGATGATCTCGCCGCGCATAACGTCGCCGCCGCCGCCGCTGGGCAGTGCGAGGATTCGGCGGACCACGTCCATGCCCGACACGACGCGCCCGAATGCCGCGAACCCGCGGTCGGTCCGGTGCGCGTCGAGCGAAGGCGTGTCGCCGACCATGATCGAAAAATTGCCGTTCGCGGAATCGGGATCGGGGCCATGCGCCATCGATACCGTGCCGTTCAGATGGTGCAGCCCGGTCCGGTCGGTCGGCTCCAGCTTGACGGGGGCGAGCTTGCGTCGCGCGTCCATCCCGACGCCGCCTTCGATCAGGCCTAGCGTCGGCTGCGCCTTGCGGCGGGACGCGCGGTAAAAATAGGTGCCCTCGAAACGTCCATCATCGACATACGCAAGGAAGTTTGCAGTGGTCAGCGGCGCATGGCGGGCGTCGAGTGCCAGGACGATCGGTCCAGCGGAGGTCACGAGCCTGACCCGGATCACGTCCTTCGGAACCGGCGCGACGGCCAGGAGCAACGCGAAGAGAGGGATCAGCCGTACGCGCATCACCGTCCGCTCATCTCCGCACCCGCATCGCGGTCGAACGCGCGATTGACGACGATCGCGCAGGCGGAAATCGCGGTAACGGTCCAGAACGCCGCGGAAAAATCGGCGAAGGCCGGGGTGGCGCGACCGCCGGCGACCATCGACACGTGAAGTGCGGTGGCACCCGTGCAGATGCCGAGCGACAGCATCAATTGCTGGAAGGTGGAATAGAAACTCGTCGCCGCGCTCATCCTGGTCTTGTCGATCTCATCATAGGCGATGGTGTTGTACGCCGTGAACTGGAACGACATCAGGAATCCCGACACGACCAATACGGAGAATACTGCGGTCAGTGGCCATTCGGGACGGAAAACGCCGCACACCGCAAACGCGCCGGTGCCCAGCAGTCCCATGACGCTCAGGCTGTCACGAAAGCCGTGGCGATGGAGAATTCTGCGCGCGACCCCCTTCATTCCGAACGATCCGATCGCCGTCGCTACCGTCATCAGCCCGCTCTGCGCGGCGGACAGGCCGAAGGCGAGCTGCATCATGAGCGGCAGCAGAAAGGGCTGCGCGCCCTGAGTGATCCGCGCGAGCGATCCACCCAGCACGGAAAGGCGAAACGTCGGTACGTGCATCAGCGTCACGTCGAGGATCGGACGCGTGACGGATCGTGCGTGACGCAGATAGGCGATCCCGAATGCAAGCCCGCCCGCGATCAGCGCGATCGTCAATCGAGCGTCGCCGGTACGGCTCGCCATTTCGAACCCGGCCAGCAATCCGCCGAGCGACAGGCCCGACAAAACGAAACCGATCGCGTCGAACGGATGGGTGGCCGTTTCGCGGATGTCGGCAATGAACCGGCCGACCAACAGGATGCCCGCCGCTCCGATCGGTAGGTTGAGCCAGAAGATCCAGCGCCAATCGAGATAGGTGACGATCAACCCGCCGACCGGCGGCCCGAGGATCGGCCCGACCAGCGCGGGCATGATGAGCCACGACATCGCCGACACCATGTCGCGCTTCGCCACCGATCGCAGCAGCACGAGCCGCCCGACCGGCATCATCATCGCTCCGCCAATCCCCTGCGCGAACCGCGCCGCGACCATCAGCGGCAGGGTGGGGGCGAGGCCGCAGGCGAGCGAGCCGAGCATGAACACGCCGATCGCCGCCCGGAACACACGCTTTGCGCCGTACCGGTCGGCGACCGTGCCCGAGCCCGGTGTGAAGACCGCGAGCGCCAGCAGATACGATGTCAGTGCGACGCTCATCTCCGGCGCACGTACCCCGAAGTCCCGCGCCATCGTCGGCAACGCGGTAGCAAGAACGGTCGCATCCAGATTTTCCATGAACATCGCCGTCGCGATGATGAGCGCGACGGTGCGATAACTGGCGGTCGCCGCCTCCTGTTCATTGTGATCGGACGTTTCCGCAACACGCGCCGCTGCGGGAACGATGCCATCGCGCACCTCGGCATTTACCGACGCGATCCTGCGCCGCCGCGGGCGCAGATACGCGCGCGGGTTCAGCGACAAGGGCAGGTGGAAATGCACGCGGTTAATGGATCGTCGATACCGTCTCGCTGGTCGGTTGCACGGCGTTACCCGTCCAGCCCCCGGCGGTCGCGACGTACAGCCGCGCGACGTTCAGGAACTGACGCGCCTGTGCATCGACCAGATTTGCCGAAGCGCGCTGATACAGGCGTTCGGCGTCGAGAATTTGCAGGATGCCGGTATTGCCCACCTGGAAGCTGCGCCGCGACAATCCCAGCGATCGCTGAGCGACTTGTACCGACTCGCGCTGGTTCGCGACCGACCGCTGATCGCTGTCGATCGACTGGAGCAGATCGGCGACCTGGCGGAAGGCGTCGAGGACGGTCTGCTGATACGTCGCCTCGGCTGCTGTAGCGCGGTCGACCGCGGCGCGGCGTTCCGCCTTCAGCGTCCCGCCATGGAAGATCGGCGCACTCAGTCCGCCGAAAATGTCGTATCCGCGAAAGGCGGAACTGACGATGTCGCCGATATTGGGCGCGCCCTGCGTTGCCGTCGCGCCAAGCGTGATGTCGGGATAGAGTTGCGCGGTCGCGATGCCGACCGCGGCGGTCGCAGCGTGGAACGACGCCTCCGCCTGCAGGATATCGGGTCGTTTGTGGACCAGCGACGACGGCAGCGTGACCGGGATCTGCGCTGGCAGCGAAAGCTGCGCGAAATCGAAATCCGCCTGACCGAGATTGGCCGGTGACAGCCCGACGAGGGTCGCCAGCAAGTGGCGCGCTTCCGCCAGTTGCTGCGACAGCTGCGGGATTTCGGCGCGATCGGCCTCGAACTGGCTCTGCGCGGTCAGCACCTCGACCAGGGTGCCCTCGCCGCCCTCCTTCCGCCTCTGCGTCAGTTCGACGTTGCGGCGATCATCTGCCAGCAGCGCATCGGCGGTCGCGATCTGCGCACGGATCGCCGCGATCGTCAGGGCCTGGTTGACGACCTGTCCGGCGACGGCCAGATGCGCAGCCTGGGTCTGGCGCAATTGCGTTTCTGCCTGCGCGGCGGCCTGTTCGACCCGGCGGCGGGCGCCGCCGAACAGGTCCAGATCGTAGGAGATACCGCCGCCGACCGAATACAGGTTGAATTCGGGGTTGGTGCCGGGAAAGCCGAACGCGGACAGGTTGACCGTTTCATGCTCGACCCGCGCGGTCGCATCGATCTGCGGCAGTTGCCGTCCGCGGATCGCCGCGATCTGTTCGCGCGACGCAGCGAGCGTGGCGTTGCTGGCGGCAAGGGTCCGGTTGCGCGCAATCGCCTGGTCCACCAATGCATCGAGCGCGGGCGATCCGAAAGCGGTCCACCAGCGAAGCGTCGGGCCTTCGCCGGTCGCCGCGACCGGGCCGCCGGTGGCGTAACGAATCTCGGCCGGTGCCAGATAGCCGGTATCGCCGGGCGCTGCTGGGCGCTGGAAATAGGGGCCGACGGTACAGCCGACGAGCAGAGCGGCGATCGTCATCGCGGCGAAGGGGCGGGGCAGGCGGGTCATGACATCAGTCCATGTGTACGTTGGGGGCCTGTACGCCCCGCCTGGGCGGGCGCATCAACAGGATCAGAGGCGCGATGAACAGCGTGACGACGAACAACGCATAAAAGGCGTCGATATAGGACACCATCGCGGCCTGTCGCGACACCTCGGCATTCAACCGCGCGAGCGACCCGATCGCGCCGAAATCGAAATCCGGCATGGCCGCATTGAATGCGCCGCTATCGGGGCGCAGCCCTTCGACCAGCCGCGAATGCACCGTCGCGGCGTTGCGCACCGTCATGAACTGGAGCACCGAGATACCGATCGCCGAGCCGATATTGCGGATCAGCGTGAACATCGCAGCGCCCTCGTTGCGGAACCGCATGTCGAGCGTCGCGAACGCAACCGTCGCCAGCGGCACGAAGATCAGCCCGGTGCCCAGTCCCTGGACGAACCCTGTCGTCACGATCAGGCTTTCGTCCATGCCGAGCGAAAAGCCGCTCATCTCCCGCGTCGAATACGCCGCCAATGCAATACCGCACCCGAGCAGAATTCGTGGATCGACCTTTCGGATCACGCGCCCCACGATGACGGTCGAGATGATCGTACCCACTCCGCGCGGGGCCGTGACCAGGCCGGTCAGGACGACCGGATATCCCATCAATTCCTCCAGCATCGGCGGCAACAGCGCGAGGACCGCGAACAACAGCACCCCCAGGAAGAAACCGAAGACCGCCGCGGCGACGAAGTTGCGGTCCTTGAACAAGGCCAAGTCGATAAAGGGTTGTTTGGCGGTCAGCGTGTGGACGATGAACAGATAGAAGAACAATAGCGCCCCGACCGTCTCGACCATGATTTCGGTCGAGGAGTACCAGTCGAGTTGCTGCCCGCGGTCAAGCATCAACTGCAACGATGCGATGGCGAGGCTGAGCATCGCGAAACCGAACAGATCGAGCCTCATTCGCGCCGCGGACTTCGTTTCGGACAGAAAAAAGTACAGCCCGGTGAACGCCAGCATGCCGATCGGCAGGTTGATGAAGAACACCCACCGCCAGTTATAATTGTCGGTCAGCCAGCCGCCGAGCGCGGGCCCCACGATCGGCCCCAGGATCGCGCCCATTGCCCAGATCGACATGGCGGGTCCATGGTTTTCGGGCGGGTTGATGTCCAGCAGGATCGCCTGGCTCATCGGCACCAGCGCCGCGCCGAACACGCCCTGCAACAGCCGGAAGCCGACCAGTTCGCCAAGCGAGGTCGCGACGCCGCACAGGCCGCTGGCGATTGTGAAGCCGACGATCGAATACAGCATCAGCCGTCGGCGCCCGAACCGCCCGGCGAACCAGCCGGTCAACGGCGTACAGATCGCCGCGGCGACGATATAGGATGTCAGCACCCAGGTGATCTGATCCGCCGATGCCGCGACGCTGCCTTGCATATGCGGCAGCGCGACGTTCGCGATCGTCGAATCAAGCGAGTTCATCACGGTCGCCGCCATCACCGCCGCGGTGATGAAGCGGCGCGTGACCGGATCGGGATATTGCGCTGCCGCCGGCTCGGTCACGGAACGGCTCTCACCGGCGGACGATCGGTGCAGGTCCGGTGGTCGGGGGAACGTCGTTGCCGAACAAACGACGTGCATGCCCCGTATCGGTAGTGACCTCGACGCTCAACCCGGCATGCAACGGCACGTCCGCCGGAATTCGATCGAGTTCGAATTCCACGGGAAGCCGCTGCACGACCTTGACCCAATTGCCGGTCGCATTTTCCGGCGGCAGGATCGAGAAGCTGTTGCCTGTGCCGGGGCTGAAGCTCGCCAGTCTCGCGGTCAGGTTCAGTTCGGGGAAGGCGTCGATCTTGATCGTCGCCGGCTGGCCGATACGCATGTAGCGCAACTGGTTTTCCTTGAAATTCGCCTCGACCCACAAGTGCGTGCCCGCCAGGCTGAAGACCGGCCGTGCGGCCATGACGTAATCGCCGACCTGCAGCTGATCGACCTTCGCGACGATCCCTTCCTGCGCCGCACGCACGACGGTGTAGCCCAGGTTCAGCTGCGCACGGCCAAGCGATGCCTGTGCTGCACGTACGCCGGGCTGCTGCGCCAGCGGCGCATCGATATTGCCCGACAATTGCGCCTGGACGCCGGCGTTCTGCTGGTTCGACGTCTGGATCGCATGGCGCGCGGTCTGCGCGGTGAGCTGCGCCTGGTCATATTGCGCCTGGCTTGAAATACCCTCCGCGACCAATTGCTTCTGCCGCGCGGCCTCGCGTTCGGCGAACACGACGCGGGTGCGCGCAGTCGCGATTTCGGAGGCACCTTGTGCGTAATTGGCGCGGAGCGCGCCGATTTGCGTCTTGGCGGACGCGAGCTGGGCAGCGGCCTCGTCGACCGCCGCCTGATACGGTGCCGGGTCGATCCGGAACAGGACCTGACCCTTGGTCACGTGCTGGTTGTCGTGCACCTCGACCATGGTCACCCGGCCGGCGACGTTGGGACTAACCGATACCAGGCCGGATTGCAGATACGCATTGTCGGTGGCTTCGTACCGACCGCCGTGCAGGTAGAACAGCAAGGCCCCGACGACCACGACGATCGGCGCGGCAAGCAGCAATGGCAAACGCAATTGCCGGAAGCGCGAAGGTCGTTCCTCGACGACGACGGCGGTATCCCTGCCGGTTCGGGGCGCGGTCTGTTCGGACACGGTACGCCCGGACAGAGGGGCGTCCGGGGCGCCGGGGGCAATCTCGTCGCCCATCACGTCGTGACCGTCCGCCTTGCGCTCGCGTTCGATACGAGACTCGATATCCGCCACGTTCATTCCCCAGTTAAGACGGCGTCGGACGACTCCGGACGCCGGGCGATGCCCCTGATGTACAGACCAATGCGTGGCGATGCGAAAGGATCACGCCGGGATGTCGTGCACCGCATAAACCCTCCTAATGATTGCATGATGATCGAGATATGGTCTTCATGCATGTTGTTGCCGACCCATTGCCGACGTTCATCCCAAAAGTGCAGCGTCCGAAAGGGTCGATGTTCGCTTGCCCTGGTTTCGTCCTCTAAAATCTTTCATCCGGCGCTGGCTTCATGCGCGCGTCGGTGCTCGGCAACGATGTCGATTGGCCCTATGATGCGAACGCCGAGTGGCGAAGTGGAGATCGAATGGCAACGATGACTCCGATCGATTCGACCGACGCACGTGTGCCAGCTGCGCCGGTCGATGATCGTCCCCGGCATTGGGTCTATCGCCACCGGGTCACGACGCGCGTGTGGCACTGGGTCAACGTCGTGACGCTGACCATCATGTTGATGAGCGGCCTGATGATCTTCAACGCGCACCCGCGGCTCTATTGGGGCAGTTACGGCGCGAATTTCGATCATGCCTGGCTGCAGATCGGGCCGACCGCGGCGGGTGGGCATATCGTGATCGGGCCGGTCGACATCCCGACCGGCGGATTGCTCGGCCGGTGGAAGGACGGGCATGGTACGCAGCAGACCTGGGCTTTTCCCTATTGGGCGACGATCCCTTCGGATTATAGCCTGGCGGGCGCGCGGCGCTGGCATTTGTCGTTCGCCTGGGTGCTCGTCTTCGCATCGTTGTTCTACTGGATCGCGGGATCGATAAACCGACACCTCCTTCGGGATGTGATGCCGACGCTGGCGGAACTGCGCGCCTCGAACATCTTGCGTGATGTTAAGGACCACGCCCGGCTACGCTTTCCGACCGGCGAGGCGGCGATGAAATACAATATCCTGCAAAAGCTCGCTTATGGCAGCGTGGTTTTCGTCATGCTGCCGTTGATGATCCTGACCGGCATCACGATGGCACCTACGTTTGATGCCAATTTCGGCTGGCTGCTGCCAGTCTTCGGCGGGCGGCAATCGGCGCGGTCGATCCATTTTCTGTGCGCCTGGGGACTGGTCGGCTTCACGCTCGTGCACCTCGCGATGGTGCTGCTGGCGGGGCCGATCCACGAAGTGCGATCGATCGTGACAGGCTGGTTCCGGATTCCGCCGGCGAAGGGAAAGGGTGCATGAGCCGGATCGTCAGCCGCCGTGGCCTCATCGGCTCGCTTGGCGTCGCGGGCGGCGGACTGCTGGTGTCGGGCTGCGACAAGATCGCGGCGACGCCAGCGGCACGGTCGTTCTTCCTGGGTACGGAGACGCTGACGCGGCGCTTTGCGCAAGCGACCGGGACACGCGGATCGCTCGCGCGCGAATTCAGCGTTTCCGAAATGTCGCCGGTGTTCCGGACCAACGGCACCTCCAGTCCGCAAAACCCGGACTATATCACCCTCGCAGCGAATGATTTCCGCGACTACGCGCTGCAGGTTGATGGTCTGGTCCGCCGTCCCGCGTCTCTGACGCTCGATCAAATCGTGAAACTGCCGCATCGGACGCAGATCACGCGACATGATTGCGTCGAGGGATGGAGTGCAATCGGCCAGTGGACAGGCGTGCCGCTCGGTGGCCTGCTGCGCGATGCCGGGCTGCTGCCCGCGGCGCGCTATGTCGTGTTCCACTGTGCCGATGCGCTCGGGATGGCCAATTATTACGAGAGCATCGATCTGATCGACGCGTTCCACCCGCAGACGATCCTCGCATGGGCCATGAACGGGCAGCGGCTGACCGTCGGGCACGGCGCGCCGCTGCGGCTGCGGGTGGAGACGCAGCTTGGATACAAACAGGCTAAATACGTCATGCGGATCGAGGTGGCGGACAGCCTGGCGGGGTTCGGTCTAGGCAAGGGCGGCTATTGGGAGGATGTCGCCGACTATGCCTGGTACGCAGGAATCTGAGGATCGCAACGCGTATTGATTGCGCGGCAATGATTGCCAATGCAAGCAATGCCGTTCTATTCTGCCGACTCGTTCGTACCCGATACCTCGCTCGGATTCCTGTCGAAGCGGGTGTTTCAAAGTTCGGTGCTGGCGCTGGAGCCGATCTTTGCTGCGGAAGGCACGACGTATATCCAATGGTCGGCGATGGTGCTGCTGTGGAGGGGCTACGCCGATACCTGCGTGGCGCTTGCACGTGAGCTTTGCCACGACACCGGTGCGACGACCCGGCTGATCGAACGCTGGAAAGCCGTGGCTGGCTGGAACGAACGCGGAGCGCGGACGATCGCCGAATCGTCTTCCTCAGATTGACCGAGGCAGGCACCGCTGTCGCGGAACGCTGTCGTCAGGGTGTCACGCGGCGGTGGAACGCATGGCTGGCGGATTGGACACGAAAGAAGTCGACCGGCTGATCGCCGACTTGCATCGCCTCCGCCAGCGGATCGAAACGGGGGATCAGACATGCGTTTGACCCTGTGGCCGGTGGCCGCCGCAATGTCGCTCGCGGGGTGCGCCATCCCCGCGTCGCATCCGCAGGTACGACAGGCCGGCGGCGAGTCGCTCGGGCTGGCGGCTGCGCCGATTGCACCGGCGATCGCGGCGGATTGGCGGCATGCGTTCGGTGATCCGCAACTCGACCGGATCGTCGCGGACTCGCTGGCGGGCAACCCCTCACTCGATGTCGGGCTGGCGCGTGTCGGGCAGGCACAGGCGATGCTCTCGGTACAGCGGTCGGCGACCGGGCCGCAACTGACCGCCGACGTGAACCCTCAGGTCGCGCGATTCCCGGCCAGCTACCTCGTTCCCCCGCCCTATGCCGGTACTCTTTTGGAGCGCATGGGAATGAGCGCAACGCAGGCCGCGGGCGCGACCAGCCGGCAGATGGTCGGGCAGGCCTATCTTCTCGCATCGACCGACCTGTTCGCGCTGTCTTCCTTGCTATGCGCGATGCTGATCGTCGTGGTATGGTTCACGCGCCGCCCGGCCCCGGCGAGCGGGCCGGTGGTGGCGGACTGACAACCGCTAAGCCTCGACGGCGAACAATGTCACGCCGCGATATTTCTCCGCCGACGGATTGAATATCGGTTCCGGATCGAATGGCTTGCCCGCAAAGCCGAGTGCTTGAAGACCGGTCAGCTTAAACGTGCCGATCTTCTTCTCCTTCGGCGGCTGGCCATCGCGCTCGAGCGTCACTGCGTCCAGGAAAAGCTCGTCGTGACGCGTATACAAGATATGTGGTGCGAGCTTTACGACCATGCGGTTGTATGTGGCCTCGACGCATTTCTTCAGCGCGATCGCTTCGAGCAGCAGCGTGCTTGCGGGGGACGGGGACATCGGCAGGCTCCAACAACTTGTGCGTTGCAGCATAGCGCGTGCCGCTTCGTCAAGTTCCGACTGCAATCGGCAATTTGCAAGCTTCGCTGTGTCGTTTGTGATAAAATGGAACGACCTATCTAAGCGGCGGTTTAGCGGAGGGGCGTCGTTTAGACAAGCCGGAACGTCAAGGGGACAGGGCGTGACTGAGCCTGCGCTGTTAGCAGAAGACTGCCCGATGCACGAGCCGCGCGTGCTGGCCGATCTGCCTTGATTCGATTGTTCCATGTCAGCGACGCGCATTTCGGTGCGGAGGACCCGGCGGCGATCGCCTGGTTCTCCGCGCGGGTAGCAGCGGAACGGCCCGACGCCGTCGTCATGACCGGCGATCTGACGATGCGGGCAACCAGGCGCGAATTCCGTTTGGGCGGCGAATGGCTGACCTCGCTCGGCGTGCCGGTGACGTTGGAGGTCGGCAATCATGACATTCCCTATTATTGGGACCCGTTCCGGCGATTGCTATCGCCCTATCAGCGCTATGCCGCGGTCGAGCGGATGATCGAGCGGCCGCTCGATCTGCCCGGGGTCACGATCGTACCCCTCAAGACGATCGCGCGCGCGCAGTGGCGGTTGGACTGGTCGAAGGGGCGGGTCAGCCGGTCCGCGCTTGATGCGACATTGGCGCTGATCGCCGACGTGCCGGCGGCCAATCTGATCTTCGTCGCGGCGCACCATCCGCTGATCGAAAGCGGGACGACCGGCACCGCGCGAACGCACGGCGGCGATATCGCGATGACCGCGCTGGCGAACGCCGGGGCGGCTGCGGTGCTATCCGGACATGTCCACGATCCGTTCGACGTCGCGGTAGAACGCGGCGGGAAGGTCGTTCGCATGATCGGGGCTGGAACCCTGTCGAAACGCACGCGCAAAACCCCGCCGGCCTTCAACGAAATCCGGATCGAGGGGGGGCGATTTGAGACGCTGGTTCGGACGATGTCGGACGTGCCGAAGCGGGTGATCTGACCACCCTCCCGTGATAGGGCGGTTAGCTCACGTCCGCGGACCCCGCCCCAAAGGCCTTGCTCAACCCGACGAAAAACCCCCGCCGGGGCCCGAATTGCGGGGCACCGACGCCGACCCCCGATCCGTCGCGGATCTCATATACATGGTCGCCGACATTGATGACGTCGAACCGCACGGTCAGTCCCGGCTTCGCGAAGCGGTGGCTCGCGGTCAGGTTGAACTGCGCATAGCCGTCCAGCTTCGCGCCGTTCGGGACCGCCCCGTCGGCGCGCAGGCCGGAGCCGTAGATCATGCTGCCGCCCAGCTTGGTATCCGCCAGCAGCCCATGCTTGAACGCATAGGAAACACCCGCCGAGCCGGTGAAGGTCTGGTCGTGGTCGAGATAGATGTAGCGATTGGCGATGTACGCCAGGTCGCCGGGGTCGAAGCTGAACTGGCTCGACACGATGTCGCTGCCCTTCGCCTTCGCCGCGGCGAAATTGGCGTAGACCAGCCATCCGCCGCGCGTGTAGCTCGCGTTGGCCTCGACGCCGCCGATCCGCCCATTGGCGTAGTTGAACGGCGTCAGGATGATCGGCGCGCCGAACTGGCCCTCGTCGATCAGGTTCACCGATTGCCGGTAGTAGGCGTCGACGCCGTAGGTGAAATAGCGGCTCAGCTTGTACTGGAAGCCGACGTCATAGTAATTCTGCCGCTCCGCGAACGGCGTGGTGTTGTCCGTCACTTGTGGGGCGGCGCTGGTGAGCGGCATGATGAACTTGGCGATGCTGCTGTTGCCGACCAGCTCGAACGGCGGCGGGACGAAATAGCGCGCATAGCCGATGTGCGCGGTCAATTTGTCGTCGGGCTGCCACACGAGGTTCGCGCGGGGAGAGAATTGCTTCTCGTCGCGGTATCCGTCGAACACATCGAAGCGGCCGCCGTAATTCAGCGTCAGCGTGGGGGCGAACGACCATTCGTCCTGCAGATAGACGCTGTAGCTCATTGCGGTCTTGCGGCTGTTATCGGGAATGATGATCGGCTGGCCGATCTGCGCGCCGGCGTCGTCCACTGGAAAGACGCTGGTCGACGTCGTGCCGACGCTGCGGTCGCGCGTCACCAGCAACCCGCCGCGCAGCATATGCGCCTTGCCCGCATGATAGACCGCGTCCGCCTGGACGCCGACCGTGAAGTCCTGCTTGAACGCCTCCTGCGCCTGGCCGTTGAACAATAATTCGCCGACGATGTCGGGCCGGTAGCGGAGCGAGGAATAGCGCGCGAATAGCGATCCCTGGATCGTCAGCGGCTCGGCGTCGTGGAGCAACGATACCTGGACGAACCCGGTCTGTTCGATCTGGCGCTCGTTCAGGTCGTCGCTCAGGAAATCGGTCACCCCGCCGACGTGATAGCCCGCGGTCGGATGCTGCCCGCCGGGGTTGGGGATCTGGAACGACTGGTTCGAATAGCCGCCGACCAGCGAGGCGCGGTTGCTCTCGTTGAGGATGTGATCGACATAGAGGAAGCCCTGATACTGGTCCGTCTTGTCGTGGATCGGGTTCGATCTCCCGTCCACGCTCTCGATCCCCAACGCATCGTGGCGGAAGTCACCCGACACGAAATAGTTGGTCGCCCCGGTCGATCCGCCCAGCGAGAAGCTCGGCTCGATCGTGCCGTGGCTGCCGCCATAGATCGAGATGCTGCCGCCATTGTCGAACCCCGACTTGGTCGTGATGTCGATGATTCCGGCGCTGCGCAGCCCGTATTGCGCGGGCAACGCGCCGGTCAGCAGCGAGAACTTTTCGATCAGTCGCGGGCTCAGCGTCTGGCCGAACACCGCGAGCCCATCAGGCAGGACGGTGCCGTTGATCCGGTATTGCAGCCCGTTGTGATCGTCGCGGACGTGGAACTGCCCGAAGCCGTCCTGCACGACGCCGGGCAATTGCAGGATGATCTGGTTGAACTGCTGGTCGTCGCCGCCGGGCAGCGCCTGGATCGTCGCGTTGGTGACGGTGTAGCTCGTCGCGCCGAGGCTCGGCTGGATGTGCGCACGCGCGTCGTCGAGCCGGCGCGCGGTGACGACGATGTCCTTGCCGGTCGACGGCGCGGTATCGGGCGCGCCGGGCGTGGTCGCATTGCCGGGGGAAGGTGGGGCGGCGGGGGTCTCCTGCGCCATCGCGGGGGTCGCCATCAGGGCAAGGACACTGACCATCATCGAACCGGCAAGACGCATGCGATTTCCACCATCCATGTTATACTATATCATTGGTGTAGCAGCGGCCGGGGGTGGAAAGCAATCCGCCGCGGTGCAGCATGACGCTTTTGTAACCACCGGCGCGATGAACCGGACCTGACGGGCGGTGGATTGAGCAGATAGCAAGAAAAAACTGACGGTCGGGTGGGTGCAAATGATTTGATCTCCCGCTACGTTCGCAGGTTTGAAGGGGGACCGTGATGATTGTTGCGTTGTTCGTGCTGCTGGCGGCAACAGATACACCCGTCGGGTCCGGGCCGCGGCCACTTTCACCACCCGGCACGTGGTTCTCTTCCGATGACTACCCTCCGGCGGCAATCCGCGCGCAACAGGAGGGAGCCGTGAGATTCTCGCTGGACGTCTCGCCGACGGGCGCGATCACTGCCTGCAGGATTGTCGAAAGCAGCACGTTTTCCGATCTCGACGCGCAGACCTGCGCCTCGGCTATGAAGAATGCACGTTTTTCCCCTGCGCTCGATCGAAAAGGTCAGCCCATGGCTAGCACCTTTACGCAGCGAACCCGGTGGGTGTTGCCGACGCCGACTGTTGCCGATGATATGGCAACGCCTTTTGGTATGTGGGGTAATTCGATGAACATGGTCACGGCAACGGTGGCCATCAACGTCGATCCACAAGGTGCCGTTCTTCAATGTAAGCTGACGCTCGCCGCCAACACGACGGTCGATCCGTGCATGGCCTTTCCCGTTGGAAAGAAGGTGATTGCGCCCCTCATTGTGGACGGAAAGGCTGTCGCTGCTAAGGTTGCGGCGACGACTATCATCAGCGTCAGACCGAATGGGCGGACGCCCACCGTTCCGACCATCCCGTAAAACAGAACCGCCGCCCGGCATCCCGGACGGCGGTTCCTCATTCCACCACGAGCAACCGAACGATCAGTCGTTCAGATACTCGCCCGCATCGGCATCCGTCCCGGTGCCCGAGGTCACCACCTCGGCCAGCGGATCGCTGCCGGTGCCCGCCTCATCCCGCGGCGAACGTGCCAGCTCCGCGGCATGCTCTTCCGCCGCCGAGATCGGGGCCACGATGACCGCCGCCAGCGCACGCTGCTGCGCACGCAGCGCCACGTCGCGGCTGGTGGCCGCCACGCGCAGGCGGTTCATGCCGGCGCCCGTGCCCGCCGGGATCAGCCGGCCGACGATGACGTTCTCCTTCAGACCCATCAGCGTGTCCTGCTTGCCCTGGACCGCCGCCTCGGTGAGGACGCGGGTGGTTTCCTGGAACGACGCCGCCGAGATGAAGCTGCGGGTCTGCAGCGACGCCTTGGTGATGCCGAGCAGGACGGGCTTGCCGACCGCCTTGGCCTGCTTCTTGTCGAGCTTCTCGTTGATCGCGTCCATTTCCTCGCGATCGACCTGCTCGCCGGCCAGCAGCGTGGTGTCGCCGCCGTCGGTGATCTCGACCTTCTGCAGCATCTGGCGGACGATCGTCTCGATGTGCTTGTCGTTGATCTTCACGCCCTGCAGACGATAGACCTCCTGGATTTCGCTCACGAGATATTCGGCGAGCGGCTCGATCCCCAACACCTCGAGGATGTCGTGCGGATCGGGCGAGCCGCCGATCAGGTTGTCGCCGCGCTTGACGTAATCGCCTTCCTGGACATCGATCACCTTCGACTTCGGCACCAGATACTCGACGACCTCGCCACCATCCTCGGGCTGGATGCCGATCTTGCGCTTCGCCTTGTAATCCTTGCCGAACACCACGCGACCCGAGACCTTGGCGATGATCGCGTTCTCCTTGGGCTTGCGCGCCTCGAACAGCTCGGCCACCCGTGGCAGACCGCCGGTGATATCGCGCGTCTTGGCGGCTTCACGCGATACACGCGCCAGCACGTCGCCGCCCGACACATGCGCCCCGTCCTCGACCGACAACGTCGCACCTGCAGCCAGCATGTAGCGACCGGCCTCGCCACTCGCATCATCGAGCAGGGTCAGGCGCGGACGCAGATCCTCCTTCGACTTGGTCGAGGTGCGATATTCGATCACGACTCGCTGGGCGATGCCGGTGGCTTCGTCGGTCTGCTCGGTGAGCGTCTTGCCCTCGATCAGGTCGACGAACTTCACCGTGCCCGGGTTTTCCGTGATCACGGGCATGGTGAAGGGATCCCATTCCGCCATCCGATCGCCCTTGGTCAGGATGTGCCCGTCCTCGAACAGCACATACGCACCGTAGGGGATGCGGTGCGTCGAGAGTTCGCGGCCATCCATGTCGACGATCGCGATCTCGCCCGAACGGCTGAGCACCACGCGGCGACCACGCTGATCGACGATGATCCGCAGGTCGCGGAACTCGACCTTGCCGTCCACGGGGGCTTCCAGGTTCGACTGCTCGTTCAGCTGCGCCGCACCGCCGATGTGGAAGGTGCGCATCGTCAGCTGCGTGCCGGGTTCACCGATAGACTGCGCCGCGATGACGCCGACCGCTTCGCCGATATTCACCGGCGTACCACGGGCGAGATCGCGCCCGTAGCACTTGCCGCACACACCGATCTTGCTCTCGCAGACCAAAGGCGAACGAATCTTGACTGCCTGCGTACCCAGCGCCTCGATCTGAAGGATCATCGGTTCGTCCAGCAACGTCCCCGTCTTGATGACGGTCGCGTTGGTTTTCGGATCGACGATCGGCTCCGCGGTCGTGCGACCGAGGATCCGCTCGCCGAGCGACGCGATGGTACTGCCGCCCTGGACGATCGCCTTCATCTCCAGCGCGCGGTCGGTGCCGCAATCCTGCTCGACGATCGTGCAGTCCTGCGAGACGTCGACAAGTCGCCGCGTCAGATAGCCCGAGTTCGCCGTCTTCAACGCCGTATCCGCGAGGCCCTTGCGCGCGCCGTGGGTGGAGTTGAAATATTCGAGGACGGTCAGGCCTTCCTTGAAGTTCGAGATGATCGGCGTCTCGATGATCTCGCCCGACGGCTTGGCCATCAGCCCGCGCATGCCGGCGAGCTGCTTGATCTGCGCCTGCGAACCACGGGCACCGGAGTGCGCCATCATGTAGATCGAGTTGATCGGTGCCTCGCGCCCGTTGGGGAGCTTCTTCACCGCCTTGATCTCGTTCATCATCGAATTCGCGACCTGGTCGCCGCAACGGCTCCAGGCGTCGATCACCTTGTTGTACTTCTCCTGCTGCGTGATCAGGCCGTCCTGGTACTGCTGCTCGTAATCCTTCACCTGGTCGCGCGTTTCGTCGACCAGCTTGTCCTTGTCCGGCGCGATGATCATGTCGTCCTTGCCGAACGAGATGCCCGCCTTGAACGCGTGCTTGAAACCCAGCGACATGATCGCGTCGGCGAACAGTACGGTCTCCTTCTGGCCGGTGTGGCGATAGACCTCGTCGATCACGTCGCCCACGTCCTTCTTGGTGAGGAGGCGGTTGACGGTATCGAACGGCACCTTCGACGATTGTGGCAGGCACTCGCCCAGCAGCATGCGGCCGGGCGTGGTCTCGTAGCGCTTGAGGTAGGGCTTGCCCGCCTCGTCGGTCTGCGGAACGCGGCTGATGATCTTCGTGTGAAGCGTTACCGCACCTGCATGGAGCGCCTGATGCACCTCCGCCATGTCGGAAATCAGCATGCCCTCGCCAGGCTCGCCTTCCTTCAGCATCGACAGATAATAGAGCCCCAGCACCATGTCCTGCGACGGCACGATGATCGGCTTGCCGTTGGCGGGGCTGAGGATGTTGTTGGTCGACATCATCAGCACGCGCGCTTCCAGCTGTGCCTCGAGCGACAGCGGGACGTGGACGGCCATCTGATCGCCGTCGAAGTCCGCGTTGAACGCCGAGCAGACGAGCGGGTGAAGCTGGATCGCCTTGCCCTCGATCAGCACCGGCTCGAACGCCTGGATGCCGAGACGGTGGAGCGTCGGCGCACGGTTGAGCATCACGGGATGCTCGCGGATCACCTCGTCCAGGATGTCCCAGACTTCCTTGCGCTCCTTCTCGACCCACTTCTTCGCCTGCTTCAGGGTCATCGACAGACCCTTGGCGTCGAGGCGGGCGTAGATGAACGGCTTGAACAGCTCGAGCGCCATCTTCTTCGGCAGGCCGCACTGGTGCAGCTTCAGTTCCGGCCCCGTCACGATGACCGACCGACCCGAATAGTCGACGCGCTTGCCGAGCAGATTCTGGCGGAAACGGCCCTGCTTGCCCTTGAGCATATCGGACAGCGACTTCAGCGGACGCTTGTTGGCACCCGTGATCGTGCGGCCGCGGCGGCCGTTGTCGAACAGCGCGTCGACCGCCTCCTGCAACATGCGCTTCTCGTTGCGGACGATGATGTCCGGCGCGCGCAGCTCCATCAGGCGCTTGAGACGGTTGTTGCGGTTGATGACGCGGCGGTACAGGTCGTTCAGGTCCGACGTGGCGAAACGGCCGCCGTCCAGCGGCACCAGCGGGCGCAGTTCGGGCGGGATGACCGGCACGACTTCCAGGATCATCCACTCGGGGCGGTTGCCCGAATCGATGAAGCTCTCGACGACCTTCAGCCGCTTGATGATCTTCTTTGGCTTCAGCTCCGACTTGGTCGTCGCCAGCTCTTCGAGCAACTGCGTGCGCTCACCCTCGAGATCGAGCGACTCGAGCATGATCCGTACTGCTTCCGCACCGATGCCAGCCGAGAACGCGTCCTCGCCATATTCGTCCTGCGCGTCGAGCAATTCGTCTTCGGTGAGGAGCGCGAACTTCTCCAGGGGGGTCAGGCCGGGTTCGATGACGATATACGCCTCGAAATACAGCACGCGCTCGAGCTGCTTCAGCTGCATGTCGAGCAGCAGGCCGATGCGGCTCGGCAGCGACTTCAGGAACCAGATGTGCGCGACGGGCGCGGCGAGCTCGATATGGCCCATCCGCTCGCGGCGGACCTTCGAGACGGTGACCTCGACGCCGCACTTCTCGCAGACGATGCCCTTGTACTTCATGCGCTTGTACTTGCCGCACAGGCACTCGTAATCCTTGATCGGACCGAAGATGCGCGCACAGAACAGGCCGTCACGCTCGGGCTTGAACGTGCGATAGTTGATGGTCTCGGGCTTCTTGATCTCGCCGAAGCTCCACGAGCGGATCTTGTCCGGGCTCGCGATGCCGATCTGGATCTGGTCGAACGTCTCCGGCTTGACGACGGGGTTCGCGAAGGGGGTCATCTCGTTCATGAGCTGTCCTTGTAAATTCTAAACTCCTCTCCCTGCGGGAGAGGAAGGGGCCCGCCGGCGTCAGCCGGTGGGAAGGTGAGGGCAGGACAGTTGTTCTGTCCTCACCCTTCCGGCGCTGCGCGCCTCCCTCCCTCTCCCACAGGGAGAGGGAGAAGAAGGCTCACTCCGCCGCGATGGCGATGCCGTCCTCGTCGACCTCGTTGGTCTTCAGATCGACGTTCAGACCCAGCGAGCGCATCTCCTTGACGAGCACGTTGAAGCTCTCCGGAATGCCGGCCTCGAACGTGTCGTCGCCCTTGACGATCGCCTCATAGACCTTGGTGCGCCCGACCACGTCGTCCGACTTCACCGTCAGCATCTCCTGCAAGGTATAGGCGGCACCGTAGGCCTGCAGCGCCCACACCTCCATCTCGCCGAACCGCTGCCCGCCGAACTGCGCCTTGCCGCCCAGCGGCTGCTGGGTGACGAGCGAATAGGGCCCGATCGACCGCGCGTGGATCTTGTCGTCGACCAGATGGTGTAGCTTCAGCATGTAGATGATGCCCACCGTCACCTTGCGGTCGAACATGTCGCCGGTACGCCCGTCGAACAGGTCCGACTGGCCCGACGGATCGAGACCCGCCAGTTCCAGCATCTCAGCAACGTCGCTTTCACGTGCGCCGTCGAACACCGGAGTTCCCATCGGCACGCCGGCCTTCAGGTTCTCCGCCAATTCGACGATCTCGTCGCCGCTACGCGCGTCGATCTCGGCAAGATAGTTATCGCCGTACACCGTCTTCAGCCGCGCCTTCACCGCATCGGGCATTGCGCCTGCCTTGGCGTTCGGATTGGCGTCGCGCCAGTCCTCCAGCTGCTGCGCGATCTGCTGGCCCAGACCGCGTGCGGCCCAGCCCAGATGCGTCTCGAAGATCTGCCCGACATTCATCCGCGACGGCACGCCGAGCGGGTTGAGCACCAGATCGACCGGCGTCCCGTCGGCGAGGAACGGCATGTCCTCCGCTGGCAGGATGCGCGAGATCACGCCCTTGTTGCCGTGACGGCCGGCCATCTTGTCGCCCGGCTGCAGCTTGCGCTTCACCGCGACGAACACCTTGACCATCTTCAGCACGCCCGGCGGCAGCTCGTCGCCACGCTCCAGCTTCTCGCGCCGATCGTGGAACTTGTCGGTGATCAGCTTGGCCGCATCGTCGTACTGCTGCTTCACTGCTTCCAGATCGCTCTGGACCTTGTCGTCGGCGACTGCGAACTTCCACCATTCGTGGCGGTCGACGCTGTCGAGCAGGTCCATGTCGATGACCGCACCTTTCTTCAGGCCCTTGGGCACCGCAGTGGCGGTCTGGTCGAGCAGCATCTCGCGAAGACGCGACCAGGTCGCACGGTTCAGGATCGACCGCTCGTCGTCCGAATCCTTCTTCAGCCGTTCGATCTCCTCGCGCTCGATCGCCATCGCACGCTCGTCCTTGTCGATGCCGTGACGGTTGAAGACGCGCACGTCGACGACCGTCCCGGCGACGCCCGGCGGCAGGCGCAGCGACGTGTCGCGCACGTCCGACGCCTTTTCGCCGAAGATCGCGCGGAGCAGCTTCTCCTCCGGCGTCATCGGGCTTTCGCCCTTCGGCGTGATCTTGCCGACGAGGATGTCGCCAGCGACCACTTCCGCGCCGATGTAGACGATGCCGGCTTCGTCGAGGTTCTTCAGCGCTTCTTCCGACACGTTCGGAA